>NZ_SOHG01000029.1:0-75220 GCF_004403155.1 Cryobacterium sp. Hh7 | reverse complement strand
AGAAAAGTTAGGTCATACAAAACCCAGCCGCCAAAACCCGAGTTGACCAGCACTTCTGGAACTCTGACCGAGGCTAGCTAGGAAACTCCCGCTAGCGCCTACAGCCCCTCGGCGATGGCGGCCGTCGCCTGCAGCCAGGCTGAGCGGGTGCGGGGCGCCAGCGCGTCGACGTTGAGCGGTCCGCCGCCGACCAGCGAAGCGTCGTAGGGAACGTCGACGACGGTGCGGGTGAGCTGGCGAAAGTGGTCGTGCAGGCGCGCGGACAACTGCTCATCCGCGGTCTTCGACGGTGAAGCGAGTACGGTCACCGCCTGGGCGACCTTGTCGGCGTGCCCCTTCTGGCGCAAGCCGTCGAGCAGCGAGGCTGCACCGTAACCGGTGTCCTCGCGGATGGTCGAGACGATCACGAGCTGGTCGGCGGTCTCCACGGCCGCCTCCCAGTTACTGGCCCGCATGTTGTTGCCGGTGTCGATGACGAGCACCCGGTAGAAGCGGCTGAGCGTTGTATGCAGTTTGCGGAATGCGACATCGTCGATGCTCGCCGCTCCGGCCGGATCGAGGTCGGAGGCGAGTGCATCGAACTGGGCGTCGCCCTGCGACCGTACATAGTTGTCGAGGTCGCCCACCCGGGAGCGAGCATCACCGAAGCGATCCAGGTCGCGCAGCAGATCGACGGCCGTATTGGTGTGCCGAGCGGCCTGGGCGCGTACGCCCAGGGTTCCCATGGTCTCGTTGTTGTCCCAGGCGAGGGTATAGCCGCCGCGATAGATGCCGAACGTTGCCGCAATGAGCAGCGTTGCGGTTGTTTTGTGCGCCCCGCCCTTGGGGTTGAGGACCACGATCGTGCGGGGGCCGTTCAGGCTGCGCTGCACGGCGCTGATGGCGCTGCGCTGCATCTGCTCGGTGGGACTCGGCGCGAGCGAGACCAGCCCGCCGGTGAGGCGGCGCATGGCGCCCTGCCAGCCGTGCTCGGCCGGACCGGTCGGTGCCGGCGGCCGCGAGCTCAGAAAATCGGCGAGGTTGGGCGGGACGGTGGTCGATGTCGCGGCGGTCGCGGCAGCGGCAGCGGCAGCGGGCGAGGTGACGAATGGCGAGGTGGCTGGACGTGATGTGACCGGCACCGATGTGACCGGCACCGATGTGACCGGCACCGATGCGACCGGCACCGATGCGACCGGCATTGATATGACCGGCGCTGACGCGACTGGCAGCGACGGTGTCCGCTCTGCTCCGCCGACGGATGCCCGCGGCTCCGCGGCAACAGCCAGAGGAGCGAGCAGGGATTCGAACAGGCTGACGGGTTCATCGTCGGGTTCATCGGCGGCGGCGGCGGCGGTTTCTGTGGCGGGCGGCTGCAGCAGCGCAGCAAACGGGGTGCGCGCATCCGCTTCGATCGGCACGGCAGGCCGCGGCGAACTGTTCTGCACGGGGAGCGGCACGGTGTGCGCCGGCTTGGGATGCCGCCCGACGACGACCGGTCCGGCGGACTCGACGCGTCCGTTCGGGTGCACCGTCAGCGGCCAGTCGCCCTGCTCGTCGCTGACCTGCAGCAGCACAGACTGCCCGCGGGTGCGGGCAGTCTCGACGACGAGACCGATGATCTCCTCGCGCACGCCGGCTTCATCGCTGCCGGTCACCGTGCGCGTTGCGCCGTTGATGGTGACCTCGCCCGTCGTATCGGTTTGCACTTCGGCGACGATGTCAGCGGTGGTGTCAGGCACCGTGAATCCGGCCTCGGGCGCAACGGTATCGGGGAGCGCGGGAACGTTTCGTGACATGGATGAGCCTTTCCGTCCTCGGACATGACGCCACAGGCAGCCTCGCCGAGCTGCGACGAGTTATGTCCGTAGTAGGAGAATAGCCGGTCGCCGTCCACGAATTGGAGGATTATTCACCGAATCCGGGTGCATTCCGCCAGAACGGATGCTGATCGGCTAAGATCCGAGCGCCGCGAACCGCTCGATGTCGGCTTCGGCGCCCGACACGATGATGAGGTCGTGGTTGGAGACCACCGTCTCAGCCGTGGCATAGGTGAACGGCTTTCCCGGACTCTTCACGCCGACCACCGTGACGTTGTACTTGCGACGCACGCCGGAGTCAACCAGTTTGAGGCCGCGGATCTGCTTCGGCGGGTACATTTTCACGAGGGCGAAGTCATCATCAAACTCGATGAAGTCGAGCATGCGACCCGACACGAGGTGGGCAACGCGTTCCCCGGCCTCGGCCTCGGGGTAGATCACGTGGTTAGCGCCGATGCGTTCGAGGATCTTGCCGTGTGACTTGGAAATGGCCTTGGCCCAGATCTGCGGGATCTTCAGGTCAACCAGGTTCGCCACGATGAGCACGCTCGCTTCGACCGAGGCACCGGTTGCGCAGACGGCGATGGAGAAGTCCTGGGCGCCGATTTGCTGCAGCGCCTCGAGGGAGCGGGCATCCGCTTGCACAGCGTGGGTGACTCGCTCCGACCATTTCTGCACCAGCGCCTCACTCGTGTCGACCACGAGCACTTCGCGGCCGAGACGGTCGAGCTGGCCGGCTGTCGCAGCACCGAAACGCCCGAGCCCGACGATGAGTACGGGAGCGTCGTGTTTGATGCGATCAACCAACGATGGGCCTCTCTTCCGGGTGTTTGAACAGTTGCCTGCTCTGGCTTGCGGCCAATGCTGCCGCGAGAATCACTGTACCAACCCGGCCCATGAACATCGTGGCCGCCATCACGTACACGCTTTCCGGTAAACCACCATGCCGAAAATCAACAGGGCGATCGAGCGGTTCGACGGCCAGCGAGCCTGGCCAAAGTTGCCTGACTGAACGGACTACCCAATGATCGGGCGTTCTTCCGGGAGCGAGTAGAGAACATTGCGTTGTTTGAGCGCAAGGGCAGCAGCCAGACCGATCGGGCCAATCCGGCCGGCCAGCATGAGGAGGCTAAGCACGTATTTTCCCGCCGGGTGCAGCTCTTCGCTGAGCCCAACAGACAGGCCACAGGTAGCGAAAGCGGAGATAACTTCGAAGAGGATGCGATCCAGCGGCTCATCGCTGACCATCATGATGAGCCCGGTCGCCACGAGCACGAGCGTGGCGCCTAGGAATGTGACACTGATGGCGAGCCGCAGGGTGCCGTCGGGAATCGTCCGTCCGCTGATCATGACGCGCCTATCGCCACGCGCTTCCGCGACGATGGCGAGGAAGAGGACCGCGAGCGTGACCACTTTGATGCCTCCCGCAGTCGATGCGGATCCGCCACCGACAAACATCAATGCGTCCGTCATGAGGAGGGTGATCGGGTTCGATTCGCTCGTGTCCGTGATGGCGAATCCGCCGGAACGCATCATGGTCGAGGCGAATAAGGCGTGGAAGAGCTTGTCCGGGATGCTGAGGTGTTCGATTGACCGTTCATTTCCCCATTCCATGGCTCCCCAGGCAACCGCTCCGGCGATGAGCAGAAGTGTGGTCGTGCCGAGGGTTAGCTTGGTGTGCAGGGTCCAGCGCTTTCTATTCCACTTGTGTTGGATCAAGGTCAGATACACGGGGAAGCCGAAACTTCCGACGAATACTCCGATCATGATCGGGGTCAGAATCCAGTAGTCGCCATCGAACTGGCCGAGGCCGCCCGCATGCGAGACGAAGCCGGCGTTGTTGAACGAGGAGATTCCGTAGAAGAGTCCGTGCCAGACGCCTTCCCACCAGTTGTCTTCGATCATCACGAACCGTGGGATCAGGACTGCCACGAGTGCCGCTTCGATCGCTAGCGTGGTCAGCACCACGGTGCGAAGCAGACTGCCGACCTCACCGAGCCTCGACGTGCCGAGGCTCTGCTGAACGAAGACCTTGTCGCCGAGGCCCAGGTGCCGAGTAACCGCCCGCGCCAGGAGCAGGGCAATCGTGACAATGCCGAGCCCGCCAATCTGGATAGCGAGCAGAATCATCGCCTGTCCGAAGAAAGACCAGTGAGTTGCTGTGTCCAGCGTCGTCAGGCCCGTCACTGTCACGGCCGAGACGGCGGTAAAGATGGCATCGGGCAGGGGCGTTCGGTTCCCATCTGCCGCAGCGATCGGAAGAGACAAGACGATGGCGAAGAAAAGAGCGGCCGCGACGAAGATGAGTGCTGCTGCCCGGGAGGGCGAACGCTTCACGAACTCGCGGATCAGGGACCGAGGCTCCTGCGTTTGACTTGGTTCGGAGTGGGCGTGGTGCATGGGGATTCTCCGCTCGACGATGAGGGTCGCTGACCAAACTCGTCGACACTCTAATGACTAAATTAAGCCGCAGGTATCGATCCGGCCCGCCATCGGTCCGAGAGTCGTGACCTTGGTGCGCAACTGCCAACGATATCGATCAGGGCAAGCTCATTAAAACCGTGTGTGAACAATCACGCCCTCACGCGGTCCCGGCTGCGCACCAAAATAGAGAGTGGGTGGGGGAGGGACGGCCCTGTCCCGGTTCTCGACAACACCTGGAACCCCCGATTGACCTGCGACCTGTGCCAGTTTGACATGGTACTACCCAGCGGTGGTTTTTACCCAGTGCGAATGACTACCCTGAGGGTATGGCAGACATCTTCACCGTGGTGGCAGACTCGGCGCGACGCGACATTTTGCGCATCCTCTTGGAGCGGGCTGATCCCGCCGGCGAGCCCGGGAGCGCGGGGCGCAGCGAACTGAGCGTGTCCGACATCGTCGGTCATCTCGGGCTGAGCCAGCCGACTGTCTCCAAGCACCTCAAGGTGCTGCGTGAAGCCGGTCTGGTCACCGTGCGCGAAGACGGGCAACACCGCTTCTACCGACTGGAATATTCGCCGCTCGAGGAGATCGAGGATTGGCTGATCCCGTTCCTCAGCGTCGACTTCGATCAGGCCGTCAAGACCGCCGAGCTGGAGGGTGAGGGGTTGAAAGACGAGCAGCGCGCCTTCGCCTCGGCCATCGGCAAGGCTTTCGCCGACGCCTCGCAGATGTCCCAGGTGGTCAAGGATGCGACCGCGAAGAAGTGGCGCAGAAACGGTTGAAATCGGGCGTTTCGCGTTCCCACGACCGGCCCGATCCGACGGTTGAGTAGTTGGAGAGCGTTTTGTCCGATAGAATGGTGTTTTCGTGTCAGTCGCGGGCCCCGCGACTAAACCAATACTTGTGAGGTCCGTGTGGGTTCTGTAATTAAGAAGCGACGCAAGCGTATGGCGAAGAAGAAGCACCGCAAGCTGCTTCGCAAGACTCGCCACCAGCGTCGTAATAAGAAGTAGAGCGACTCCTCGTCGTTCTGTGAGCAAAGCGCTAGCCCTTCGGGACTGGCGCTTTTTGCTTGCCTGAGAGACGGCTGGGCGGAGTGGTGTTCCTGCGCGTTGCGCCGGTAGCATAGCGTCGATGTGCCATTACCCCGAATGGGGGTGGCGGTGCCATGGTGCGCGGCATCACTATTGACGGAATACGTGGGCGTTAGCGTCCGAGAGGCTACCCCCGTGAACCACGCTCCCTCGGCGCTCTTGCGTCGATGTACTGCTGCCATAATCATCCCGCTGCTGCTACTTGCTGGGATTTTACTGCCCACCAGCACTTTCACGGCACAAGCGGCCAGCCCGGCCGCCACGCTCGCGGCGAACGCGCAAGGCGCTGCCATGGCTGCGGATCCTGCTGATCCCCGCCAATCAGTGATCGTGCAGGCGGCGTCATCCGCTGCCGGCGTCGCCCTCGCCGAGGCTCAGAGCCGGGCGGGCGTCAGGATTGACAACCGCTACCGCGCGGCATTCGCTGGTTTCTCGGCCAAGCTCACCGCGGCCCAAATCGCGCACTTGCGCAGCAGCCCCCTGGTCGAGCGGGTCGAGCTGGATACCGCAACTCACATCGACACGTTGCAGCCGGATGCCCCATGGGGACTAGACCGCATCGACCAGCGTTCTTCGGCTCTTTCTGGCACCTACGACTACGGAACGTCAGGGGCTGGCGTGACGGTCTATGTGATCGACTCGGGAATCCGGCTTACCCACACCGAGTTCGGTGGCCGTGCGACGAGCGGCTATGACTTCGTCGATGATGACAGCGACGCCGGCGATTGCAACGGCCACGGCACGCATGTCAGCGGCACCATTGGCGGTACGACCTACGGTGTTGCGAAGTCCGTGAGCATGGTCGCCCTCCGCGTCTTCGACTGCGGAGGGAGCGGCTACGTCTCGGACCTGATCGCTGCCGTTGACTGGGTCGTTACCTACCGGTCAGGCCCCTCGGTCATTAACATTAGCGGCGGCGGCGAGTCCAATGCCCTGCTGGACGAGGCAGTGGAAAACGCCTCGGCAGCCGGCGTGCCGGTCGTCGTCGCTGCGGGCAACAGGTCGCAGGACTCGTGCGGTACCGCCTCTCCCGCCGAGACGCCGGCGGCGATCACCGTCGGCGCAACCGACGAGGGCGACTATCGGTCGAGCTACTCCAATTTCGGGGAGTGCGTCGACCTGTTTGCCCCCGGTAGCGGGGTTCGCTCCAGCTTCATCGGGTCGGATACTGACAATACGCTGATGAGCGGTACATCCATGGCAGCGCCCCATGTTGCTGGTGCCGTAGCGCGGTACCTACAGGTCAACGCGTCGTCAACTCCCGCGCAAATCGACGACTTTCTTTCCGCACAGGCAACGCAGGGGTTGGTCTTCGACGCTCGGTCAACGAGCAACTATCTGCTCTACGTCTCGCCGGGGAACAGCGACGTCTCGCCGGGGAACAGCGACGTCACCCCGCCGACCGTGACTAGCCGGGTGCCGGTCGTCAATGCACGGTCGATCAGCCAGACGGCGAACATCTCGGCGACGTTTAGCGAACCGGTCATCAATGTGACGGCGAGCTCGTTCTCACTGCGCTCCCAAACGGCAACGGTAGCTGCGGCCGTGACCTACGCCTCGGGGACAAACGTCGCCACGCTCAACCCGTCGTCGACCCTCGCAGCGGACACGCTCTATACCGTCACCGTGACCGGTGTGCGTGACATTGCCGGCAACGTGATCGCCGGCACGAGCTGGTCGTTTCAGTCGGGTCCGGCACCCACGATCATCGCGGCGGTCCCCAGAGCGGATGCCCGCGCAATCAGCCGGACCGCCGACGTCACGGTCACCTTCAGCGAGCCGGTGACGAAGGTTTCGACGACCACGATCACGATGAAGACGGGAACGACGCTCGTGCCAGCGGCCGTCACGTATGACGCGACAACCCGCACGGCGACGCTCAACCCCACAGCCACCCTCGGCGCCGACAGACTCTTCTCGGTCAACGTGTCTGGCCTGCTGGACGCCGTCGGCAACCCGTTAGTGCCCACCTCCTGGTCGTTCACGTCGGGGCCGGTACCCACTATTACCAGTGTCAGCCCGGCATCGGGGGCGACATCCGTTAGCCGTACCGCCAACGCGACGGCGACCTTCAGCGAAGCGATCATCGGAGTGAGTGCGTCAACGGTGAAATTGACGAATGCTTCGACCGGCGCGGTGATTACGGCGGTGAGGAGCTTCAATTCGACGACCAAAGTTCTCACGATCAATCCCTCCGTGACGCTCGCGTCCAACACGCTGTACCGGGTGACGATTACGGGCGGTACCAGTGCGGTGCGGGATGCGGCCGGCAACCCCCTGGCAACGAAAACCTGGACGTTCCGAACCGGCAGTTCCATCTAGCAGAGCATGGTCTAGTCGAGTAACCGCGGCCTCGTAGGCTAGACCCATGCCCACCGCACACCTCACCCTGATCGGCAAGCCCGGTTGTCACCTCTGCGACGACGCACGCGACGTGGTCGGCAGCGTTGTGGCCAAGCTCGCCGATGACGCATCGGCCCTCACGATCACGCTCGAGGAACGTTCCATTCTCGATGACGCCGAGTTGCACGACCTCTACCTGGAGGACATCCCGGTGCTCCTCATTAACGGCCAGGTGCACAATTACTGGCGCATCGATCCGGTGCGCCTGCGCACCGCCCTACTGGAGGTCTCATGACCATTCGTCACATCGTCTGCTGGAAACTCAGCGCTCTCACCCCGCGCAAGAAGGCGGACGACGCGGCCCAGATCGCTGCCGGCCTGAACGCCCTCGTCGGGGTTGTGCCCGAGATTCGCGCGTTGACGGTGGGGCCGGATGTTGCCGGTAACGAGAACTGGGACGTCGCGCTGATCGCCGACTTCGACGACCTCGAGGCCCTCGACCGCTACCAGAAGCACCCGGAGCACAAGAAGGCTGGCGCGTTCATCCGTACCGTCGTCGCCGACCGCCTGGCGGTCGACCTCGAGGTCTAGTTGATCCTTACGGCTCGAGGCGGGTCGGGCCGCGGAACAGGTAGGTGACCTCGCGAATCGACGCCTGGTGCAGCATGAGCATCAGTACGCGCGCGAGGCCCATGCCGAACCCTCCGTGCGAGGGCACGCCGTAGCGGAAGAAGTCCAGGTAGCCCTCAATCTCTTTCGGGTCGAGGCCCTTCTCGATCGCCTGCGCTTCGAGTACCTCGATGCGGTGCTCGCGCTGGGCGCCGGTCGAGATCTCGGTGCCGTTGAAGATGAGGTCGTAGCTCTTGGTAATCGACGCGTCGCCCTCGTGACGCATGTGATAAAACGGGCGGATGCTCGAGGCGTAGTCGGTGAGGAACACGAATTCGTGTCCGTACTTCTCGGCCACGTAGGCGGCGATCTGGCGCTCGCCCTCCGGGTCCATGTCGTCGTCGTCGCGGGGAACCTCGTAGCCGCGGCTCTTCACGATCTCCTTGGCCTCGGCCAGCGGGATGCGCGGGAACGGCGTGCTCGGAACGGTCACCTCGACGTCGAACAGGGCCTTGACCTCGTCGCCGTGCCGGGCCTTGACGGCGGTGAAGCCGGCGACCATGAGGTCTTCGTGCAGCTGCATGACGTCGTCGTGGCTGTTGATCCAGCTGATCTCGGAGTCAACACTGGTGAACTCGGTGGCGTGGCGGCTCGTGAACGAGGGGTCGGCGCGGAATGCCGGGCCGACCTCGAAGATCTTGCCGAAGCCGGCCGACTGCGCCATCTGCTTGAAGAACTGCGGGCTCTGCGCGAGGTACGCCTTCGTCTCGAAGTAGCCCACCTCGAACAGTTCGGCGCGGCTCTCGCTCGCGCTGGCCATGAGCTTGGGGGTGTGCAGCTCGATGAAGTCGTGCTCGATCCAGTACGTGCGCAGCGCGTGCTCGAACGTGGTCTGAATGCGGAAGATGAGGTTCTGCTTCGGGTTGCGCAGGTCGAGGAAGCGCCAGTCCATGCGCTTGTCGAGGCTCGAGTCGGCCGCGATCGGCGTCTCGGGGATGGCGGCCGACACGACGGTGAGGGTGGCCAGCTTGATTTCGATGCCGCCGAGCTTGACCCGCTCGTCGTGCTTGAGCGCACCGGTCACCGTCACGAAGGTGCCCTGGGCGAGACCCGAGATACTGGTCGCCGGCTCGTCGGCGACGACCTGGCCATCGGCATCCGTTGTGCGGGGATTGACCAGCTGCACGGCGCCGGATTCGTCGCGCAGTACGACGAATTGCACTTTTTTCTGGTCTCGAACGGTATCGACCCAACCGGACACCGATACGGGGCCGTCGTCGAGAGCGGACAGGTTCTTGATTAATACGCGCGAAGTCACTGTTCGAGCTTAGCCGGAGCCGCCCAGGGTCCCCGCCGAGGAGGGGAGCCCGGTGTACAAGTATTGAAGTTGCTGCCGATCGTGGATGACCTCGCCCGGAGCATCAGCATCGTTGACGTCTGAGCGCTCTCACGGCGGTTTCAAGGCTGGGGCCTCCGTAGACTGGTCGGGTGGTAGCCAGTCAAGTGCATCTCGTGCGTCACGGTGAGGTCTTTAACCCCGAACGCGTGCTCTACGGACGGCTGCCGAACTACCGGTTGTCCGAGCAGGGTGTGCTCATGGCCGCCACCGCCGCCGCCGAACTGGTCGAGCGCGGCCGCCCGGTCGTGCGCGTGATCGCCTCGCCGCTGCAGCGTGCGCAGGAATCGGCCGCACCGATCGCCGCCGCCTTTGGGCTGCCGGTCGACAGCGAGGAACGCATTATCGAACCGACCAACGCATTCGAAGGCAAGCGGATGCGCGGTCCAGACGGCGCGCTGCGCGACCCCCGCAACTGGCCGGCTTTGGTCAACCCGCTCCGGCCGAGCTGGGGCGAACCGTTTCGGGCTGTCTCGAAGCGGATGCTCGCGGCGATCGATGACGCCTGGAACTCGGTCGACGAGGGCGATGTTGTGCTGGTCAGCCACCAGCTGCCGATCTGGATGGTGCACCGCTCCCTCGCCCATGAACGACTCGCCCACGACCCGCGCAACCGGCGGTGCGATCTGTCGAGCATCACGACGCTGTCCTGGCGCGGCGACCACTTCGCTGAAACCGGTTATGCCAGCCCGGCCGCAGAACTTCTCGATCCGAGCAACGACGTGGGTGCCGTATGAGCCGCGTGAAGAGTCGCCGGGTCGCCCCGCTGTTGGCCGGTCTCGCCGCAGCCGCATTGTTGCTCGCCGGCTGCTCCTCTGACCCGCTCGCCGAGCAGTACCGCGAGGGCTCGAGCAAGGGCTTCATCGCCGGCGACGGCAGCGTCACCGAGATCCCCCTCGAAAGCCGCGGCGAGGCCATCGAGTTCTCCGGCGTGACCGAGACCGGTGAAACAGTCACCAGCGCCGACAAGCTTGGCGAGGTTCTGGTCGTCAATTTCTGGTACGCGAGCTGCGCGCCGTGCCGGGCCGAGGCATCCGATCTGCAAAGCATCAACGCGCAATTCGAAAATGAGGGCGCGAGTTTTCTCGGAGTCAACGTGCGGGACCAGGCGCCGAACGCGATCGCGTTCAACGAGACCTACAGCGTGACCTACCCCTCGGTGCTCGACGTCGACACCGGGGCCATGCAGCTCGCCTTCAGCGGCAGCATCCCGCCGAACGCGGTGCCCACCACACTCGTGCTCGACGCCGAAGGCCGGGTTGCCGCCCGCATTCTCGGCCAGGTCACCTCGCCCTCCATTCTGGAAACCCTGATTCGCGACACGATCGCGGAGACCGGCCCGATCATTGACAGCGGCACCGGCGAGTGAACAATCCCTTCGGAGAGATCGTCTTCAGCGGGCAGCTGCTCTTCGCTATTCCCATCGCGCTCCTGGCCGGGCTGGTGTCGTTCGCCTCCCCGTGCATTTTGCCGCTCGTACCCGGCTACCTCGCTTACATCGGCGGCTTCACCGACGGGCGCACCGGAACCTCCAAACGGGATCGGCGCGGCCGCAACCGGCTGCTGGCCGGGGTCGGCCTGTTCGTGCTCGGCTTCACCGTGGTGTTCGTGCTCACCGGCGTCGTTTTCGGCGCGGCCGGATTCTGGCTCAACTCCTACCGCGACCTGATCACCCGGATCGCCGGCGTCGTGGTCATTCTGCTCGGCCTGGTCTTCGTCGGCCAGTTCGGCGCGATGCAGCGCACCATCAAAACCAGTTGGCGCCCCAAGATGGGCCTGGCCGGAGCGCCCCTGCTGGGCGCGGTGTTCGCGGTCGGCTGGACGCCGTGCACCGGCCCGACCCTCACCGCCATCAACTCCCTCAGCCTTGGCACCGGCTCACCCTGGCAGGGCGGTCTGCTCGCGTTGTTTTATTCCCTCGGCCTCGGTATTCCGTTCCTGTTGATCGCCCTCGGCCTCAACTGGGCCACCGGATCGGTCGCATTCCTGAAACGGCATATACGTGCCATCAACCTGTTCGGCGGCGTTTTGCTCGTCGTTATCGGAGTCCTCATGGTGACCGGCATCTGGAACGCCTGGCTCCTCGACCTGCAAGGGGTGATTGGCAGCTTTGTCCCGGCCATCTGACCACTACGATTCCCGCCCGCAGACACCGGGGGTCGTGCAGCCCAAGCTCGGCCTGACCGGCTGGCTGCGCTGGTTCTGGCGTCAGCTTACGAGTATGCGCACCGCCCTGTTTCTGCTGCTGATGCTCGCCATCGCCGCCATTCCCGGATCGCTAGTGCCGCAGCGCAGCTCAGACCCGAACGGCGTCACCCAGTACTTTGCCGACAACCCCGACCTGGCACCGGTCCTCGACCAGCTGCAAGCCTTCGACGTGTACACCTCGGCCTGGTTCTCGGCGATCTACCTGCTGCTGTTCATCTCGCTCATCGGCTGCGTCATTCCGCGCACCAAACACCATTTTCTGGCCCTGCGTGCGAAGCCGCCGACCACTCCGGCCCGGCTCTCCCGCCTGTCGGGTTTCATCGAGCATGACGCGCCGGCTGAAACGGATGCCTCCGCCGCCATCACCTATGCCCGCACCCTCCTGAAATCCAGCGGCTACCGCGTCGCCCGGTTCGAGGCTGAGGGGGAGTCATCGGTCTCGGCCGAACGCGGCTACCTGCGCGAGACCGGGAACCTGATCTTTCACGGCGCCCTGGTGGGCGTTCTGGTCACCGTCGGATTCGGCGGCGGCTACGGCTTCAGTGGCCAGCGCGTGCTGGTCGAAGGCCAGACCTTCGTGAACACCCTGCTCGCCTACGACTCCTTCAACCCTGGACGTTTCTTCGACGACGGAACCCTCGACCCCTACACCCTGAGCCTCGACGACTTCGCGGTGGCCTACGAGCAGCTCAACCTGCAGGCCTACGGCCAGCCGATCGACTTCACCGCCGACGTGACCGTCACCCCCAAGGGCGCTGAAGCCGAGCCCGGCGTGGTTAAGGTCAATGGGCCGCTGCGCACGAATGGCACGAGCATCTACTTGCTCGGCAACGGCTACGCACCGACCATTCAGGTCACGGCCCCCGACGGCACCGTGGTGTTCTCCGATTCGGTGCCGTTTCTGCCGCAGGACGCCAACCTCACCTCGCTCGGCATCGTCAAGGTGCCAGACGGTCTGGCCGAACAGCTCGGCATGATCGGTTTCTTCTATCCCACCCAGGACAAGGCCGAGTCCGGGGCGAACTTCTCCAGCTACCCCGACCTCGAGTATCCGCTGCTCACCCTGAACGTGTACACCGGCGACCTCGGTCTCGATGACGGCGTACCGACATCCGTTTATGCCCTCGTCACCGACGATCTGACCCAGCAGAACGGCGGCACCACCGGTGTCGACTCGATCGAACTCAAGCCGGGCGAGTCCACCGAGCTGCCGAATGACCTCGGCACGGTCAGCTTCATCGACAACGACCCGGCCGCCTCGGCTGCCGGCGATCTCAAGCAGTCGGTTCCGCGCTTTGCCAGCTTCGACATTCACCACGATCCGACCCAGATCTGGCTGATCTCCTTCTCCGCACTCGTGCTGTTCGGCCTGTTCACCGGACTGCTCGTGCCGCGTCGCCGAGTCTGGGTGAAGGCGACCACGCGTGCCGATGGAACGGTTCACCTCGAATATGCCGGCCTCGCCCGTGGTGACGACCCAGCCCTCGGTAGCGCCGTCACGGCCCTGGCCGACCGACATCTGAAACTGCTCAAGTCCCACCAACCCATCGTCGCCACCCCCGAAACGACTTAGGCTTAGATCGTGAATCTGACTGACCCCGCACTGCTCAACTCGTACTCGCTCTACGCGCTGTATTCGGCGATGGGCGTCTACGCCCTCGCTTTCATCGCCTTCGCGATCGACCTCGCCCGCCGCTCGAGCGCGGTCGGCGTGATCGAGGCGGCCGACCTGGTGGAAACGGATGCCGCTGCTTCGGCCGGCGCCGCAGCATCCGCTGGCGGTACCCGCACCCTTGAGCGGCCGGCCCTGAAACGGCCGGTGCTGTCCCGCCTCAGCGCGCGGATGGACAACGATGCGGCCATGCCCTACGGCCGCTCGTCGAGCCTGCGGGTGGGCGTCTCGCTCACCGTGCTCGCCTGGGCACTGCACCTCGTGGCAACCGTTATGCGCGGTTTCGCCGCCGACCGGGTGCCGTGGGCGAACATGTACGAATTCGCCATGACCGGAACCCTGCTCATCATGACGGTGTTTCTGCTCGTGCTGGTGCGCTCGGACCTGCGTTTTCTGGGAACCTTCGTCACCGGCCTCGTGCTCGTGCTGCTCGGAATTGCCGCGCTGCAGTTCTACGTCGAGGTCGCTCCGCTGCCGCCGGCGCTGCAGTCGGCCTGGCTGGTGATCCACGTTTTCGTGGCGTCCCTCGGCACCGGAATGTTCGCGCTCGGCTTCGCCCTGTCGACCGTTCAGCTGTTGCAGTCGCGGCGGGAGAACCACGTGCTCGAGGGAGCTGCCGCGCCGCGCGGGGCGATCGCATCCGCTCTGCGCCTGCGTTTTCTGGCCACGCTGCCGTCGTCAGTGACGCTGGAGAATCTGTCCTACCGCATCAATATCGTCGGCTTCATTTTGTGGACCTTCACCCTGATGGCCGGCTCGATCTGGGCCGAACAGGCCTGGGGCCGGTATTGGGGCTGGGACACCAAAGAGGTCTGGACTTTCATTATCTGGGTCATCTACGCGGGCTACATCCACGCCCGTGCGACCCGCGGCTGGCGCGGATCACGCTCGGCCTGGCTGTCGATCATCGGTTTCAGCGCCGTCATGTTCAACTTCGGCATCGTCAACGTGTTCTTCAAGGGCCTGCACGCCTACTCTGGCTTGTAGCCCGCAGTCACTCGAAAGCGGGTAAACGGTTGCTTCAGCCCGTCTGAATCAACCTTTCACCCGCTTTAGCGATTAGGCTGCGCGCTATCCGGCGGCGGCAAGGAGCGCGTGGGTGCGCGCGAGGCGCGCCAGCCACCAGTCGCGGCGCTCCGGACTGGCTGCGTGCTGCGTGAGCAGAGCAGGGTCGGAGGTGACTCGGCGCACCGGAATCGCGCCGTCGACCGGGAGCAGCGGGTGGGTCGTGACGTCCTCGGCCAGCAGCGAGGCCGTGCCCAGTCCGCAGTCGAAGTACAGGCCGGGAACGGATGCGGCCAGGTGGGCGCCCATGGACAGCCCGACGGAGGTGTCGAGGGCGCTGGAGACGACGACCGGAAGGCCGGTCTGGCCGATGATCGACAGGGCGGCGCGAATGCCGCCGAGTGGCTGCGCCTTGATCACCAGGATGTCGGCGGCGCCGGCCCTCGCCACGGCGAGTGGGTCGCTGCTCTTGCGCACGCTCTCGTCGGCGGCGATCGGCACGCTCAGGTAGGTCGTGCGCTGGCGAATCTCGGCCAGTTCCGGCACGGTCAGGCAGGGCTGCTCGACGTATTCGAGATCAAAGGCGCTCAGGGCGTGAATGGCATGCTCCGCCTCATCCACATTCCACAGTCCGTTCGCATCGATTCGGATGCGTCCCTCCGGGCCGAGCACGCGGCGCACCTCGGCGACCCGGGCGACATCGTCGGCCAGAGTCTGATCGGGGCTGGCCACCTTCACCTTGGCTGTGCGGCAGCCGGGAAAACGGGCGAGCACTTCGGCCACCTTGTCGGCGGAGACGGCGGGCACGGTGGCGTTGACCGGAATGCTCGTGCGCAGCGGGTGCGGCGAGTCCTGCCAGCCGAAATCAATCGCGGCCCGCAGCCAGTTGACTGCCTCAGCGTCGTCGTATTCGACGAAGGGAGAAAACTCCGTCCAGCCCTGCGGCCCCTCGAACAGCATTGCTTCCCGGCTGTCCAGGCCTCGAAACCGGTCGAACAGTTTCAGGGAGACGACGTGCGCGGAACCGAGAAGCTCTTCCAAGGTGGGGACCGTGGCATCCAGTGAGGTCAACATGGATCCAGTCTGGCAGCCTCCGGCTGGGTAGTTGGTCAGAGCGAATCCTGATCGAGGTCATCGCCCTCATGATCGTGGTCGATGCCGTTCGGCCTGACATTGACCAGGGCGACCGCGATTCCGGGGGCGATGAGCAGATAGGCGTCTTCGAACCGGCCCTCCCCGCTGTTTACCCGCAACCAGTACGGCAGCCCGGCAGCGATGGCGCCGTCGATCTCCACCTGGATCGACTCGACCGAACGGCCGCCGAGGGAATAGGGCTTGCCGCCATAGACGATGTCGATGCGGTTCATGGTTCGTCCTTCGAGCTCAGTGGCGCGAACGGGGATCGGGGTTCTGGAACGATTTGCAGGCCGCCGGAGGAGTTGGCCGTGGCCATGAGCGCCTCGATCCACTCGCGGTTCAGGGTGGGGGAGCGGCTGCCGAAATATTTGTATGCGATTGGGATGCCGGGGTGCAGCCAGATGGTGCTCCGCCCGTTGCCCGCCTGCGGGTCATCGCGCCAGGTGAAATAGAACGATTCGCCGCGCCGAAGCTTGGCTCCGATGACCACCTGGATATGCGCCAGAACTCGATCGTCGAAGTCCGCGGTGAGGGTCGAGTCGTAGGTCAGCTTTCCCATGTCTCGCTCCAGCTCGCGTGCATTCGGTTGATCCTGACCTCGCTAGTCGCGCAGGTAGTGCTCCAGCCGGGGCACGTGCAGAAGAGCCAGGGCGCGTTTCTCGATCTGCCGCACGCGTTCCCGGGTGACGCCCTCGATGTGGGCGATCTGGTCGAGGGTACGGGGCTCGTTGCCGTCGAGGCCGAACCGGGCCCGCAGAATGGAGCGTTCTCGGGGCGGCAGTGTTTCCAGAAAGAAGCGGATGTCCGCGGCACGCAGGGTCAGGGTGGCGTGCTCGTCGGGCTGGGGCAGGTCGTCGTCGATGATGAGTTCAGCCATATCGCCGGCGCCATCACCGACCGGGGTGTGCAGGGAGATCGGTTCGTTGTCGTACTGCAGCAGCCGCAGCACATCGCGCACTGGAAGCTGCGCGGCCTCACCGATCTCGCGTGCTGTCGGGTCGCGGTCGAGCACGCTCGTGAGATCACGACGGATCCGCTTAATCTTATTCAGCTTCTCGGCCGTGTGCACCGGGATGCGGATCATGCGCGATTTGTCGGCCATACCGCGGTGGATGGCCTGGCGGATCCACCAGGTGGCGTAGGTGGAGAACTTGTAGCCGGTCATGAAGTCATACTTTTCGACCGCACGCACCAGGCCCATATTGCCGTCCTGAACGAGGTCCATGATGGGCACCCCGCGACCGGAATAGTGTTTGGCGATGCTGACGACCAAGCGCAGGTTGGCCTCGATGAACTGGTTCTTGGCGCGGCGCCCGTCTTGCCCGAGCCAGGCCAGGTCCCGCTGCTCCACCGAATCGCGCGGGATGGCATCGCCGTCCCGCAGCAGTCGAGCCTCAGCGAACAGACCCACCTCGATGCGGCGCGCCAGATCAACCTCCTGCTCGGCGTTGAGCAGGGTCCCCTTGCCGATGCGGCGCAGGTAATCGCCGAAGGCATCCGTTGATGCGGCGCTGTAGCTGGCCGATGCCGCGACGCGACGCGGCGCGGTATTCGCCGCCGGGCGCGGCAGCGGAGCAGTGTTGGTGTTTCTCTCAACAGTCGTCGTCATGAGCGCTTGCCCCCGCACTGGCTGCTGCTGTCTGTGATATTCATGGCCACCTCCCCGTGTATTCCAAGTCATTAGTACACCCCCGAAGGGGGGTGGCGATCAAGGGCTTGACATATTGTTTGGTACAGGTTACCTGAGGTTATTTCGTCTTTACAACCGTGGGTATTACGAGTTGGTGAAGCCGCAAGCTGCGCGTCTGCCCCCGTAGGCTGACAGCATGAGCGAACAGGTATCCGAAATCTTCGATGCGAGCCAATGGAAGGCCGTTGCCGGCTTTGAAGACCTCACTGATCTGACCTACCACCAGGATCTGAGCGGCCGAATCGCCCGCATCGCCTTTGACCGGCCCGAGGTGCGCAACGCCTTTCGCCCCCGCACGGTCGACGAGTTGTTCAGCGCTCTGGAAGACGCTCGGCTGAACTCGAAAATCGGCGTCGTTCTGCTCACCGGCAATGGCCCGAGTGCCAAGGACGGCGGCTGGGCTTTCTGCTCCGGTGGCGATCAGCGCATCCGCGGCCGGGACGGCTACAAGTACTCCGAGGGCGAGACGGCAGCGGGCATCGACCGCGGACGCGCCGGACGCCTGCATATTCTGGAAGTGCAGCGTCTCATCCGTTTCATGCCCAAGGTCGTCATCGCGGTCATACCCGGCTGGGCGGCCGGCGGCGGGCACTCCCTGCACGTGGTCTGCGACCTGAGTATCGCCAGCGCCGAACACGGCAAATTCAAGCAGACGGATGCCGATGTCGGCTCCTTCGATGCCGGTTACGGCAGCGCCTACTTCGCCCGCCAGGTCGGCCAGAAAGCCGCCCGCGAGGTGTTCTTTCTGGCTCGCGAATACTCGGCCCAGCGTGCGCTCGAGATGGGCGCGATCAACGCCGTCGTGCCGCACGCCGAACTGGAAACCGTGGCGCTGGACTGGGCTCGAGAGATTCTGACCAAGTCGCCCACCGCGATTCGCATGCTCAAGTTCGCCTTCAACGCCGTCGACGACGGGCTGGTCGGCCAGCAGGTGTTCGCCGGCGAGGCCACCCGCCTCGCTTATGGCACCGATGAAGCCGTCGAGGGCCGGGACTCCTTCCTGGAGAAGCGTGAACCGGACTGGTCGCCGTACCCGTGGCAGTACTGACGTGAGGCCGCTGCTCGCGGTCGCGCCGGAGCATCCGCTCGACTTTTTGGCCGTGCTGCGAAACGCGCTCGCCGGCAGCGGGCCGGCCGTGCTGCCGCTGTCGACCGATCGGGCTGCTGGAATGCCGGTCCTCGGCGACGTGCCGAAGCGGGTCGCCGTGGTGATCGAGACCTCCGGGTCGACGGGGGCGCCGAAACGGGCCATGCTCGCCACCAATGCGCTGCTGGCCGGTGCCGCGGCGTCGGCGGTCGCCCTCGGTGGACCGGGGCAGTGGCTGCTGGCCCTTCCGGTGCACTACATCGCCGGGGTGCAGGTGCTGGTGCGCTCGATCGCCGCCGAGACCACCCCGATCGTGCTACCGCCTGGCCACTTCGATCCGCAGAATTTTCTTCGTCTGGCCGAGACCATGACCGAGCCGCTGCGCTACACCGCGCTGGTTCCGGTGCAGTTGGCCCGGCTGCTCGACGCAGCGGATGACCCGGCCCTGCTGGCCGTGCTGCGGCGCTTCACCGCGATTTTGGTCGGCGGGCAGGCCATCCGACCCGAGCTCATCGCGCGGGCGGCCGAACTGGAGGTGCGGGTCGTGCGCACCTATGGATCGTCGGAGACGGCCGGTGGGTGCGTCTACGACGGGGTTCCGATCGGGGACACCCTCGTGCGTCTCGTCGACGGGCAGCTCGAGCTGTCGGGCGCGGTACTCGCCGAGGGGTACCTCGACGATGCACCGCGCACCGCTGACCGGTTCATCGTGGAGCAGGGGGTGCGCTGGTATCGCACCGGCGACCTCGGCGAAGTCGATCCCCTGAGCGGTCGCGTCACGGTGCTCGGCCGGGCCGACAACGTGATCATCTCCGGCGGCGAGAAGGTGTCCCTCGACGCCGTCGAACGGATCGTGCGGTCCTGTGTGGGCTTCGAGACGGCGGTTGTGCTCGGTGGCGATGATGCCCAATGGGGCCAGGTGCCGGTTCTGGTGGTGGCCGGGCCGGAAGGCGCGGCGGCGGATCTGGCTGTCGTGGGGGCATCCGTTGTGGCGCTGCTGGGACGTGCCGCCAGGCCCGCGCGCGTCGTGCGAGTGGAGCAGATCCCGCTGCTGGCCTCGGGTAAGCCCGACCGGGTGGCGTTGGCCAGTATTGTGTTTGCCAGTACTGTGTTGGCCGGTCCTGGGCCAACAAGTAGCATGGTGGCGTGGCACAAGGAGCTCGGCCGGTCAGGCCCAAACAACAAAGACTGAACCCTGCGGCGACGCTGGCGGGTGCCGCTTCCGGCGGCAAGACCAACGGCAAGTCAGGCCATCCAGCCTTCAAAAACGTGCCGCGCAAGGGGCCCGCCGCGGTCAAACCGGCCACGGCCGCCGACTGGATCGCCGGTGCGCGCCTGCGCACCCTGCCGCTCGCCATCGCTCCTGTACTGCTCGGCACCGGAGCCGCCATCGTCGCGGCCGGCCCCGGCGTCTACCACCCGGTGCGCGCGCTGCTCGCCCTCGCGGTGGCCCTGCTGCTGCAGATCGGCGTCAACTACGCCAACGACTATTCCGACGGCATTCGCGGCACCGACGCTTTTCGGGTCGGTCCGGCCCGGCTGACCGGCGGCGGCGTTGCCAACCCCCGTACCGTGCTGCGCGTCGCCCTGGTCTTCTTCGGCCTCGCCGCCGTGGCCGGCCTGACCCTCGTCATTCTGACCCAGTACTGGTGGCTGCTACTCGTCGGCGTCGTCGCCCTGGTGGCGGCCTGGTTCTACACCGGTGGCAGAAAGCCCTACGGCTACCTCGGCCTCGGCGAACTGTTCGTGTTCGTCTTCTTCGGGCTCGTCGCCACCGCCGGCACCACCTACGTGCAGGTCGGCGACTTCACGACCGAGAGCGTGCTCGGCGGTGTGGCGATGGGACTGATCGCCTGTGCCGTGCTCATGGTCAACAACCTGCGGGACATCGTGCCCGACCAGGCCGCCGGCAAGCGCACCCTCGCGGTGCGCATCGGCCGCACGGCTTCCCGGGTCGTCTTCTGCGTCTTCCTGCTGCTGCCGTTCGTGATCGCCGGCCTGTTCAGCCTGGTTTATCCGCTCGGGATCTTCACGTTCTTCGTGCTGCTGCTGGCGCTGCCGGCCTGCCTCATTACGGTCACCGCGACGTCGGCCAGGGAACTCATCCTTGCGCTGAAGCTGACCAGCCTCGCGGCGCTGGCCTACGGGCTGCTACTGGGACTTGCTTTCGCGTTCTGAGTTGGTGGTTTCTTCGGCATTCAGCGCCTGGTCCTCGACCTCAGAATCCGGGTTTACCGGCTCCTTGCCGGGGTGCCGCGCCCGGTACAGGTCACGCGCCACGCTCTCGCGGGACTTGCCGAGAAACAGGTAGGACAGGCACAGGCCGAGCATGGCAGCGATGACGGCCGCAGCCCAGGGCCAGAAACCGAGGGAGAGCAGGATCGCCAGCGGTACGGCAAACATCAGCACGCGCATCACGGAGTAGTACAGCCAGGGGGCCACGAATTTCATGAGCCAAGTTTAGAACGCCGCGCCTGAGCATCCGCACATGTCTCTCACGGCCAAGCGCCATACAATCAAGACATGCCCAAGCTCTTGATCGGACTAGGACTGGCCCTGGTCATTCTCACGGTCTACACCCTCGTAGACTGCGCCGTCTTCGACCGCAAACGCATTCGAGGTTTGCCGCGCTGGGTGTGGATTTTCGTCATCGTTCTGGTACCGCTGATCGGCCCGCTGCTCTGGCTGCTGGTCGGCCACGGACGCTCCACCCCCACCACCCGGTCGTACCGATCGGTCGCTCCCGATGACGACCTCGATTTTCTGCGCGGCCTGAACGGCGGCGGCGTGGCCACAGCAACCGGCGAAAACCGGCCATTCAACGAGAAAGACCAGCAGGAGCGCATCCGTCGGATGGAGCAGGACCTCGCCGATCTCGACAAGAACGATCCGACACCGGGCAATGGTACCGGCGTAGACCCGAAGAAGAAGAAAAAGGAACCGGGCGAAGGCGAGCAGCCTGGCCGTCGGGATGCCTGAGCCGTTCAACGGTAGCCCGGCGACCGATTTTAGTTTCTCCCTTCTAAACGAATTTATACGTCTCGGGCTGCGCGACCTCGTGCTCTGTCCCGGTGCGCGTTCGCAGGCGCTCGCGCTGGCCGCGGCCGAGCTGGAACGGGCCGGCGGTATCCGCTTGCATGTGCGCACCGATGAACGCAGCGCCGGCTTTCTCGCGCTCGGGCTTGCGCTCGAGACCGGTCGGCCCGCCCTTGTCGTCGTGACGTCGGGCACGGCCGTGGCCAATTTGCACCCGGCCGTGCTCGAAGCGCACCACGCCGGGGTGCCGATGATCCTGCTGACGGCCGATCGTCCGGCCGAGCTGCGCGGCATCCGTTCGAACCAAACCACCGTGCAGCCCGGCATCTTCGGCGTCGCCACCCGACTGTGCCTTGACGTTCCGGCGCCGGTCGGCGAACCCGACGAGACCGGCATTGCCCAAGCGTTGGCCCGCCAGGCGACGGATGCCGCCACCGGGGAAAGCACCGCCGCACCCGGCCCGGTGCAACTGAATCTGGCGTTTCGGGAGCCGTTGTCGGCCGCGCTTCCTGCTGGATTGCCGAGGGTGACTCCGGCTGCCCCCGTTGCACCTGCCGTCTCGACCGACGGCCCGACCATGCTGCTCGCCCCCGGACCACGCACGGTTGTCGTTGCCGGCGATGGCGCCGGTCCGGAGGCCGAAGAACTCGCCCACGCCGGGGGCTGGCCGCTGCTGGCCGAAGTGTCCAGCGGGGCTCGGTTCGGCCCGAACCTGATTGTGCACTATCGCGAGCTGCTTGGCGCCGTGGATCTGGGCGGCGAGGTCGAGCGCGTGATCGTGTTCGGCCACCCCACGCTCAGCCGAGAAATTCCCGCCCTCATTGAACGCCCCGGTGTGGAGACAATCGTGGTCGCCCCGACCGGACTCGAATGGTACAACCCCGGCCGCTCCGCGCGCGCCTTCACCCGCTCGATTGGACCGGATGCTTCGTGCGCGGCGGCCGCGCGCACCCCGGCCGGTCGGGCGTGGCTGGGACGCTGGGTGATGACCAGCCGGGCCCTCGCCGAGGCGGCGGCCGATGAAGGCCGGGCCCCGATCGACAAACGCGGCATCACCCGCGCCGAGCTGGCCGTGCTGCGGGCACCGCTGACTCGGGCGCTGCTCGTCGACGCGGTGTGGCGGGCGTCGTGGCCGCACGACCGGCTCGTACTCGGCGCCTCCCGGCTCATTCGGGAGGCGGACAAGCGCGTTCCCGGCAAGAAGATCACCGTGCTGGCGAACCGCGGGCTGGCCGGAATCGACGGCACCATTGCGACGGCGCTCGGAGTGGCGCTGGCCAGCCAGGCCGAACCGGAACCGCGCTCGGTCGGAGTGACACGGGTGCTAATGGGCGACCTGACGTTTCTGCACGACGTTGGCTCGCTGCTGCTCGCTCCCGGTGAACCGCGGCCGCGGCTGCAGGTCATTGTCGGAGTCGACGGCGGCGGCAGCATCTTCGACGGCCTCGAGGTCGCGGCAACGGCCCCGGCCGAGGCGATGGAACGGGTGCTGTACACGCCGCGCAGCGTCGACCTTCAAGCCCTCGCTGCTGCCTATGGCTGGGAGTACGAGGTCGCAGCCACGCGGGCCGACCTGGAGCGCGCCCTCACCGGCGCCCCGACCGGTCCGGCCATCCTCGAGGTCCCACTCGTTCGCTGAGTCTGCGTCGCGAGCGCGGGGGCTGAGGGGGTGCAAATCGCTCATCCGGCGCGGGTTTAGGTCGACTTGCGAACCCTCGCGCGGTGGGCGCTGCGCCGCCACGCGCGCCGCGCGGGACCTCCGCCGGTGCGCGGGGGTTCGTCGAGTTCCCGCGCAGCGGCGCAACTCCCGCGAAGCGAGTGTGGCACCGGTCGAGGGTTAGCTGAAGGCCTCCACGATCGGCCGAAACTTCATCTTCGTCTCGGCGAGCTCGCGATCGGGCTTGGATCGACACCGCTCGCACAATATGAGAAATGGTGAATTGAGGCCGGGAATTGAGTTATCCACAGGTTTGCCGTAGGCGGTATTGCAAACCGGCGGCTTGCTACTTTGTGAGGCACACGGATGCCGGGAGGCCAAGATGACCACAGACTCGCACCAGGACAACGCTCAGCCGGGCGGCTCTTCTGAAGAAGCGCTCCAACAGGATCCCCGACCAAATTCCAATCGGCCAGGCGGCATTGCCCTCGCAGCGCTCATCGTGGGGATCGGCGCCTTCGTCACCGGCTGGATTCCAGTTTTGGGTCTGATCCTGGGCATCAACGGGATCGTCCTCGGTGTCCTCGCCATGCGCAGACCGGCCGGTAAATCCTTCGGGCGAGCGGGCCTGATCGGTTCAGCGCTGGCCGGGGTCACCAACGTGCTGGTGACCATGGTGATCGTGATCTCGCTGGCGAGTTCGGGAATCGGCGCGGTGATCATGGCCGGGGGCCAACCCATTGTCACCCCTTGTTACTCCTTCACTGGGCCCCGCGACTACACCAATTCTTTTGGGAACACGCGGGCCTGCGTCACGGCGCTGGAACTGTTGGGCGAACGCGACGCGGACGGTGTCATCCACAAGACGGGGTTTGGCAGCGTCTTAGGCCGCGTAATGGTGACACCGGACGCGATGATGATCACCGACGCAGGGGTGCGGAACGGCAGCCTCGACGACGTGGTCGAGTCTGTGATCGAGACCTACTATCCCGAAGCCGGTGAGGTCACGAGCCCGAAAGAGGCCGTCAGCCTCGACGGCGTCGACGCCAACCTCACGCGCCTGAACGGCACCGCCGAAAACACCCGGACAAGGGCCTTCCTCACCGTCCTCGCGCCGAAGGCTTACCAGTTCGCCGCCGATCCGGTGAAGTTCTTCGTGATCTCCTTCGTCATTCCCGAGGACAACGGTGAGGAAATCATTGCCGCCGCGATCGATTCCTGGCGCTGGAAATAGCCGCGAGCTAGCCGAAGGCTTCGACAATCGGGCGAAACTTCATCTTCGTCTCGGCCAGCTCGCGGTCGGGGTCGGAGTCCAGCACGATGCCGCAGCCGGCGTAGGCGGTAATGCCGCCCTCGGGGGCGACCTGGGCGCAGCGCAGGGCGATCGCCCATTCACCGTCGCCGTCGGCGCCGACCCAGCCGACCGGCCCGGCGTAGCGGCCGCGGTCGAACGGTTCGAGCTCGCGAATGAGGCTCAGGGCTTCGAGGGTCGGAGTTCCGGCGACCGCGGCAGTCGGATGCAACGCAGCGATCAGGTCGAGCGAGGTTGACCCGTCGCTCAGCGTGCCCTCGAGGTCGGTCGCGAGATGCCACAGGTTCGGCAGCTTCACCGTGAACGGAATCTCACTGGTCGCGAGCACCGAGGTGTGCGGGCGCAGCGACTTGAGCACGCTCTGCACGGCGAACTCGTGCTCGTCGCCGTCCTTCGACGAGGTCGCCAGGGTCAGGGCTGCCTCGCGGTCGTCTTCGGCATCCGCTCCCCGCGAGATCGTGCCGGCCAGCACCCGGGCATTGACCGAGCCGTGGTCGGCGCGAATGAGGGTTTCCGGGCTCGACCCGATGAGGCCGTCGACGGCGTAGGTCCAGCAGTCCGGGTAGCCGAGCGCGAGCTTGCTGATGGCGCGGCGCAGGTCGGACTCGGCCGGCACCCGCCCGATCAGGTCGCGGGCGAGCACGACCTTGTTGACCTGTTGCGCGCGAATGCGTTCGATGCCGGAGCTGACCGCGGTGCGAAAGTCTGCGGGGGGTAACGCTCCCGGGAGCAGCGCGATGCGATACTCGTCGCCGAGCGGATGCAGCGCGAGCGGGTTCGCGCCGGCGCTCTGGCCGGTCACGTGAATGCGCGTCACCCAGCACTGGCCGTCTTCGCGGCCGACGATGATTTCGGGCACGATCAGCACGCTGGTCTGCGCGGAGGACTCGTCGAAGGCGAACGCACCGAAGGCCAGCAGCCCGGTGCCGGTGCGGGCCAGCGGGTCGGTCACGGTGGCCAGCGCGACGACTTGTTTCCACGCCGCCGCAGCATCCGTCATGCGGGTCGGGCCGGAGAATTCGAGCCGCAGCGCGCAGCCGATGCCAGCCAAACCCTGGTTGCGACGCATCCAGAGAAGAGGCGTGCGGCCATCGAGCAGCAGGATCAGTTGGCGGATATCGGCTATCGGGGAGGTTTCGACCGTCAAGGCCTGCACATTCACTTCTGTAGCCTACGCCCGCGCCGCTGCTCCTATACGAACGCGTACCCCGGCAACCATGCAGTTTCGCCCCGCCCGCGCGACCTAGAATGATGGGGTGAATAGAGCAGACCTGAACAAACGGCCCGCGCAGGTGGCTGCCATGTTCGACGAGGTGGCCGCCCACTATGACCGCACAAATGCGTTGCTGTCGGTCGGCAACGCGTCGCTCTGGCGCCTCGCCACCACCAAGGCCGTCAACCCGCAAGCCGGGGAGCGCATTCTGGACATCGCCGCCGGCACCGGAACGTCCAGCGCAGCCCTCGCCCACAGTGGCGCCCACGTCGTGGCCGCCGACTTCTCGGCCGGCATGATCGAGGTCGGCAAGACCCGTCACGCGCACAACCCGAACATCGAATTCGTGCAGGCCGACGCCACGGCGCTTCCCTTCAAAGACAACGAATTCGACGCCGTCACAATCTCCTTCGGGCTGCGCAACGTGGTCGAACCGAAGAAGGCGCTCGCCGAGTTCTACCGGGTGACCAAGCCCGGCGGCCGCGTCGTCATCTGCGAGTTCTCGACCCCGCCGCTCACGCTCGTGCGCCAGAGCTATTTCGCCTACCTCAACCACGTGATGCCGCGGGTCGTGCGGCTCGCCTCGTCGAACGCCGAGGCCTACGACTACCTCGGCGAGTCCATCGCGGCCTGGCCGACCCAGCCGGTATTAAGCGGATGGCTGCGCTCGGCCGGCTACTCCAGCGTCGCCTACCGCAATCTCACGCTCGGCATCGTGGCGCTGCACCGTGGAACCAAATCCTGATCAACTCGATAGGCTGACTTACGTGAAATCCAGAGCCCCCGTGATCCGACGCAGCGCGTCGGTGACTAGCCAGGCGGGCCTCGGCGATCGTATCTTCTCGACTTCCGCCGATCGTGGCCTGGCCGCGAACATCGATTCCGGCATTGAACAGGTCGAAGCCGCCCTGCTCGCCGAACTGGTCTACGCCAACGAAATCGCCACGGTCACCAGCCGCTACCTGCTCAACGCGGGCGGCAAACGGGTGCGTCCCATGCTCGCGCTGCTCACCGCGCACCTGGGCGAGGGCATTCTGCCCGACGTGGTCACCGCGGCGACGGCCATCGAACTGACCCACCTCGCCTCGCTCTACCACGACGACGTGATGGATGATGCCGACAAGCGTCGCGGCGTACCGAGCGCCCAAACGGTGTGGGGCAACTCCATCGCTATCCTCACCGGGGACCTGTTGTTTGCCCGTGCCAGTCAGCTGATGGCCCGGCTCGGTGAGCGCGCCATCAAGCTGCAGGCGACCACCTTCGAGCGCCTCGTGATGGGCCAGTTTCAGGAGACGGTCGGCCCGCGCGCCGGCGACGACCCGGTCGAGCATTACATTCAGGTGCTCGCCGGCAAAACCGGCTCGCTCATCGCGGCAGCCGCGCAGGGCGGGGTGGTGTTCTCCAACGCTCCGGCCGAGTTCGAGCAGCCCGTCGTCGACTTCGGCGAAAAGATCGGCGTGGCCTTTCAGCTCATCGACGATGTGCTCGACCTGTCGCCGCAGCCGCAGGAGACCGGCAAGGTGCCGGGAACGGACCTCCGGGCGGGAGTGGTGACGTTGCCGCTGCTTCGGTTGCGGGAACGCGCCGTGAGCGATGGGGCATCCGCTGATCTGCTGCAGCGACTCGAACGCGACGTCATGTCGGCCGGCGCTGAACAGGGTGAGGCTGCCGATGCGGCCATCACCGCGCTGCGCGAGCACGCCGTCACCGCCGAAACCCTCGCCGAGGCGCACGGCTGGGCCCGCGACGCGGTAGCTGCCCTCGCCCTGCTGCCGAAGGGCTCGGTTAAGAAAGCTCTCACCCGATTCGCCGAGACCATCGTCGAGCGCTCCAGCTAGAGCGTGTTGGGGCTTGCCCCGACTGCTCGCGCAGTAAGGAAACTTCCGTGACCAAATTGAGACTGGCTATCGTCGGCGCAGGCCCGGCCGGCATCTACGCCGCCGATATTCTGCTCAAGGCTGAGCGTAACTTTGAGGTCTCGATCGACCTGTTCGACCACCTTCCCGCGCCGTATGGGCTGGTGCGCTACGGCGTCGCGCCCGACCACCCGCGCATCAAGGGCATCATCACCGCCCTGCGCGGGGTGCTCGACAGCGGCGATATTCGCGTGTTCGGCAATGTGCGGTTCGGTGTCGATATCACCCTCGACGACCTCAAGAAGCACTACAACGCGGTCATCTTCGCGACCGGGGCCGTGCAGGACGCCGACCTCAACATTCCGGGCGCCTCGCTCGACGGCTCCTACGGCGCAGCCGACTTCGTCAGCTGGTTCGACGGTCACCCCGATGTGCCGCGCACCTGGCCGCTCGAGGCCCGCGAGATCGCCGTGATCGGCAACGGCAACGTGGCCCTCGACGTGTCCCGCATGCTGATCAAGCACGCCGAGGACCTGCTTCCGACCGAGATTCCCGGAAACGTGTACGACGGGCTCGCGGCGTCACCGGTGACCGACGTGCACGTGTTTGGGCGCCGCGGGCCGACATCCGTTAAATTCACGCCGCTTGAGCTGCGCGAGATCGGCGAGCTGAACGACGTCGACATGATCGTCTACGACGAGGACTTCGACTACGACGAAGCAGCCAAGGATGCCGTCGCGAGCAACAAACAGGTTTTCGTGATCGACAAGACGCTGAACGCGTGGCGCGCCCGCGAGACCGGCACGGCCAGCCGCCGCCTGCACCTGCACTTCTTCGCCAAGCCGGTCGAGGTCGTCGATGACGGCACCGGCCGGGTAGCTGCGTTTCGCTGGGAACGTACCATAACGGATGCCGCCGGCGGCGTCGTCGGCACCGGTGAGATTCGCGAGATCCCGGTTCAGGCCGTGTACCGGGCGGTCGGCTACTTCGGGTCCGAGCTGGCCGACGTGCCGTTCGACAAGAAGCGCGGTGTGATTCCCAACCGCGAGGGTCAGGTGCTGCGGCGTGACCCCTCGGCCGGGACCGGCGGGCTGTTCAACCAGCAGATGTACGGCGTCTACGCGACCGGCTGGATCAAGCGCGGGCCGGTCGGCCTGATCGGCCATACCAAAAGCGACGCGATGGAGACCATCAAGCACCTGATCAATGACCTCGGGAACTGGTGGCGGCCCGAGTCGCCGTCGGAGGAGAGTATCGTGGCGCTGCTCTCCGATCGCGGCGTGCGCTACACCGGACTTGACGGCTGGCACAACCTGGACCAGCACGAGCTCGCGCTCGGTGAGGCGGCCGGCCGCATCCGCATTAAGGTCGTCGATCGCGACGAAATGGTCGCGGTCTCCCGCGCGGAGTAGCCCGCGCCGCCCCTCTCTTCTGACCGGGCCCGGGCCCGGAAACGGGGCCCATGATCCATCATGGGCCCGCTTCCATAAGGTGGGCCCGGCGACGGACTTCCACGAGGGGGGTTCTCGAACGCCGGGTGGCACAGAATGCCCGGTGTCTCGCGCCGAGCAAGAGTCCTATTCTGACCGGGCCCGGGCCCGGGCCCGGGAACGGGGCCCATGATCCATCATGGGCCCGCTTCCATAGGGTGGGCCCGGCGACCAAAATGGTGCGGGAGGTGCGGGAGGTGCGGGAGGTGCGGGAGGTGCGGGCGTGCGGCTAGCGGAAGTTCGTGAACTGCAGGGCCACGTCGAGGTCCTTGCCCTTGAGTAGGGCCATGACCGCCTGCAGGTCGTCGCGGCTCTTCGAGCTGACCCGCAGTTCGTCGCCCTGAATCTGGCTCTTGACGCCCTTGGGCCCCTCATCGCGAATGATCTTGCTGATCTTCTTCGCGTTCTCCTGGTCGATCCCGGCCTTCATCGACGTCTCGATGCGGTACTCCTTTCCGGAGGCGAACGGCTCGCCGGCATCGAGGCTGCGCAGGGAGATGCCGCGCTTGATCAGCTTGGACTCGAAGACCTCGAGGATCGCCTTGACGCGCTCCTCGGTGTTTGCCTTCATGAGCACCTTCTCGCCGCTCATCGCGATCGAGGCCCCCACGTTCTTGAAGTCGTAGCGCTGCGCGACTTCCTTGTGCGCCTGGTTGAGGGCGTTGTCGACCTCCATCGGGTCGACCTTGCTGACGATGTCGAACGTTGAATCTGCCATTCCCCCATGGTATCCGACCCGCGAGAGCGCAAAAAGTGCCCGATTGGGGTGCTCAAACAGGCACTTTCTGCGCTCTCGCTCGGGTCATAGCCAATTGATAGGCCACGGATGCCTCGGGCATAGACAGCGTCCTTAGGTTCGTTGTAGCGGCACAGGGAACAACGTGCCGAAGGTGAATATCTGAGGAGAACAATGAAGCTGCGCACACGCATCCGTCAAATGAAAGCCCGGTGGTGGATGCTCAGCGGCGGCGTCATCGTGCTCGCCCTGATCGGCGGCGGGGCCTGGTGGTTCATTGCCGCCCAGCCGACCAGTGCCGAGGCCACTCCGGCCACCCAGACCGTTGCCGCGAGTCTCGAGACCATGCAACAGAGCGTCACGGTGAGCGGCACCCTCACCCCGACCGTGCAGGAGGAGGTGTCCTTCGCGGCATCCGGAAACGTCACCGGGGTGAACGTGGCCGTCGGAACGGTGGTCTCGGCGGGCGACGTGCTCGCTACCGTCGACACCCTCACCGTCGACGCCGAGCTGCTCGCGGCCCGCGCCACCCTCGCCTCCGCTGCAGCGAAACTGGCCGACAGCGAGGATGCGAGTGACACAAGCACGGCCGACCTGGCCCAGATCGCCGCCAACGAGGCCAGCGTGACCACGGCACAGAACGGTGTCGATGAGGCCCTGGCCGCGCAAGCTGCCGTCACACTCACCGCGCCGGTCGCCGGACTCATCACCGTGGTCAACGTCGCCCTCGGCGAGGCCGTCTCGGGCGGCAGCACGACCGGCGGCGCAGCGAGCGGCGGCGCAGCGGCCGGAACGGCGGAAACCGGAGCCGGCGCGACGACCACCGCCAGCAGCGCCGCCTTCACCATCGTCGGCACCGACTCCTGGACCGTTGACTTCACCGTCGGTGAGACGGATGCCGCCCTCATTGCGGCCGATAACCAGGTCGAATTGGCACTCGATGACGGCACTGAGTTTTTCGGCACCGTCTCCGAGGTCGGCCTGCTGCCCTCAACGAGCACCGGTGTGGTCGCCTACCCGGTCGTCGTCGTGGTCACCGGATCCACTGAGGGCCTCTATGACGGCGTCGCGGTGACCGCGGACATCGTGTACGAACGCCGCACCGACGTGCTGACGGTGGCTAGCGCCGCTGTGACCATCGTGGATGGGGCATCCGTTGTGACCGTACTGGACGCCGACGGTAACGAGGTCTCGACGCCGGTCACCGTCGGGGCCACGATCGGCAACCTCACCGAGATCACCGAGGGACTCGCCGAGGGCGACGAGGTCGTCATGGCATCCTTCACCCCCGGCAGCGGCAACACCGGCACCGACCGCACCGGCATGATGCCCCCCGGCGGCGACATGCCGGCCGGTCAGATGCCTGGAGGTCCCGACAATGGTTAACGCGAAAACTAAATCGGATACCCCGGTCATCGAATTGCGTAACGCCGGCAAGACCTACCGCTCCGGCAGCATCGAATTCGAAGCCCTCACGGGCATCGACCTCGCGATTCATGAGGGCGAATACGTCGCCATTATGGGGCCATCGGGGTCGGGAAAGTCCACGATCATGAATATTCTCGGCTGCCTCGACACCCTCAGCCGCGGCGAATACCGCCTCGGCGGCACCGACGTGAACGGTCTCGACGAGGTCGAACTCGCCGAGATTCGCAACCGCCAGATCGGGTTCGTGTTTCAGGGCTTTAACCTGCTGTCGTCGCTGACGGCCTGGCGCAACGTGGAATTGCCGCTGATCTATGGGGGAGTGCCGCGGCACGAGCGCAAAGCCCGCGCCGAGCAGGCGCTCGACCGGGTCGGTCTCGGTGACCGGTTCGAGAATCGGCCGGGCGAGCTCTCCGGCGGACAGCAGCAGCGCGTGGCCGTGGCTCGCGCCCTGGTCGGTGAGCCGACCATGATTCTGGCCGACGAACCGACCGGAAACCTCGACTCGGTGTCGACCCAGGACGTGCTCGCCCTGTTCGACGAACTGCACTCCCGCGGCCGCACCATCGTGCTCATCACGCACGAGCTCGAGGTCGCCCGCCGGGCCGCCCGCATCGTCTGGGTGCGCGACGGCGAAATTCTCCGGGACGAACTGACCGAGGAGGTTGCCGTATGAGCTGGCTGGAATCCTTCCGCACCAGCTGGAGCGCCGTCTACTCGCACGCACTGCGCTCGATCCTTACGGTGCTCGGCATTCTGATCGGAATCGCCGCCGTCATCCTCACCGTCGGCCTCGGCCTCGGCACCCAGAAAGACGTCAGCGCGCAGATCAGTTCGCTCGGCAGTAACCTGCTGATCATCGCCCCCGGCAGCAGCACCGACACCGCCGGTCTGCGGGGCGGCTTCGGCTCGACTTCGACGCTGACCATAGCGGATGCGCAGGCGCTTACGTCGAGCGTTAACGCTCCCGATATTTCCGCGGTCGCCGCCGAAAAGACCCTGTCGCTGTCGCTCGAAGCGAATGATACGAACTGGACGACATCCGTTACCGGCACGACCACCTCGTGGCTGGACGTGCGCGCCCGCACTCTCAGCATGGGCGCGTTCATCAGTGACGACGACGAGGAAACCTCGGCCGCGGTCGTGGTGCTCGGCCCTGAGACCGCCGACGAACTATTCGGCACCCAGCGGGTGGTCGGCCAGTCCGTGGTGATCAGCGACAAAACGTTCCAGGTGATCGGGGTGCTCGAGTCCGCCGGGTCGGATTCCTCGGCCAACCTCGACGATATGGCCATCGTGCCGTTCTCGACTGCGGCGAGCGTGCTGGTCGGCGGCACCGAAAGTTCCGCCGTGTCGACCATCTACCTGCAGGCCGCCAGCGACACTCAGCTTTCCGCCGCGTATCAGGAGGCCGAAACCCTGTTGCTGAACCTGCACTCCATCACCGACAGCACGGCCGCCGACTTCACCATCAGCAGCCAGGACGCCCTGGTGAGCACCGCAACGGCCGTTTACGAGACGCTCACGATTCTGCTCACCGGCGTCGCGGCGCTGTCGTTGCTGGTCGGCGGCATCGGCGTCATGAACATTATGCTCGTCTCGGTCTCGGAGCGCACCCGCGAGATCGGCCTCCGCAAGGCCCTCGGGGCGCCGCCAGGCGCCATCCGCCGGCAGTTTCTGATCGAGGCGGCCATTCTCGGCCTCAGCGGCGGACTGCTCGGCGCGATACTCGGGGTCACCGCGGCCCTGCTGTTGCCGGGTGTGATCGGCAGCTCGATCGTCGTCTCGCCGGCCGCGGTCGGGCTCTCCATCGGCGTCGCCATCGTGATCGGCATCAGCTTCGGCGTCTACCCGGCAACCCGGGCCGCCCGCCTCGCTCCCATTGACGCCCTGCGCAGTGAATAACTTCCATGCTTTCGAACGAAATGAGACCACTGACATGATGAAACTCAAGCGCCGGGCGGCATTCGCGGGCGGGGCACTCGCCCTCGGCGGCGTGCTGCTGCTCTCGGGCTGCGCCGGCACCTCTGACTCCACCGCCGCTGCGGCGACCTCGAGCGATACCGCTGCACGACAAGAGCGACTCGCGCCCGGCCTGAACGGCGAGATCGCGGCTCTGACCGGGCAAACCTTTCAGCTGCAGGACGGCGAATCGCAGACCGCGGTGACCTATTCCGACGCCACGACCTTCACCTCGACGCTCGCCGCGACACTGGCCGACGTGACCGTTGGCCAGTGCGTGAATGTGTCGAGTGCGGCAGCGGCCGACGGCACGGATACCGCAACCGTCGCGACGAGCGTCGCCGTCACCGACGCGGTCGACGGTGCCTGCGCGTTGGGCCTGGGCGGACTGGGTGGCGGTGGCATGGCCGGTGGCACGCCGCCGACCGATATGCCGACCGATATGCCAACCGGTCTGCCCGAGGATATGCCGATGGGTGCCGACGGGGCCGCGCCGACCGGCATGCCGACCGAGATTCCAGCGGATGCCGGCGGCCTCGGTTCCCGCACGAGCGGCCTCGTCACCGCGCTGACCGCGACCACCATCACGGTCGAATCAACCGATGTTGACGGTGTGGTGTCGAGCGAGACGGTGACGGTCGACGACTCAACCAGCTACACCCGGACATCCGCTGCCGATGCGTCGGCGCTGGCGGTTGGACTGTGCGCGAGCGCCCAGGGCGAGGTCGACGACACCGGAAGCTTTGCGGCTAGTGCTGTCGCACTCTCGGTGGCTGGCGACGACGGCTGCGTGAGCGCCATGGCCGGCTCCGGTGGCCGAATGGGTGGCGACGCAAATGAGTAAGCGCACGGCGACCAACACGAGCGCGGCGGCATCCGCTGTGGAGAACCAGCCATCCGCGAAGAAGCTGCGGGCAGCCCGTCAGAAGCACCGGCGGTTGCTCGCTGTGGGAACGGTCACGGCCGTGCTCGTCGCCTCCGGCGGCGGCGTCGCCTACGCCATGACCCGTGCCGAGGGCGGCGACTACCGCACGGTCGCAGCCGCGCTCGGTTCGGTCAGCGAATCGCTCGACCTGGTCGGGACCCTGGCCTCAGCCAGCCGCAGCGACGCATCGTTTTCGGTCGCCGGCACGGTGAGCAGCGTAGCAGTGAGCCTGCGCGATACGGTGGCCGCCGGGCAGACCCTCGCCACCCTCGACGTGGCGAGCCTGGAGGATGCGATCGACGAGGCAGAGGCCAATATCGCGAGCGCCCAGCTCGCTCTCGAGAGTGATCTCGACTCGCAGACGGCGACGACCACGACATCGACCACGGATGCTGCGGCCACGTCGACGACGTCGGCTGCGTCGGGTGCCGGCGCTACTTCGGGGACCTCCTCTGCATCGACCTCGGGATCGGCGTCGGCTTCGACCGGCGCGGTCTCGGCCGCTATGGCGGAAGCCGTCACGGCGGTCGGCGCCGCGCAAGCCGCCCTGCTTGCCCAGTACGACGTGGCCGTAACCGCGCTCGCCGCGACCGACGCCGCCATCGCGTCGACGACCGACGTTTGCCTGCCCTTTCTGGAGGCCGCGTTCGACGAGGCTGCGGCGAATGAGACCGCGGACGCGACCGCGGAAACGACTGCAGATACGACCACGGATTCAACCACGGATACGACCACGGATTCAACTGCGGACGCGACGACCGATACGACGACCGACACAACTGCAGATACGACCACCGACACAACTGCAGATACGACCACCGACACAACTGCAGATACGACCACCGACACGACCGCCGCTACCCCCCTGACCGCAGCCGAGAAGCTTGCGGCCGCGAAGGTCGCCCTCGCCGACTGTCAGAGCGCCATCACCGCCGTGCTCGCCGGCCAGACCGAGACCAACGAGGCTCAGGCCAGCGTGCTCACGCTCGTCGATGACCTCAACCAGTCCGTCAGCGCGCTACAGAAAGCGGTAGCCGGCACGGCGAAGTCCGGATCGACGGGGAGTGACGCCGCCACGGTTCCGAGCACCAGCGCGAGCAGCGGATCAAGCGCCGCGTCGGCGACCAGCGCGGCTGCGACATCCGCTGCCGAAGTGCGGAGCACCACCGCGGGTGGCGCTGCGGCCGCAACGGCAGCCTCGGCCGAAACCATTGTGGCCGACCAGGCCGAGATCGACGCGGCGGTCGCGGAACTGGCGATCGCTGAGCGCAATCTAACCCTGGCAACGCTGACCAGCCCAATCGCCGGCACTGTCGCGGCCGTCGACCTCGCGGTCGGTGACACCGTCACGGCGTCATCGTCCAGTGCCGTGATCACGGTCATCGGCGAGGACGGCTTCGTGGTGAGCACGACCGTTTCGCTCACCGACATCGCCGGGGTCGTCGTCGGCCAAAGCGCCGCCGTCGATGTCGCGAGCGTTGACGAAGAACTCGCCGGTACCGTCAGCTCGATCGGCATTCTGAACGTGTCATCGTCGTCCACGCCGTCCTACACGGTGCAGATCGCGCTGAAGAGCACCGATCCTGTCCTGCTGAACGGCGGATCGGCCGCGGTCACCGTTGCGGTGGCGAGCCTCGACGAGGTGCTCACCGTGCCGACCTCGGCCGTGCACCTGGCCGACTCCGTCTACACGGTCGACCTGCTCGAGAACGGCGTTTCGACGAGCGCCGAGGTGACGGTGGGTGCGATCGGTTCCGAACTGACCGAGATCACGACGGGAATCGACATCGGTGACACGGTGATTCTGGCCGATCTGAATGCCGCCATCGCCAGCTCCGAGACCGAGACCGCGAGCGGACTCGCGGGCCTCGGCGGCGACACGTCGACCGAGCCGGGCGCCCCGCCGGCCGGCATGGGCGGACCGCCCGCCGGGTAGACGCCCGCCTTGTCAAACGTGCTGATTTCTCGGTGAGGCGTTTCGTCTTGTATTGTTAACCCCGCGTCTCCGGTCAAGTGATTACACCTGGTCGGGAGCGTCTGGCGAGTTACCCAAGCGGCCAAAGGGATCTGACTGTAAATCAGACGGCGTAGCCTTCGTGAGTTCGAACCTCGCACTCGCCACCAGCAGAACAGGCAGGCCTCAGGGCCTGCCTGTTCTCGTTAACACAGCTACCTGTAGCGTGGGAGCATGACGTATCCTGCCCCGACCGAGCTGCTGGACCTCGCACGCACCATCGCCCTCACCGCGGGCGCGCTCGCCCACCGGCGCCGCGCCGAGGGGGTCGAGATCGCCGCCTCCAAGTCCTCGCCGGAAGACATCGTCACCGCGGCCGACCGTGAGGTCGAGCGGCACATTCGTGCATTGCTGGCCGACGCTCGCCCGAACGACGGGTTTTACGGTGAAGAGTCCGACGCGACGGGCGGAACGAGCGGGCTCACCTGGGTGGTCGACCCCATCGACGGTACCGTCAACTACCTCTACGGCATCCCGTTCTACGCCGTCAGCATCGCCGTGGTGCAGGGCGATCCCGATCCGGCCAGTTGGAACACTCTCGCCGGCGCGGTCGTCAACCCGGCCCTCGGCGAGGTGTTCACCGCCTCCGAAGGGTCGGGCGCCTGGCTCGGCGACCAGCGCCTGCACGTGAACCAGGACGTTCCGCTCTCGCTCGCCCTGGCCGGCACGGGCTTCGGCTACGAGGCTGCGCGGCGGGTGTGGCAGGCGAACGTCGTGGGCGGTCTGATCGGCCAGGTGCGGGACATCCGTCGCATCGGGTCGGCCGCACTCGACCTGTGTTCGGTCGCCTGCGGGCGGCTCGACCTCTATTTCGAACGCGGACTCAACCCCTGGGATCACGCCGCCGGCGCCCTGATCGCCCGCGAGGCTGGCGCCCGGGTCGGCGCCCTTCAAGCGGATGCCGAGGGTCGCGACCTGCTCATCGCCGCAGCTCCCCGCCTCTACGGTCAGTTCGAACCCGTGCTGGTCGAGCTATTCGACCGTTTTCCGGCTCCCGCGCAGGAAGCTTGACTCTTTACCCACTTGCCCAAATCGGGGTGTGATCCGTCGCGTTCCTCTGCTACTCTCAGGTTTGCGCGCTATCCTTAATCAATTCGTTATATTGGCCAGTCGTTGTTTGGCGTTGTCCAGTACGAGCACCAGTTCCCGTCCGCCTCGCCGAAAGCTGCATTTTGTCACGTCACACTCCATCCTTGGATACTTCCGTGTCCAGCGAGAGTGACGACGCTGTCTTTCCCCCCGTGGAACCTGCGGCCCTGACCCGGCGTCAGTTGCGGGAGCGCGAGCGCGTGGCATTCGCCACCGCAGCGCCGGTCGACGAAAACGTCGCAGAGGTCGTGCGGCTCAGCCCTGCCGCCGATTTGATCGTCGCTGCAGACCTGACCGAACCCGACCTCGAACCGCCCGTTGTGACCGAGACCGACCGCATCGTCGCGGCCGTCGCGGTCGCCGATGCCGAGCCCACCGACTACGAAAAGTTGCTGGTTCTCGGTGCCACCCAGTCGATTCCGACCGTAATTCCCCCGGCCGGCGCTCGGCCTCGCCGCCGCCAGCGCACCGAGCAGACGGCGGGGGAGTCCTTCGCGCCAGCCCGCGATTTCGTTCCGGCCGGCACGCTGCCGCGTCGCGCGGCCCCGTCGCGCCCGCTCGGCAGCAGCATGCGCAAGCGCGCCGCCAAGGGTGCGTCGATCCTCGCGATGTCCTTCGTCGCCCTGATGGCCGTCGCCACGTCACTTCCGGCTGAGGCGCTGCTCTCGGCGCAGGACGTGCAGGCCTCAGCTCTGCAAGCCCAGCGCGTTCTGCCGGCCGAAGACATTCAGAGCATGGACCTGGCCGACGGCGACACTCTCACCGTCGAACGTGACGGGTATGAGTCAAGCTCGATCGCCGAGGTGGCCGCGGCCAGCGGCATCCGTTTGGAAGATACCTTTACCAACAACCCGAACGGAACCATTCAGTGGCCGTTTGCCGTCGGTGTGCACATCGGCGACCGCTTCGGCCCGCGCAATTGCTCCGGATGCTCCGCTAACCACGGTGGCCAGGACTTCAACCCGGGGGTCGGCGCACCGATCCAGTCCATCGCCGACGGCGTGGTCAGCTACGCCGAAGACGGCGAAGCCAGCCTCGGCGTGCACATGATGATCGACCACATGATCAACGGCGAGCTCGTCACGACCGTCTACGCGCATATGATCCACGGATCGATGCTGTTCAAGGAGGGCGACCTGGTCAAGGTCGGCCAGGTCATCGGCAAGACCGGCAGCACAGGCATGTCGACCGGCCCGCACCTCCACCTGGACATCCGAATCGGCGGCAAGGACGGCACCAAGATCGACCCCCTCGAGTGGCTTTACGCCAACACGAACTAGCTATTCCGGTTCCGTGCGCCCGCGCATGAAGGACTCAAGCAGGCCCTTTGGCAGCGGAAACGGCGGCAGGCCGTCGAAGCTGAACAGGTCGGCGTCATCGGCAGCGGGTCCCCGCGCCACGACCTGGTCGTGCAGCAGCTCCATCTTCACGTCGAGGCGATTGGCGGCATCCGCTGCCTGCCGCAGGTCCTCGACGAGCGTGTCGGGCACGGCGCCATTGTACTTATAGAAGATCTTGTGCTCGAGGCTGGCCCAAAAGTCCATCGCAATCGTGCGAATTTGAATCTCGACCGTGACCGGCTGCACCCGGTCCGACATGAACACTGGAATCGCCACGATCAGGTGCAGGCTCTGGTAGCCGTTCGCCTTCGGCTCCCGGATGTAGTCCTTCTCCTGCAGCACCGTGACATCCCGTTGCCCGGCGAGCAGGTCGCGAATGCGATAAGTGTCGGAGATGAAGCTGCAGGTGATGCGAATTCCCGCAATGTCCTGGATATTGTCACGAATACCGTCGAGCTCGAGCGGATGCCCCTTGCGGATGGCCTTCTTGAGAATGCCCTCCGGCGACTTGAGCCGCGAGCTGACATGCTCGATCGGGCTGTAGTCGTGAATCGAGCTGAATTCTTCCTTCAAAATGTTGATCTTGGTCAACATTTCGTCGGTCGCGAACTTGTAGGACATCATGAATCGGGTCAGTTCGAGCTTGAGCTCGCGCATGGCGGCGATGGTCCCCAGCGCGGTGTTTGCAGCATCGTCTGGCTGGTCGAGCGCGGCGGTCATTCTGTTACGGCGCGCAACCAGGCGGTCGCGTCACCGGGCAGGGTGCGGCCGATGAGGTCTTCGCTCGCGAGCAACACGTCGCCGGCGGACAGTTGAACGGATGCCGCGCCCGTGTTCGCCACGATCGTCACGTCGCCGTTGCGGTAGGCCACGACGTCCGGCCCGAAGCCGTCGATCCATTCCACCGTGCCGGAGGCGAGGGAGTGCTCCCGGCGCAGGTTGAGCGCGAGCTTGTACAGCTCGAGGGTGGATCCGGCTACACCGTTTTGTTGGTCGCGGGCCAGTCCGGCCCACTCAGCCGGTTGTGGCAGCCAGCTCTTCGCGCCGGTGCTGAAGCCGAACGACGCGCTCGCACCTTCCCACGGAACCGGCACGCGGCATCCGTCTCGCCCGTACCGCTCACCGTTGGTGCGAAACCAGGTGGGGTCTTCGCGGGCGTGGTCGGGCAGGTCGACGGCCTCGGGCAGCCCGAGTTCCTCGCCCTGGTAGAGGTAGCTCGAGCCCGGCAGCGACAGCATCAAAGCGGATGCTGCCCGCGCGCGTTGCAGCCCCACCGCAGTGTCCGGCAGTCCAACGGTCTTGGGCCCAATGCCGTGCCCCTGCAGGTTTTCGCCGGTGAGGGCGAGCCGGGAAGCGTGCCGCACCACGTCGTGGTTCGAGAGAACCCAGGTGCTCGGGGCTCCCACGTTGCCGAAGGCTTCGATCGACTCGTCGATGACGCTCCTGAGCTTTGCTGCGTTCCAAGGCGTTTCAAGGTAGGCGAAGTTGAAGGCCTGGTGCATCTCGTCCGGGCGCACCCACTTGGCCATCTGGCTCAGCGGGTCGACCCAGGCTTCGGCCGCGAGGACGCGGTCGCCGGGGGTAGGCGGCGAGCACCTTGTGCCAGTCGCGGTAGATCTCGTGCACGCCGTCCTGCGCCCAGTAGGGCGCGGTCACGGGCGATTCGGCGCTGATGCCGGGCTCGAGGGTGGCCGGGGCGCCGCCCATGCTGCCGCCCTCGGCGGGTGGCGTGTAATCGGGGAGGCCGGGAGCCTTGATCATGCCGTGCGCGACATCCACTCGAAAACCATCGACGCCGCGGTCGAGCCAGAAACGCAGCACCGCGCGAAACTGTTCGCGCACCCATTCGCTGTCCCAGTCGAAGTCGGGCTGGCTGGTGTCGAACAGGTGCAGGTACCACTGGCCGGGGGTGCCGTCGGGGTCGGTCGTGCGGGTCCAGGCGAGGCCGCCGAAGACGGACTCCCAGTTGTTCGGCGGCAGGTCGCCGTTCTCGCCCTTGCCGTCGCGAAAGGTGTAACGGGCCCGCTCTGCGCTGCCCGGGCCGGCGGCGAGGGCCGCCTGAAACCAGCCGTGGTCGCTCGAAGAGTGGTTCGGCACGATGTCGACGATGACGCGAATGCCCAGGTCGTGGGCGGTGCGCTGCAGCACCTCGAAGTCGTCCAGGGTGCCGAACAGCGGGTCGACGTCGCAGTAGTCGGAGACGTCGTAGCCGGCGTCGCGTTGCGGCGACGTATAGAAGGGAGAGAGCCAGATGGCGTCGATGCCAAGCTCTTTGAGCTGGGGCAGTCGCGAGCTGATGCCGGCGAGGTCGCCCATGCCGTCACCGTTTGCGTCGGCGAAGGACCGCGGATAGATCTGATAGATAACGGCCGTGCGCCACCATTCGGTGCCGGAAGTCAGTTTGGTGCCAGTCATATTTAAATGCTACGGCATCGGTAGTGGATGCTCGGTGTGGGCTAAGTGGTCTCGATCGCCTTGCTGGGGTGATAAAGTTTCTAGGTTGCCAAAAACGCGGCATTGCTACTGTTTTTTGGTTGCTCTGCCCCCTTAGCTCATTGGTAGAGCACTTCCTTGGTAAGGAAGAGGTAGTGGGTCCGATTCCCACAGGGGGCTCAGGCTTGGAAGCGAACAGCCGACAAGTCGCGGCGGGGTAGCTCAGTTGGTTAGAGCACACGGCTCATAATCGTGGTGTCGCGGGTTCAATTCCCGCTCCCGCTACACATAAAGGCCCTCTGACCAGGTGTTTCACCGGCCAGAGGGTCTTTCTTTTGCCTGAAGGATTCCCAACTCCGCTCTAGACTCCGCTCTAGATTTGAGGTTCGGGCACAGCTTCGGTGCGCGTCCCACTGCGGGCCCTCGGACAAGTCAGCCAGTGTCTCACCGGGCGTCCCGTAAGACGTACGTGAGCGGGATTTTCGTGCGGGCGGGTCAAATGCGACTCTCCTGCCCAGGCGGGCCGCGCAGTCCAGTCTCTGCGGGGGAGTGTCCGTCGGAGGTCCCGCTTGCGGGCGCTGTAAATGAGCGGTGCGGAGGGATCGCTACATGCTGGCGGCCCCCGGCCGCGCCTGGGCTGGGCTGCGCGCAAAGTTGAACTTCGGTGGCCCCCTGGACAATGTCGATCCAGATTTCTGAGTGCTTCCGAAAGTGTGACGACTTCGAGGAAGAGTTGACAGGACAGGTCATTCTCATTCCCGGGTTTTTCTTGCCCATGCCGATTGACTTCAAAAACCCCATCCAGGCGACCAGCGTCGTGGGATGAAACCTTCATCTCTTGCGTGAGTTGACTTGCCCCCGATAGGAACACCCCCTCACCTAACATCATGCTGAAGCCCTACTGTGGATCGTGACCAATCCTGAACCCGTCCTGCGCGCAGGCGTTAACTTCACCAACCGGGCCGAGCTGAAGTACGCCCGCGCTGTACACCTTGCGAACGAACTCCGTGGACGAATCGACGAATGGTCGGCCGCCGAAACACTATTGGCCCGCATTCATCAAGTTGACGAGCACACCGTCGAGTTTCGAATGGTCATTAGACGCGAGCCACCCATCGACGAATGGTCGTTGATCTTGGGCGATACACTTCACAACCTGCGAAGTGTGTTCGACAACCTAATCTGGGCGCTTGCCACACTAGACGGAGCTGAGCCAAAGCGCCCGCAGCAGGTTACTTTTCCTCTCACCCGAAACGAGGGCGAATGGACCGCGCGCACCGCAACGCTCGAATCGGTTCCATCCGTGTACCTGCAACGGGTTCGACAGCTCCAACCGTGGGCCACGGATACTGAGCGAGACGAGAGCATGCTGTGGCTCCTTCACCAGTTTGACATCGTCGACAAACATCGCGGCCTGATCTCAGGAGCGCTCCACTTCAAACAGCTTTCCACCGCAGGCCTCGATCTGAACTATCAGCCTGCCCAGACCGCCGCAGAAGCCCGCCCGAGCTATGCCATGCAGAAGAACCCAATCCGTCTTCAGCCTGAAACCGTCCTAACGACGATTCACTGCGCCACGCATACCCTGAATCCAGACCCGGGCTACATGGCCAAGGTCGCGGTGCAGTTCTTCCTCGCGTGGAATGAGGAGAGAAACGTTTCCTTGGATGCGTTCCTCGGTGATCTAGTTTCCCGCACGCGCGAGTGGCTCGATCGGATATATGGCGGCGAGCTCTACGCTAAATCTCTGATCCTCGCCCGCGAGTCGACCGAACCAACTCTCACCATGGGATATGAGGATGAGAGCGGCGAACTTAGGATCCTCAAGCTTCCAATGACCGAGATCGGGCAGGACCGACCAATGCACGAGGGGCGAGAGGTCAGCGACTCTTTGCTCCCGGGTGTCTAGACCTGAAGCGAGACAATCTCTTATGAGCACTGCCTCTAATATGCCTGTCAAGATCATCACGCCGGCAGAACCGTGTCGAGCGTTAGCAGCATGTCAATGATCGGTTTCGCCGCTGCCACCGCAGAGGGTTCCCAATTGACATGGCATCGGCGCGCTCAGCCGCCGAGTGGTTTGGCCCCAGATCTGTCGCGCTGGTCGTCCGGCTCATGGGCACGCACTCAGATCACATTGCGAGGTAGCACGCCGGCCTCAGCGGCCCACCTTTCGGCCTCGCGGTAGTACGAGGCAAAGTCGCTTCGGGATGCCGACTGAAGAACGTCCCAAAACTTATCCATCACTGTCTGGTCGTCCAGACCATCCAGCCAAGTACTGAAGGGCCGCCGCGATTCCTCTCCGAACAGACCAACCATCATCACTAGGACGGTGTCGCGGAGCTGTTCAGCGCCTATGCGGTTCTGCATGCGCTTGGCAGCTGGCTTATCACCCGCTGTCAGCCATGCTGACTCGACGCTGTCATACGCGACGGTGATGTCGAGCGCTGGCGGCATGGGCGGGAGTTGGGTCTCGCCCGCGATGAGGATTGGCAGCGCTTGCCTCCGAACCCAGTCGGCTATCTCCCCAGCTTCTCGCATGAGTGTCTGCCACTCTCCGGTGTGCGGGCGTTTGACCGCTACCTCGGGCCATACCGAAAGTAGTTCACGTGAACCGATCGGCACAGCTGCCAGCACGTCACCGATCTCCACGACGTCGCGCTCATCCACGGACGTGACCGTCAGCTTCGAGTCGAAACCGAAGTGCGCTACTCGCGTGAGGGCAATAGTCGGCTCTCGATGCTTCGCAAAGTTTGTGTGCTCAGAAAGTAGACGAAGCGGGTGGAGGTCAGGCTGCTGGCGCTGGAAGGGCTGCAGACGCAGGATGCGCTCGTAAAGGTCATCGCCTCGCGCAAGCAAACCTATCGAAACGCGATGTTTGTGCTTGGCCCATTGCTCGAACTTCTCGGGTTTGTCGTATGCGGGGATCTCAAGTGCTTTCGACTCATCGGAGGTGAGCGCGCGGTTGAGCCGATGCGAGACCTCCGCGAACAATGCGTGCTCAATGGAGTTGCGTGCCTGGTTCAGGGCGTCAGCGAATAGGCGGGCCGCGGCTTGAGGCAGCACTCGGATGCCCTCAAGCACCAACTGTTCCTCGGTCTGAGTGAAGCGCCGAGCGAGCTGCACCGGCTCGTCGCGCTGATAACGCTCTAAGACTGCAGACAGATTGTTGATTATGCCGTCGATGTGGGCGGTCGTGAAAAAGGCGTGAGCCTGGTGTGCAGGGAGCCACGCGCTGGCTACTGGCGTAACCACGTTCAGGCCACCCGGCGCACGTTCATAAGCCTACGCAGCGTTACATTCGAACGCTCCAGGGGCTCGTACTGGCGCAGAAACCGATGAGATGCGTGACCGCTAACTGCTTCGCACTGCTGACCTACGAGGCTCGCTGCGCAAGCGGCCCGCCGACAAACTACTATCGCCCTTCTACTCGGGTAATTCACGGTGATGTTTCGAATCCTCTTAGTCCTCAACTTCGATAGACCGCGTAACGACTACGGGCTCTCCCGGTTCTACCCAAACTGCTGATTCCGATTCGGCAGATTCAGAGCGGACGATCACCTTCATTCGACGTACACGAGTCGAATCCAGCGCGGCGGAAAGCGCGGAGAATCCACCCGTGGTGGGGTTCTGATCGACGACCGACGCGATCGAAAACTTTTCGGCCACGCTGTCCACTCTCAGCCGGAGTCGAGTCTCGTGATACACCCCTAGGACTGCATATGAGTCGGGATCCTTAATCTCTACGCTATTAAGAACCACAACGGTGTCGCCAACCTCTACACCGTCCAATTCGCCAACCGAGATCGCTAGCCGATCCTTGCTGACGATATTTGCCGTCTTACCCTTGGCCACGTGTTCGGTCCGTTTGCTCATTCTTCGATCTCCTTGTCTGAAACTTTTTTGGGATTGATTGCCAGTAGCAATGTGGGGTCACCGAGGAGATTTATGGGTGGCTCTAAGACGACTCCATTAGGGGGCGAATTGTCCGTTAGGACTTTCGCGCTAAGGGCACTCCAGAAGAGTTCGCTGGTGACTTCGACGCACAACAGGTACGCGATTCCTCGGTCGCCCTCTGTGGCGGCTACTTCAACCATGCCGCGGAGCTGCCTCGTTGTCTCGACGATGAGCCGGAACCGCGCGCCAAGAGGAGGTTCCACCACATCGAATCGCACAACCAATGAAACAGAACCGTCGTACTCTGCTATCGCAATGATCTGAGGAACTGGCACTGCTGATCCGAGCAGTTCGCCGATCGCGGACGCGCGACCGTCAGCTCTTCCCTCCGCGCTCGCGCGTATAACGCCTGCCCGCAAAGCGCGCTCCGAATCCTGCGAAACCGAAAGGGCGGTTTGAAGCTTTGTGGCGCGAGCTAACGCTGCGGGATAGTCCCGCCACGCACGAAATGCATTCCTGACCTTGGGCCCCATCATCGCACCGAGCCCGATGATTACCGCAGCACCAACCACTTGCCAGAAGTAGACAAGCGCGCTCATAGCGACTGCAGCAAGATACAACCCAGCGACCCCAGCCAGCGCAAGTAGAGCCCGCATGAACCACGATAAAAAAATCCTCACGAGCCCCCTCATCTGAGTCCGATCCTATCGAGTAACTCATGGCTCCCTTTCGGGAATGCAGCGCGGTGCAGTTCGAAGAACTATGTGGAGGTCGTATTGCAATCTTGTGCCGTTGACGAAGCCAATTGGCATTTCTCTGATCGTGGTCGGTGTAATCGCTGCTGCGGGGAGGCGCCAGTCATTGTCGTTCGGAGGCAACCTGACTCTAATCTCACACCAACGCCGCGTATCTCCCTGAGCCGTTCAGCGCGGCGTAGAGCGTCTGCCGCGACACCCCTAGGTCTCGGGCCACCAGTGCTTTCGGGACTCCAGCGACGACCCGATCGCGGGCCTCTGCGATCTGCTCCAGTGCGAGCTTCGGAGCTTTTTCGTACTTCCCGTCCCGCTTAGCGATCGCGATGCCCTCGGCTTGTCGCTCGCGGATGGTCTTGCGCTCCAACTGAGCAATGGCGGCGAGAACCGTGAGCATGAACTCGCCTTGGGGGGTATCCGTGTTCAGTGCGGGGTTGTCGACGAATTCCAGCGCGACGCCCTTCGCCTTGAGCTGTTCGACGAGCGCGAGAAGGTCAGTCGTCGATCGTGCGAGACGGTCCGGTGACTTCACCCGGACTTTGTCCCCGTCGCGCACGTAGGTGAGCATCTCCTGGAGCTTTGCTCGGTCTTCGGTATTTTTGCCGGAAACTTTCTCGGAGAACATCTTGTCCACCGTGCCGAGCGCGTCAAACTGCCGAGCTTCGTTCTGGTCGGCGGCGCTAACTCGCACATAGCCAACCACCTGCCCTTTGTGTCCAGTCATGTTTATGATCCCCCGCCGCTTCTGTCCAATAATATCGGACACCCACTCTGATTGACGTGACTTTCGAGCGATCTTGACTATGGCAGCGTTACTGGGACCCACCAAGGCAATCTAAGCCGGACCGACTTCGGGCGAAGCGGGGTGTCGCGGGCAACCTAACCGGGACCCACCTTTACCGTCGTTGCAACGTGTTTTCTGGTTGCTCAGGGTGGAGGTTCGGATGGAGTCTCGGGTGGAAATTTTCGCGCAGATCCGGCGTGACGCGCGGGTGGAGGGCGTCTCGGTCCGGGAGTTGGCCCGACGTTATGGCGTCGGGCGGCCAACGGTGCGGCAGGCCCTGCTGCAGGCGGAGCCGCCGCCACGGAAACCACGGGTCCGGTCCGCGCCGCGGCTGGACGCGTTCAAGCGAGTGATCGACGAGATGCTCCGCCTGGACACGGAGGCACCGAGGAAGCAGAAGCACACGGCGCGGCGGGTCTTCGCCCGCCTCGCGGACGAGCACGGTGCGACGGATCTGTCGTATTCGACGGTTCGGAACTACGTCCGTCGGCGTCGCCCGGAGATCGATGCGGCCGTGGGCCGGCTGCAGGAGGTGTTCGTCCCGCAGGAGCACGCGCCAGGGGCCGAGGCGGAGGTGGACTTCGGGGAGGTCTGGGTGATCTTGGCCGGGGTGAAGACGAAGTGCCACATGTTCACCTTTCGTCTGTCCTACTCGGGGAAGGCGATTCACCGGGTCTATCCAACGCAGGCGCAGGAGGCGTTCCTTGAGGGGCACATTGATGCGTTCGAGGACATCGGCGGGATCCCGACCCGACACATTCGTTACGACAACTTGACCGACGCGGTCGTGAAAGTCATTTACGGCACGGGCCGGCAGCGCACCGAGAACGACCGCTGGGTGATGTTTCGGTCGCACTACGGTTTCGACGCGTTCTATTGCCACCCCGGAATCGAAGGCGCCCATGAGAAAGGAGGTGTCGAGGGTGAAGTTGGCCGGTTCCGGCGCACACACCTGTCCCCGATGCCGGTCGTGGATTGTCTTGAACAGTTGAATGAGCAGATCCGTGGCTGGCATCTCGCGGACGAGAACCGGCGCATCAGCGACCGAATCCGCTCTGTCGCTCAGGACTTCGCTCTCGAACGACCGCTGCTCGCTCCGGTGACCGCGGATCGGTTCGAGCCTGGTTTGTCGTTGACTCCGCGGGTGAACCGGTCAAGCCTGATCCGGGTGCGGATGGCGAGTTACTCGGTTCCGGCCCGGTTCATCGGCCGGCCCGTCCGTGTCGCGCTGCGGGCATCGGAGGTGATCGTCTTCGACGGCCGCACGGAGATCGCACGGCACCCGCGGGTGGTGGCTCTGCATGGTCAGAGCGTGAACCTTGACCACTATCTCGAAGTTCTCCAGCGCAAGCCCGGCGCCCTTCCCGGGTCGACAGCGCTGGCTCACGCCCGGGCGTCGCGCGCGTTCACCTCGGCGCATGAAGCATTCTGGGCTGCCGCCCGGAAAACAGACGGTGACGCGCGAGGCACCAAGGCCCTGATCGACGTTTTGCTGCTGCACCGGACAATGGCAACGAACGACGTCGTCGTCGGGATCATGGCCGCGCTCACGGTCGGGGCTGTCACCGCGGACGTTGTCGCGGTCGAGGCCCGTCGCCACGAAGCCTCGGCTGGTTCAGGCCGTCCTCCGGTCGAGGAAGTTCGAGGCCCTGAGCGGCGGGTCGTCAGTCTGACTCAGCGCCGCCTAGCGGACCCGGCCGCGGTGATCGCTGGCCTTCCCGCTGACACAAGGCCGTTGCCGAGCGTTTTCGCCTACGACCAGTTGCTGCGCTTGCCCGATCGAACGACCCCACCCACAGCCGTCCCGGCTGGACAGAAAGGAACAGGCTCATGACCTCCACTACCACCAGCATCACCACCACCCTCCGACGCCGCCGAGGGTTGACCGAAGAAGCCGCGAACGCTGCCATCGACGGCGCCTGCCGAAAGCTTCGACTGCCGACGATTCGCGCCGTCGTCGACGAGGCCACGATCGCAGCCGAGAAAGAGCAGCTCTCCTATCAAGGGTTCCTCGCGGAGCTGCTGCTGGCCGAATGTGATGACCGCGACCGACGCTCCTCTGTCCGCCGTGTGAAGGCCGCCGGGTTCCCCAGGGACAAGTGGTTGGGCGACTTCGATTTCGACGTCAACCCGAACGTCAACCCCGCGACGATCAACACCCTCGCCACCGGAGAGTGGGTGCGGAAAGGCCAACCTCTGTGCCTGATCGGGGACTCCGGGACCGGAAAATCACACCTGCTGATCGGTCTCGGAACCGCGGCGGCAGAGAAAGGGTTCCGCGTGAAATACACCCTCGCGACCCGGCTCGTGAACGAACTGGTCGAGGCCGCAGACGAGAAGAATCTCGCCCGCACCATCGCCCGCTATGGCCGCGTCGATCTCCTCATGATCGACGAACTCGGCTATATGGAACTCGACCGGCGAGGCGCCGAGCTGCTCTTCCAAGTCCTCACCGAACGGGAAGAGAAAAACTCGATCGCGATCGCGTCGAACGAGTCATTCTCCGGCTGGACGAAGACCTTCACCGACCCCCGCCTTTGCGCGGCGATCGTGGACCGGCTCACCTTCGGCGGGACGATCATCGAAACTGGCACCGACTCCTACCGCCTCGCCCACATGCAAAGACAGCAAGAGCAGATGCCCGTCTGAAGGCCTTGGTCAACAGAAGCAGTCGTCGTGTTCCACCGCTGCTCGCCGGTTAGGGCTGATAGAACGAGCCCGACCGGGCGGTGTTCCACCCGAAGTCAAGACGAGGGCAACCCGGCCAGACGCAGAACAGCAGCCAGACCAGCCGGCGTCCCCGGCCAGTGCTTCGTGATGGAATCGCTGCCCGCGCGCCTCGTCGCGAATCGGAGAGCGATCGCTACGACCAACGCGTCGTCGGCATATCCCAACACAGGGATGAAATCCGGGATGAGGTCGATAGGCGAGATCAGATACACCAACAACACGCCCAACCAGATCCGGACCCCGATCCCTACGTGATGCTCCTATAGTTGTCAATTGATATTTTGGGTTTCTTTTTGCTCATGGAGCCAGTCCCGGAATTGGTTAGCGAGGTTGTCGTCTCGACTGAGGCCTCGTTCAATTCGAGAAAGGGTGCCAGGCCAGGTGTTGAAGTGGCCTGCAGCCTCGCGAAGGGTGATGTGGAGCTCCTGGCGCGCGGTGCGTAGGTCAGTGACTGTGGGCGCCGCTTGCGGGTTGGTGAGCTGACGGTAGAGCTCCCGGGAAACGTATCGTTTCAGGCAGCGCATGATTTCTTTCTTGGTCTTGCCTTGAGCCGTTCGTCGGGCCGCATATTCTCTCGTCCGGGAGTCTGTGGCGAGGCGTGACACGACGACGTGGTGGACTGCGGCGTTGGCTGCTCTGTCGCCGCCGCGGCTGAGCCTGTGCCGGCTCGTCTTGCCGGATGACGCTGGAATGGGGGCGACGCCGACAAGGGCCGCGAACTGCGCTTCAGTTGCGATGCGTTCAGGGTTATCACCGACGGTGACGAGGAGCTGGCTCGCTACTTCGATGCCAACACCGGGGACGTCCCGCAACAGCGGCGCGCAGTCCCTGAGGATCTCCGCCAGCGCTTTATCGGTGTCAAGAATCTCCCGCTCGAGAAATTGGTAGCGGGCGGCGAGTTTCTTCAAAGTCAGAGCCGTTACGTTGTCAGGGTCCGTGAGGTTTCCCATTGGACGGGAGCGCTCCAACGCCGGGATGAGTTGGGCGCTCGTCAAGGCGCGAAACCGGCTGCGCACTTGCTCGGGAGCGGAGACGAGGATTCCCTTGATCTGGTTGATTGAGATAGTGCGAGCCTTCATTGATGAGGTGCGAGCGGCGCGGAGGACGCGGAGGCATTCGACGGGGCTGTCCTTGCTTTTCGGCGTCGACGTGCCTCGTTCCGCCAGGACTGATTCCGCAGCCTGGTAGGCGTCCAAAGGATCCGATTTACCGCGTAGACGCCGCGCTTGACGGTTGGGTCGGTTGACCTCGTGAACGGGGAGTCCTGCTGTCCTTAGAACTCGACTCAGTTCGGCCCCATAACTGCCGGTTCCTTCGACGCCCACGCCGATGACCAGACCGAAGCGGGTGATGAAGGCGAGGATCTTCCGGTAACCGGACCCGACCGCCAGGAACTCTTCAGCAGCTAGGTGTTTGCCGTGCTCGTCGATCATGGCGACGTAGTGAGTATCGGAGTGCGTGTCGACGCCGACGATGACATTCGGTATCTCTGTTGCCATGATGAAATTGCCTTTCCTTCGCGTCCATCTGGGTAAATGATGAGCACGTTGGCCAGGTGGGCAGACAAGACGGTAATGGGAATTCGCTTCAGGCTCCTATAAAGTCATGTCCGCCTGGCCAGCGCACCTTGAGCAGCCTTGAGACCGCGGACAGATCACGTAAAAGACAGTCCTCGGAAGGACGTCAGTCAGGGTTAGGGTCACACAGCCTCAAGCCTCTTCCCATCATTACCGTCAGGGTTGGGTGAGGCCAGTAGCTAATAGCAAGTCCGCTGTTTGACGTAGGGCGAGAATCAGGAATCATCACCGTGTCCAGTCCGTCTTTGATCGCCGTGCGCGACGATAGTCATATGAGTAGTCCCGGACCCCGCGCTGGTGGCCCGACCCGAAGGTCGTTTACCCCAGCGCAAAAGCTTGCCCACCTCGCCGCGTATGGCGCGGCCATTAAGCAGAACGACGGTGGCGCGTATCTGCGCCGCGAGGGGTTGTACTCATCGCAGATCACGGAGTGGCGCAAGCTGCGTGACGCTGGTGTTCTCGCGGGGAAGAAGCCCGGCGAGAAGATTGGCCGGTTAACTCCTGAACAAGTGGAGATTGCTCGGCTTCGCCGCCAGCTTGACCTGACCGAACAGCGCCTGGTCACGACGGGGGTGGCGTTGGAGATCATGTCAAAAATGCACGAGCTCTTGGAAAATCTTTCGAAGAGCTCGCGGGACGAAACACCGCACACGAAGCCGTAATGACCACCTACGGCGAACTGATCAGCCGGGGCATACCGACCCGGCGCGCCGCCGATCTGGCCGGGGTGCCTCGGGCCACCGCCACCCGGAAACCACGAATTCCCGTCGCGGGTCCCCGGCGCGTGCCGGCGAATCGGATCGACGGCGTCCAGCGCCTAGAGGTTCTGGACACTGTGAATTCGGAGTCGTTCGTGAACCTGCCGCCGATCCAGATCTATGCGCAACTGCTGGATGCGGGCACCTACATGTGCTCAATTTCAACGATGTACCGGGTATTGAACGAGAACAAGCAAGTCAAGGAACGCCGCCGCCTCGCCCGTCATCCCGCGCGGGCGATCCCGGAACTGATCGCGACCGGACCTGGCCAGGTACTCAGCTGGGATATTACGAAGCTCGCTGGCCCGATCAAGGGGAAGTATTTTGACGCCTACGTCATGATCGATATTTACTCGCGATATATCGTTGGTGCGCATGTCCACGCGTCGGAGTCGGCCGTGCTCGCCGTGGAGATGATGAAGGAAATCTTCGGCATCCACGGCGTCCCACAGGTCGTCCACGCCGACCGAGGCACGTCCATGACGTCCAAGACCGTCGCCGCGTTATTGTCCGATCTGGAAGTCACCAAATCGCATTCCAGACCGCGGGTGAGTAACGATAATCCATTTTCGGAGAGCTGGTTCAAGTCCCTGAAATTCTCCCCGGAGTTCCCCGAACGCTTCGGTTCCCTCACCGACGCACGAGCGTTCATGGCCGACTTCGTCGACGGATACAACCACACCCATCGCCACTCTGGGATCGGCCTGAACACCCCAGCAGACGTCCACTACGGCCTCGCCGAGGCCAAGGCCGTCGAACGGACCGCGACGCTCGACGCGGCCCGGGCGCGATTCCCGGAACGCTTCAGCACGAATCACGCCCCGAAAATCCTGACCATTCCCGATACGGCATGGATCAACAAACCAGCCGAGAAACCCGCCGCGATTGAACAGACCAAAGTAGCCGCCTAAACTCCCACTGGCCTCATCCACCTTGACAAATTCCGGATCGGCACGGACCTGTCTGAAGCGAGACGCTTCAGCAGGCGCACGACATCCGGGGCGAGACGAAGAAGATCCACCAGCGACGCACGACCCGAGTGTTTGCGTTGCTCGAACCACAGAACAAGAACAAGCACCAGCCAGAACAGGACCAGCCCGACGACGACGCCGACCACAACCTGCCACCACTCCGACACGACTACGAATCCTCAGGGACTGCGCCAGCGTTCGGATTGGTGGAAGTCCTCATGACACTATTCTCCCAGAGGATGACCGCAACAGCTGGAGGTGGGTCCCGGTTAGGTTGCCCGCGACACCCCGCTTCGCCCGAAGTGGGTCCGGCTTAGATTGCCATGGTGGGTTCGACTTGGGTTGACATAGCCACTTCGTCATAGATCGGCTAGCGTGATTGCCGTCCAAGACGGTGGTGGCGGGAGACGCTATGCGAGTGACGAAGGTACTGAATCCGGCAAATGACGTGACGTCGTTCACGTTGCTCGATGAGGACGGCGTCGTGGAGCCGGCTGAACGCTATTTGCGGTATCTGGCTGATACCGAACGGTCGCCGAACACGATCAGGGCTCATGCCCACGACCTCAAGGACTGGTTCACTTTCCTCATCGAACGTGAATGTGATTGGCAGTCGGTGAAGTTGGAAGACGTCGGTGCTTTCAGCCGATGGCTGCGACGGCCACCGGCGACGCGAGGCCAGTCGGTGTCGGTGCTGCCTATGGTCGAGCACCATTGCAATGAGGCTACCGTGAACCGCAAACTGTCCACGGTGTCTGTCTTCTATCTGCACGCTGCGCGTCACGGCCTCGATCTGGGCGAGTTGGTGACGTGTTGGGAGCCGGGTGCACGCCATGGCGGGTGGAAGCCCTTCCTTCATCACATCAGCAAGAGTTCGCCGGGATCGCGGCGAACGGTAAAACTTCCCACGACGTCCAAGATCCCACGAATCTTGAGTCCTACTGAGGTGCAGCGGATTCTGGATTCGTGTGAGCACCTCCGGGATCGCCTGCTTTTCGCGGTGCTCTATGACACCGGCGTGCGCATCGGGAAGCCCTGGGCTTGCGACACGAAGACCTTGCAGTTGCCGAACGTGAGGTCACCGTCCGTCGGCGCGTGAACACTAACGGTGCGCGCTCTAAATCGTCACGTTCCCTCACGATCCCCGTCAGTGCCGAGCTGATTCGCCTCTATGCGGACTATCTTTCTGGTGAGTATGGGGATCTTGATTCGGACTACATTTTCGTGAACTTGTGGGGTCGTCCGCACGGTCGGGCGATGACTTATGCGGCCGTGTACGACTTGATACGTCGGTTGCGCAGAGACACCGGGGCGGCTGGTCCCCGACGCTGTTCGCCCACCTGCACAAGGCTGGGTTCGATGTGTTGACCTGGCGCAAGGGCGCCACCGCCGATGTTGACGAAGTCCTGAGGGAAGTTCGCACGCCCAATGCGCGGGACCAAGCATGGCGGGAGCACCGAGACATTCTCGACGCGATTCTTGCCCGCAATGCCCATCTTGCAGCGCAGCTCGTCACCCGCCATATCAGAGGCACTAACGAGCGCCTACTCGCATCCTTGAAAGCCGATCAACGTCGCTTCCGCAGGCGAGGTTTGTCCATTGTGGGAGACGCGCGAGTAGCGGCTGGTGAGGCAAGCACATAAACACGTCCCGGACGAGCCCGCCGAAGGAATAGGCGAGCCCGCGACAATTTCCCGTCTCACTCAGGCGTTCCCCAAACGGGCCTATCTGACGTGAACGGCAAAGTCATCTTTTCACGTGCTTTGAGTCCCGCATCACGTCCGAATAAGGAAACTGGACTGGCGTGCACGTGTGTCTGGAGTCGGAAGCTTCGCGGGTTCACGATGGCAGATCGATCACCTAACGCCCCGCCGACCGGGCTCACGCTCCGGCCACGGAGCCGGCATCGGCCCCTGTCGTAAGCACGGGCGACATCCTGGATTCGTCGCCCACCATTGCCATTCCGGGCTGTAATATGGCATATGCCACACTTGCGCAAGGGCGCGCCACTGATCCCGTGACCGAGAGTTGGAAGCACCTATGAAGACCAGTCAGAGCATCCACCGCATCGGACCAGTGGCAAGCCTCCGTGCAGAGGTGGAGCAAGCGCTCTCCTCCGCTATTATCTCGGGCGAACTGGAGCCGGGCAAAGTTGTCTCCGTGCCAACTCTCGCAGCACAATTCGAAGTGTCTGCAACACCAGTGCGCGAAGCCATGCTCGACCTCGAGAAACGCGGTTTCGTGGAATCCGTGCGCAACAAAGGCTTCCGCATCACCCATGTCGGTGAGGACGACCTACGCGAGATCGTGCAGGTACGACGCTGGCTCGAGGTTCCGGCTACGCGACTTGCAGCGGAGGTCTTTCCCGCCGAAGACCTTCCGCGGTTCCGCAGTCTCGCCGACAAGATCAAACAGGCGGCCACAGAAGGACGCTTCGCCGACTACCTCGCCGCGGATTCCGACTTTCACCTCGCGATCATGCGACTGACCGGCAATGGACGACTCGTGAGGCTGGTCGCGGAGCTGCGCAGCCAGACCCGCATGGTCGGCCTCGCCGAGCTACGTGACACTGTGGAACTTGAGAAGTCAGCCAACGAACACCATGTGCTGCTCGACTTGCTCGCGGCCGGCAAGCCTGACGAAGCCGAGGAACTCATGCATCGCCATATCGGTCATATTCTTGGTTGGTGGGCCGGTCGTCGAGAAGATCAAGCCGAGATTGACGCTAGTGCTTGAACTCCCCACAGCGGCCATCCTTGGTGCGGGCTCGATGGGCCGCGCCGTCCTTTCCGGTCTGCTGAGCCCCGACGTTACCGTCAACGGAGGGATCCGCACCACAAATCGTTCGGTCCAGAAAGCCGCCGCTCTCGCGGGACTCAGCGACGTCACCGCTCTGGCGACCGAGTCAACGCCGGAAGCGAACGTCCGCGCCGTGACCGGCGCCGGCCTGGTGGTGATCGCTGTCAAGCCCTACATGGTCAGCGACCTGCTTCGTGAGATTCGTGACGCACTCGAACCGGATGTCGTGGTGGTCAGCGTCGCCGCCGGGGTGCTCCTCGAATCCTTCGAACGCTCGCTGCCGGCGTCCACCGCGCTCGTGCGGGCGATGCCCAACACGCCGGCCTCGATCGGTCTCGGCGTGACTGGACTCACTCAGGGAGGCTCGACAACCAACGAGCAGTTCGCGCTCATTCGTCGCCTATTTCAGAGCCTCGGTGATGTCATCGAGGTTCCGGAATCCATGATCGATGTCGTCAGCTCAATCTCTGGATCCGGTCCCGCCTATATTTACTACTTGGTCGAGCAACTCACCGCTGCGGCGATCGCTAAGGGCTTCACTGCTGAGCAGGCTGCCATCCTCGTGAACGGCACTCTCACGGGAGCTGCGGCTCTCCTCACCAGCTCGGGCCTCGATCCGCGAGAACTCCGCCGCCAGGTCACTAGCCCGAAGGGCACGACCGAGCGGGCCATCGCGGTTCTCGAAGCGGCGAACCTCTCCGAGCTCTTCGACAGGGCCACGAATGCCGCGATAGCGCGCTCACGCGAGCTCTCATTGGGTAGCTGAAACCCAACTACTCCTGAACTTGTCTAGACGGTGAGGCCTGCCTGGACTACGGTTCGGGGTCGTGATTCGTCCCAAAGCGCTGCGCTGTCGTTGAAGGGATTCCCGTCGAGTAATAGCAGGTCGCCCACGAATCCTTCCGCGATCCGGCCCACGCTCGTCGTGTTGAGCAGAGAAGCATTGACCGAAGTCAATGACCGCATGACATCCCCGACAGACTCCACCTCGAGTTGCAATCGAATGCCGAGTAGCTGGTCGTTGGCGAGTTCAGACATCAGGTCGCTGCCGAAGCCGATTGAGACCCCGGCAGCACGCGCAATCGCGACCGCCTCGCGGCCGGCGGAGAGTACTTCCTGGTTCTTCGCGCGAGAGATCGGGTTGAGGTTGACCTCGTCGCCCCTGCGGTTCATTGCGTCGTAGGCGATGAGCGTCGGCACGAGGTAGGCGTCGCGTTCGCGCATGAGGGCGGCCGCCTCGACGTCGAGCAGGTTACCGTGCTCGATTGATCGCACACCGTTTGCCACCGAGTGGATGATGGCTTCCGGCGAGTAGGCGTGCGCAGCGACGTAGCTGCCGCGCCTCGTGGCTTCCTCTGTCACCGCCCGCACTTCATCGGCCGAGTACTGCGGGACACGGATCGGATCGGTGAGTGATACGACGCCACCCGACGTCATGATCTTGATGGCGTGGGCGCCACCGCGGAAGCGGTTACGCACAGCTTTACGCAGTTCGTCGACCCCATCGGCAATCTCATTCATGTGTCCGCTGTCGAAGCACACGTCGAGGTCGCCCGGTCGGGGATCCCCGTGTCCGCCTGTCTGGCTGAGAGCTGCACCGGTGTAGAAGTAGCGCGGTGAAGGAAAGAGTCCTTCCTCGACGGCGCGCGCGAGACCGAGGTCGCCCCCTGCGACGTCACGAACTGTGGTGAACCCGCGCCGCAGGGCGCTCCCGAGGCGGGCCGTGCCGTTGATTGCGACGTAGCTGAGCGGACGCAGTTCGAGTTCGAGCCCACCCATTGCCGAGCTGTAGGCGTGGAAGTGGGCGTCGATCAGGCCCGGCATCACAACGCGGCCCCTGGCATCGATCGTGTGCATTGCGGGCGTGACCGCGGTGCCAATCTCACGGATGATGCCTTCTGCAATGTGGATGTGCGCCTCGACGAGGTCGTCGGAGGCTCCGTCGAAGACGAGCGCGTTCGTTATCGTGAGGGTGCCAACGCGGGCGGGCGCGGTCACTTTGCGGCTCGCAGTGCTCTCGTTGCCTCAGTATCGATGACGAGGTCAGGGCTGATAATGACTCCATAGTCGAGTCGCGCTGCCTCGAGGCCTACGAAGCCGTTGACGACATCGACGAGTACGCGCTCGGCTGCCCGGTCGAATGGGGAGCCGTAGCCCCCTCCTCCGCCCGTGATGTTTGCGAGCACGTCGCCAGCATGTAGGGAATTGTAACTTCCTGCGGTGACGACCTCACGTTCGGTTCCTGGGTTGAGGACGATTCGTGCGCTCTTGCCCTCGTCACCGCCCGCGATGGACCACGGCGGCGACTTCGTCTTGTACACGAGGCAGATCCCTGTGGCGTCGGCCGTGAAGCGGTAGACGCGGCTCACGCCGACACCGCCGCGGTGTTCGCCGGCGCCTCCGCTGTCCGCGACGTAGCCGTAGGAGTCGATGATCATCGTGGACTTGGTCTCAAGAACTTCAACGGGGTTGTTGCGGCAGCCCGGTTCGGAAAGATGCATGATCCCATCTTCGCCGTCACCGTTCATGTGTCCACCGAACCCGACGGCTTCGTTGGTCGCCTCGAGCCAGGATTCGCCGGTGCGCGGGTTGACGCCGAGGCCCATCATGGAGGAGACGTCACCTCCCGAGCTGGCCGGAATGCGGTCGGGCATGCCTTGGGCGAGCGCCTTCAGCACGACCTCACCCGCGAGCAGACCGGTCCACAGTGTGAAGGTCGGCATCGGCGGCACTGCATGCATCACTGAGCCGGGCTCGGTGATGACGCGCAGCGGCGCGAAGTTGCCGGCGACAACAGGTGAGTTCGGTGTCGTGATCGACTTGAAGATTAGGCTGCAGAGCGCCTCGGTTTGGCCGACCGGGAGATTAATCGGACCTCGCACGTTCATCTCGCTTCCGGTCCAATCGACGATCATCTCGTCGTCGGTGATGGTCACGGTCGCGTTCATCTTGATCAGGCGATCGAGGTCAACGCCATCACTGTCGACGAAGTCCGAGGCAGACCAAGTGCCCTTCGGCAAGCGGGCGAGCGCGAGGCGAGCGAGTTTCTCCCCGTGGGCGTTGATGGCGACCATCGCGTCAAGCAGGGCATCGACGCCGTACTTGGCCGCGACGTCCTGGGTGCGGCGCACACCGGTGACGCAGGCAGAGACCTGGGCCTGAATATCACCGATCGTGTGCTTCGGCATCCGGCTATTGAAGCGGATTATGTTGAAGATGTCCTCGTTCTGAACGCCCTCTCGGTAAAGCCGGGAGACCGGAAAGACCAGGCCCTCCTGGTACATGTCCGTGGAGTCGAGGACGTAGCCGGCGTCCTTCTGCTTCAGGTCTAGCACGTGGATGCGGCACGAGGTGAAGCCGATGAGCTCGCCCTCGAAATGAATGGGCGCGAACACGAGCGGGTCAAGGGTGTGGGCGGACGACCAATACGGGTAATTCAGAATGAAGACGTCTCCCGGGAGCATCTTTTCCTTGCCGATGAACTCGATCGACTTCTTGATGCCGTGGTCATTGCCGCGAGTGAAAATCGCAATTCCCGGGGCATCGGCGACCACGTCACCGTTAGCGTCGTGGATACCGATGCCGTAGTCGTGGATTTCGTAAACGACCGTGTTGTATGCAGTGCGACACAGGTTGCGTGCCATTTCTTCTGCGCCGGCGAGGAGCCCGTGGCGGATGATCTCGATGATGATGGGGTCGCCCATTGTCAGGCCTCCTTGCTGTAGTCGATAGTGATGACGAGTTCGCCGTAGCTGCCGACTTCGAGTCGATCGCCTTCGTGCATGACAGTCGTCGCAGTGTGTTCAGCGATGACCGCCGGGCCGACGATGACGTCGCCTGCCATAAGAGACTCTCGTGTGATGAGGTTATAGCTGCTGCCCTCGTCGGCGAACGCGTAGACGGTGCGTTGGCCATAGCCGCTCGGTTCGCCACTCGTGCGCGCCTGATAGAGGGGAAGTTCGGGCTTATCGACGAGTCCGACAGCGCGTAGCCGTACGGTGGTGATTTCGATGTCATCGTCCATTACATGGCCGAACAGCCGCTCGTGCATGACGGCAAAATCCTTCGTAATCGCAGCGATCACGTCGTTCGTGCCTTCGGGGAACTGCACTGTGGCCGAATGCTCCTGGCCCGCGTATCGCACGTCAACGGTGCGGTGAACGACCTGCTTCTCCGAATCGAAGCCTTCAGTACTGAGGACTGCAGCCGACTCTTCCTCCATCGAGCTGAATGCATCGAGGAAGAAGTCGGCGTCGACATCGGACAGCGAGACGACCGAGGTGCGGGCAAAGTCATGCTGCACGTCGGCCATCAGCATGCCAAGCGCGGAGAACGCGCCCTGGCCCGGAGGCACGATGACCGTAGGGATACCGAGTTCGCGCGCAACGTCGATCGCGACGAGACCACCACCACCGCCGAAGGACAGCAGGGCAAAGTCTTTCGGGTCACGGCCAAGTTCAACGGTGATCGCACGCACGGCACCGACGATCTTGGTGGTGGAGATACGAATGATTCCCCTCGCGAGCTCCGTCGCGCCCAGTCCCAGCTCGGCGGCGATCGCCGACATTGACTTCGTGGCGTTTTCGAGGTTGAGCGTGAGGTCGCCGCCGAGGGGAGAGTCGGTGCCCATATAGCCGAGCACGAGGGCCGCATCAGTGAAGGTCGGCTGCACTCCACCACGCCCGTAGGCTGCAGGACCCGGCCGCGCACCAGCACTCTGTGGGCCGACTTGGAGCGCGCCGGCCTCATCCGTCCACGCTATCGAGCCGCCTCCTGCGCCGATCGTATGAATGTAAAGCGATGGCGTATTGATCGGCATTCCCTCGAACTCGGCACCTTGGTACATCACGGGCTCGTTGTCAAGAATGAGGGACGCATCGAGGCTCGTGCCGCCCATGTCGATGGTGATCAGGTTGGGGGCATCGATGAGCTTCGAGAGAGCGGCAGCGCCGATTACGCCGCCTGCTGGGCCGGAGAGAATGAGGTTTACCGGCTGCTGGCCAGCAGCCTCCGCCGTCATAGCGCCGCCGCCGGAACGTGACATGAGGAACTGGCCGGTGAACCCATCGTGCTGGAGGCCTTGCTGCAGCTTGGTGAGGTAGTTGCGCACGATCGGCTTGATGTAGGCGTCGAGAACGGCGGTGCTCGTACGCTCGTATTCGCGGTATTCGCGAGACAACTGGTGCGAAAGGGTCACTTCGACGTCGGGCGCTTCCTCGGAGAGCACTTCGAGCATGCGCAGCTCGTGGCTGGGGTTCGCGTAGGAGTGCAGGAACGCGACGGCTACGGCCTCGTAGCCGCCGGCGGCAATCTGCTGTGCCACACGGCGGGCATCGTCTTCATCGAACGGCATCGCGATGCGGCCATCGAAGTAGCTGCGCTCCCGCACCTCGAAGGTGTCCTTGCGATCGAGAAGCGCCGGAGGCTTCGTAAAAGTGATGTCGTACATGGCGCGACGGTCCGTGCGACCGAGGAGGTAGACATCCCGAAAGCCGAAAGTGGAGATGACGGCGACGCGCGCACCCGTGCGCGTCAGGAGCGAGTTGAGGCCGAGGGTGGTTCCGTGGTTAAACATGGCGACATCGGCTGGGTTCGTCTCCGCTTTGCTGAACCCGTTCATTACTCCGCGGGTCGGTGCATCCGGAGTGGTGGGCACTTTTTCGAAGCGCATTTCACCGGTTGCGGGGGTGAGCTTGACGACATCGGTGAAGGTGCCTCCGACGTCGATCGCGATCCGCACATCGTGTGCCATGGTGGGCATTCCTTTCGTTGTTAACATCGTGTGGCTGCACACGATATAAGTAATATGTCACATTTCACATTGCGAAAGATAGTCACTCTTGTAACGCGAATATTTCGGGCAAGCCAGACGCACCATGGATGCCGTTTCTCACGACGCCGCTGTGTGGTATTTCACATACTATTAGCCGTAATTCAACCTGGAGGAGTTACCCATGATCCGCACCACCCTGATCCTGCCAGCATCGCCAGACGTTGTAGACGCCGTAATTGGCGTCTACAACGAGTACGACATCCTGCAGTATTCACTCGATAACTCCGAAGCCGTCGCCTCGGAGTTATCCGTCGCCACCGACGGCAGCGGCGCGATCCTTGTCACCGCGGTTTGGCCTTCCACAGCGGCCTACCAGGGCTGGCTCGACAACCCCGAACGCGAACGCACCGGCACGATCCTGCGCGAGTTACTCAAGGACGCCGTGGGGGTGGGTCAAACCTGGAAGATCGACCAGTCGGTTTCGAAATAATCCATAAGAACACGCCGGAAATCCCACTGACATGCTATTGAAATATGGCATGTGACATATTACTCTTGCAGCACCAACCATCATTTCTGTATCGATATCGGAGGTAAAAATGCAGTCTCGACGACCACTCGTCGCCACCGGGGTCACCGCCCTTGCGGCATTCAGCGTCATCGCACTCACAGCTTGTTCGGGAGCATCAACGACCCCCGCTGCGGACGGCAGCGAAAGTTACACGATTGCCGTCCTGGCGGCATCCAGCCAGAACGGATACAGCCAGGCCGTATACAAGGGCGTCGAGGAGGCCGCGAAGGCCTCCGGTGTCGACATCAAGCTTCAGCTCCTCGACGGTAAGTTCGACGCCAACACGCAGCTTTCCCAGATGCAAAATGCCACAACCTCAGGCAATGTCGACGGTGTCGTCGTCATCCCCAACGACGGACCCGGGCTCGCCGCAGCCTTCCCTCTCGCTACTGATACTCCGGTCGTCTCCGTGCTCGTTCCGATCGGTTCCGACATCGAGGAAATGGAGCCGCAGGTCGAGGGTGTCGTATCGACGGTTGCAGTAGCTCCATCGGCTGCAGCAGCCAAGCAGGCGGAGGGCGTTGTCGACTACTGCGCCAACATCAGCCCCTGCAAGGTCGTCCTCCTCATGGGCTTCCTGGCCTCGCCGCTCGACGTCGCGCGCGTCGCGGCATACAACGCCGTCCTGGCAGAGCACGACAACATCAAGGTTGTCGCCACCACGGAGGGGCAGTACAACCCGGACGTCGCGCTCACCGCGATGACGAACGTATTGCAGGCCAACCCTGACATCAACGTCGTCCTCTCCAACGCGGACCAGGACTCCGCGGGAGCCCAGATCGCCCTGACGGCCGCCGCCATCGAGCTCAGCTCGGTCTACATCACCGGTGGCGGTGGGACAACCGCCGCCGTCGCCGCTGTTCGGGACGGTTCGTGGAAAGCCGACTATCTGAACTTCCCGGTCAGCATGGGTAAAGCCGCACTTGAGCAGCTGCTGAACAAACTGCAGGGGAAGGACGTCAAGACCTGGGTTGACGCCGATACAGCGGGCGGAGTCGAGCCTTTTGCCACCAAGGAAACACTGGACAAGACGCCCGAGTTCCTCGGCGAGTGGGACGGCTAGTCTCCATATGACAAGCACGGAGAAGGATTCCACCGCTACGGTGGCGCCGATCGTCGACATACGGAACGTGTCCAAGCGTTTCGGCGGCACGCAGGCACTCAGGGACGTCAGCATCTCCCTGGCTGCCGGCGAAGTTCACGCCTTTGTCGGCGAGAACGGGGCCGGAAAGTCGACCCTCGGCAAAATCGTAGCCGGCCTCTATACCCCCGATTCAGGTGCCCTCCTAGTCTCGGGAGCGGAGGTGTCGCGGTGGGATCCTCTCCGTGCCCAGCGTGCCGGGGTGGTGATGATCGCGCAGGAGCTGTCGCTCGTGCCCGATCTGACGGTAGAACAGAATGTGTTCCTCGGGATTGAGCATAATTCGCTCGGCGTTCTCACCTCTGATCTGTCCGCGCGGTTTGCCGAACTCGAGAGCGAGGCCCGGTTCGGGCTGTCGCCGAAAACGAAGGTCGGGTCACTGCGCATTGCCGACCAGCAGAAGGTCGAGATCATGCGGGCGCTTGCCCGCGACGCCCGGGTCATAGTAATGGACGAACCAACATCGTCTCTCACGGCCCACGAAACGGCCCGGCTGCACGAGCTCATCCTCGGGCTCAAGTCCCAGGGACGCACGGTCGTCTACGTCTCCCATTTTCTCGACGCTGTAATCGAAGTCTGTGACACCGTCTCCGTCTTGCGAGATGGCCAGCTCGTGCGCACCGCGAGGGTCGCGGACGAAACCAAACGGTCAATCGTCGAGGCGATGCTTGGCACTCAGCTGGAATCCCTGTTCCCCGTGCGCGCTCCCGCGGTTCCACCATCCGTCGAACCACTTCTCACTGTCACCAAGATCGCGAGCGATAACGGCGTCGTCGATGCATCTATCATTGTGCGCCCAGGAGAGATCGTCGGGCTCCTCGGCCTTGTCGGAAGCGGACGTACAGAAATACTGAAGACCATTTTCGGGAAGGACAGGCTGACCTCCGGCACGATCATCTTTGACGGCGAAACGATCCCGTCATCCAGCCCTCGCGAGTCCATTGCACGCGGCATGGCCCTGGTCCCGGAAGACAGACACAAGGAGGGACTCGTGCTGGTGCGTTCGGTGCGCGAAAATGTCTCCCTCGCCTTCCTCGACCGATTTTCCCATCTCGGCCTCATCGACGGCCGCAGGGAGAAAGAACACGTCACCCGTGCCGTTACCGATCTCGCCATGCGGCCACCTGCCATCGGCCTGCCGATCTCCGGATTCTCGGGCGGCAACCAACAAAAGGCATTGCTGGCGAAGTGGCTCATTGGCGGACCACGACTCGTCATCTTGGATGAACCAACACGCGGCGTCGACATCGGTGCCAAGTTCACGATCTACGAGGCGATCGTTGAGCTCGCAAAACAGGGCGTGGCCGTTCTCCTCGTCTCAAGCGAGCACGAGGAAGTACTCAACCTCGCACACCGCGCCTACCTCGTCAGCGGTGGATGCACCCGCGGCGAAATTGAGCCGGCCACAACTTCGATCGACCAGCTACTGCTCAGACTTTTTTCTGTATCGGAACTCAAGGAGAACGTGTCATGACCACCACAACCAGCACCGGGACCCGGCGCATTGCGCCCGCCCAGGTCCTCTTCTTCGTGCGTGACTACGCCGTGCTCATCCTCCTGGCGATACTGCTCGCAGTGCTCGCAGCCGTATCCCCTTCATTCTTCACATTCCCGAACTTCGTCAACATTGTCAATCAGAACGTCCCGCTCGGGATCATCGCGGTCGCCGGAACATTCGTCATCATCTCAGGAAACTTCGATCTGTCGACTGGGGCCATATACGCGGTTGGCAGCGTTACTGCGGCGGCAGTCGCGACGTCCACCGGCAATCCTTGGCTCGGCCTCGCCGCAGCCCCGATCGCAGGTTTGGCCCTCGGCCTCATAAACGGCCTCGCGGTCACCGCTCTGAAAGTGCATTCCTTTCTCGCCACACTCGCCACGAGCCTCGCCTTTGGAGCGATTGCCGTGCTCATCACAGGCGGCTCGCTTATTACGGTCAAAGTCCTTGGCTTCACCGACCTCGGTCGCGCACGCGTCGGCGGAGTGTACGTCGCGGTCTTCGTACTCATCGCCGTGATCGCAATCGGATGGTTCCTATTGCAGAAGACCGTCTTCGGTCGTCACGTCTTTGCGGTCGGCGGGAACGAACACGCCGCGGAGCTCTCCGGCGTGCGCGTCTCCCGCACGCGCATTTCGGTGTTCGTTCTCAGCGGCCTCGCTGCCGGCATGGCGGCGGCCATCGGCGTCTCGCGTATTGCCTCCGGACAGCCCCAGGCTGGCCTCGGGATAGAACTCGACGCTATCGCTGCCATCGTCCTCGGCGGCACGAGTATCAATGGCGGTGTCGGGGCCGTCTGGCGCTCCATCGCCGGAGTGTTCCTAATCGCCTTGATCGGCAACGGCTTCGACATCATGAACATCAATGCGCAACTCAAGGACTTGGTCACGGGAGTGATAATCCTTGTAGCCGTCGCTCTCGCTGCGATCGGCAAACGCGGCCGTTGAGCCCTCTTTGCGGGGGGCCATTCTCGTATAGTGTGTGATATGTTACATATTATCGAGTGTTGATCAGAGGGGAAGGAGGAAGCCTTGCACGTTATCGTCATCGGGGCTGGCATCATTGGTGCCGCCACGGCTCGCAGCCTTTCCCAGCTCGGCGTCGACGTCACCGTCGTTGATCGCGGTCTCACCGCAAGCGGGACCTCGTCGGCCGGGGAGGGCAACCTCCTCCTCTCGGACAAAGGCCCCGGTAGTGAGCTGGCACTCGCCCAGCACTCATCGAGACTTTGGCCGACCGTGGCCGCGGAATTGGCCGACCAGCTCGGCCCCCGATTCCCGTCGATCGAGTTCGACCGCAAGGGCGGCCTCGTTGTCGCGACCACGGAGGCCGGCGCAACTCCGCTGCTAGAGTTCGCGGTTAGCCAGCTCGTTGCCGGCGTCGACGCTCAGCCGATCGGACTCGACGACGCGCTCAGACTCGAGCCCGACCTCAACCCTGCCATCACCGCAGCTGTCTACTACCCCGAGGACGCCCAGGTTCAGCCCGTCATCGCGACGGAAGCACTGCTCGCGTCCGCCAGACTCACCGGGAGGGTGAGCGTTATACTCAATGCCCCCGTGCTGGGCGGAATCAGAGACGCGAGCGACGCCCTCGTCGGCATCAGCATTCCCGGCAGAGGATTACGGGCGGATGCTGTAGTGATCGCCGCCGGTCCATGGTCCGGCCAAGTATCCGCCGCTCTCGGCGTTGACCTCCCGGTTCGCCCACGCCGCGGCGTCGTCCTTGTAACCACCCGTATGCGTCACCGCATTTTCCACAAGGTTTACGACGCCGACTACGTGGGCGCCGTCGAATCAAACGACGCCGATCTGCAGACCTCCAGCGTCGTCGAGAGCACCGAAGCAGGAACCGTACTCATTGGCTCCTCCCGTCAGCAAATCGGGTTCGAGTCAGGGCTGCAAGTGGAAGTCTTGAGGGAACTCGCGACCAAGGCGCTGCGGCTTTTTCCATTCCTCGCCACCGCATCGATAATGCGCAGCTACGGCGGTTTCCGCCCCTTCATGCCCGATCACCTCCCTGTCATCGGAGCAGACCCCCGTCTACCCGGGCTATGGCATGCGACCGGGCACGAGGGAGCAGGAATCGGCCTGAGCCTCGCGACCGGTGACCTGCTCGCTGCCCTGCTTACGGGCGGCGAGCCGGCGATCAACGCCGAACCGTTCTCGCCGGGACGCCAATCCCTTGCCACCCACTTGAAGCAGGCATCCTGATGGTCGCGCGCAGACTCCCCTCGTTCGGTGACCGGATCCGTCCCCTGGCCGACGAGCCGATCAGCATTATCGTCGATGGCGCCGTCGTTCAGGGGGTCCGCGGACAGACCATCGCTGGCGTGTTACTCGGTTCTGGGACTCTCGCCTGGCGGACGACCTCCTCGAATCAACGCCCGCGAGGCGTCTTCTGCGGCATCGGCGTCTGCTTCGACTGCGTGATCGTGGTGAACGACCTGCGCGATGTCCGCGCTTGCCTGCGCCGCGCTTCCGAAGGCGACATTGTGACGACCCAGTACGACGCGCTGCCCACGAAAGAGGTCAAGCATGACTAACGTCCTGGTGATCGGCGCGGGCCCCGCTGGCCTCGCCGCGGCCCGCTCCGCGCTTCTGCAGGGCGCATCAGTGACGATTCTTGACTCGAGCGACGAAATCGGTGGCCAATACTGGCGGCACCTGCCGCCCTCGCGCCCCGCGGAACGCGAGAGTCTCCTCCACCACGGTTGGGCACGCTTCGTCCAACTGCGTGCTGAACTCGAGGGCGATGGGGGCTGCCGCGTACTCACCAACGCTCAAGTCTGGGCGATCGAGACGGCCGACGGCACACCCGGCATAGTTCACGTCGCAGTAGGTGAGCCAGACGGTGTGGACCGGGAGCAACTGGAGCTGCGGCCCGACGGGATCGTCCTCGCCACCGGCGCTTACGACCGCACCCTGCCTTTCCCCGGCTGGGACTTGCCCGGAGTGTTCACCGCGGGAGCCGCCCAGGCCCTCGCCAAGGGCGAGCGGATGTCCATCGGCCAGCGCGTCGTAGTTGCCGGCGCCGGACCCTTCCTCCTGCCAGTCGCCGCCTCGCTCGCCCAGACCGGATCCACGGTGCTCGGCGTCTTCGAAGCAAGCACACCCGCTCGGCTCGCCGCCGGCTGGCTACCCAAACCTTGGGAGCTCGTCCGTGCCGCAAAAAAGGGCGGGGAGCTCGCCGGCTACATCTCCAACCACGTGCGCAACCGCATTCCGTACCACATTGGAAAAGCTGTCATCCGAGCTAATGGCAACGACCGGGTCGAATCAGTCGTAATCGCGTCCGTCGATGCGCACTGGGCGCCCATAGCTGGAACCGAGAAGACGGTCGAGGTCGATGCCGTGTGCGTCGGCCACGGGTTCACGCCACGGCTTGAACTCGCCATCGCCGCCGGATGCGAACTCGACGCCAATAAGTTCGTTCTCGTCGACGAATCCCAGCTCACGACTGTCTTGGGCGCCTACGCCGCCGGCGAGGTGACCGGGATCGGCGGGGTCGACCTCGCCCTCGCAGAAGGTGAGATCGCCGGCCACTGCGCCGCGGGAGGATCGGTGAGTGACCCCGCCCTCCGCTCGGCCGTTCGGCGCCGCACCACCTATCGCTCATTCGCAGCCCGAATCGAGAGCGCTCACGCCGTCCGCACGGGTTGGCCTAGCTGGCTGACAGACGAAACCGTTATCTGCCGGTGCGAAGAGGTCACCTACGGCGAGCTGTGTTCGACGGCCGAGGCTACCGACAACTCCGGGCTTCGCTCGCTCAAGCTCTCCACGCGTGTCGGCCTCGGCATCTGCCAGGCTCGCGTGTGCGGGCGCACCGCCGAAGAGCTCATTGCACGCCTCGCGCCCCCGGAGCGGCCGCAGGATCCGTTTACGACCGGCCGGCGCCCGATCGCCTCGCCAATGCGCCTCAGCGAACTTGCCACTCTGGCGTCGACGTCGACGTCGGCTGCGGCTGCGGGCGCTGCGGCTGCGGGCGCTGCGCCCGCGGCCGGGGCTGATTTTCGCCACCACTCAAATTAACCATCCACGCATACCTGTACGACTACCTGGGATCATTCCCGAGAGGACACTCATGACCGACAAGACCTTCGACCTCGGTGGCGTCATCGTCGCCACAACGCTCGCCTTCAAGGAAGACCCTTCCGCGCCTGGCGGGCTCGCCGTCGACTACGACCGTTTCGCCGAGCATTGCTCCTGGCTCATGGACAACGGCTGTCGTGGTGTTGGCCCCAATGGGTCGCTCGGCGAGTATTCTTCACTCACCGACGAAGAGCGCCGCAAGGTCATCCAGGTGGCAGTCGAGGCGGTGGGTGACCGCGGCCTCGTGATCGCGGGCGTACACGGAGTCGGCTGGCATCAGGCACAGAAATGGGCTGAGTTCGCGCGAGAAGACGGCGCCGACGGCGTGCTCCTCTTGCCGCCAACCCTTTACCGGGCGAACGATTCCGAAGTCATCGAGCACTACACGCGGGTTGCTGAGGTCGGACTGCCCATCATGGCCTACAACAACCCGATCGACACCAAGGTCGACCTAACGCCGAAACTGCTCGTCGAGCTCGCGAAAATCCCCGAGGTCGTCGCGGTCAAGGAATTCTCTGGTGACGTGCGTCGCGTATTCGAGATCCAGGAACTCACTGACCTCGACGTCATTGCAGGCGCGGATGACTTGCTTTTCGAGACACTTGTGGATGGAGCGGTCGGATGGTTCGCCGGCTACCCGAACGCATTCCCCAAAGAAGCCGTAGAAATCTACGATCTCGTGCAGGTCGGCAAACTCACGGAAGCTCGCGAGCTGTACAAGCACCTCGTCGCTGTGTTCCGTTGGGACTCCCGCGTGGAGTTCGTGCAGGCCATCAAACTGTCCATCGACATCGCCGGACAGAGCTTCGGCGGACCGACGCGTCCTCCGCGCGGGCCGCTCAGCGCAGAATACGAAGCGTTGGTGCGCGCGGACACCGAACGAGCGCTCAGCTACATCGCCGCCCGCTGAGCCGCTGAGCCGCTGAGCCGCTGACAAGTTGTAAGGGAAGTTATGCGTAGCAAGCGTATGTTTACCGCCGTTGATTCACACACGGAGGGTATGCCAACCCGCGTCGTGACGGGTGGCGTCGGGGTCATCCCCGGCGCCACCATGAACGAGAAGCGGCTGTACTTCATGGAGCACCTCGACGACATCCGTCTATTGCTCATGAACGAGCCCCGCGGTCACGCGGCCATGAGCGGAGCGATCCTGCAGGCGCCGACGCGGCCGGACGCCGACTGGGGCGTAGTGTTCATCGAAGTCTCCGGTTGCTTGCCGATGTGCGGCCACGGCACCATCGGGGTAGCGACCGTCCTGGTCGAGACTGGCATGGTAGACGTGCAGGAGCCGGTCACTATAATCCGTCTCGACACCCCGGCCGGCCTCGTCATCGCCCGCGTGAGCGTGCGTGACGGTCATGCGGAGTCGGTCACGCTGGAGAACGTGCCGTCGTACGTTGACCGCATGGATGCCATGATCGAGGTGCCCGGCCTCGGCACGATTCCCTACTCTCTCGCCTTCGGCGGCAATTTCTATGCGATGGTCGACCTCGACAGTGTCAACCTGCCGTTCGACCGGGATAGGCAACACGACATCATCGATGCCGGACTCGCGATCATGAACGCCATTAACGAGCAAAATCCCCCCCGGCATCCGACGATCGACGGTGTCGACCACTGCCACCACGTCGAGTTCATCGCCCCGGGTTCGACGGCGCAGCATTCGCGGCACGCGATGGCGATCTTCCCCGGCTGGTTCGACCGATCCCCGTGCGGCACCGGCACCTCGGCCCGCATGGCTGAGCTCTGGGCACGCGGCGAACTCGCCTTGGATACCGACTTCATTAACGAGTCGTTCATCGGCTCACGTTTCGTCGGGAGGCTCATCGCGGAGACCATGGTCGAGGGCATCCCTGCAGTCATTCCCACCATCACCGGGCGCGCGTGGGTCACCGGCATCGGGCAGTACATGCTTGACCCAAGCGACCCCTTCCCCACCGGTTTCCAATTCTAAGGAACATCATGACCACCCCCATCATCGGCTCCATCGAATCCATCGCCGCGACCGCCGCCGCCGCCGCACCCCTGTTCGCGGCCACTCCGCCACGAGCGCGTGCCGTCGCGCTCGTCACCGTCGCTGACTTGCTAATTGCCAACGCCGATGACCTCATCACCATCGGCATGAGCGAAACTGGGCTCAGCGAACAGCGACTGCGCGGGGAACTCAAACGCACCGCGGTTCAGCTCTGTCTCTTCGCTGAGGCCATCGCGGACGGCGCCTATATGGATGTGCGAATTGACCGGCGCGACCCGGAGTTCGTGTTGGGAGTGCGTCCCGACCTGCGCCGTTCCCTCGTTCCGCGTGGGCCGGTCCTCAACTACGCCGGCAGCAACTTCCCGTTCGCCTTCTCGGTCGCCGGTGGCGACTCGGCAGCAGCACTAGCGGCAGGGTGTCCGGTCATCCTGAAGGCGCACTCCGGGCATCCGTTGCTTTCTGAAGCGACGGCGGCGATCGTGATCGCCGGTCTCACCGCCGCCGGTATGCCGGTGGGAACGTTCCAGCTCGTTGCGGGGCAGGCGAAGGGGGTGGCACTGCTCAAGGACGACCGCATCCGCGCCGGATCATTCACTGGTTCGCTGCGAGCGGGTCGGCTACTAGCCGATCTGGCCGCCGCCCGCGCCCGCCCGATCCCGTTCTTCGGCGAGCTCGGCAGCGTCAACCCGGTTTATGCCCTGCCTTCGTTCTTTAGGAGCGATGAGGATGCCGCTGCCCTCGCCGCCGGCTACGCCTCGAGTGTCGCCGGCTCAGCAGGGCAACTCTGCACCAAACCGGGCTTCCTCTTCGTCCCTGCAACGTCACTCGACGCGGTCGCTTCGGCGGCGGCGTCAGCGGTCGCTTCTGTCCCGGAGCACAGGCTGCTCAACTCGTCGATCGCAGCCGGTTTCTCGGCAAGGCGCGCGGCAATCCTGAGTACCCCCGGCATCACTATCGTGGCGTCAGGTTCATTGCGCACTGATTCTGAAGAGCAAGTGTGGGCGACTCCGACGATCGTCGCAACGAGCGCCGAGGCCCTTGAGCTCGCCGGCGAAACCCTTCTTGACGAGGCCTTCGGCCCACTGTCGATCGTCGTCGGCTACCCGGACGAGTCAGAGCTCGCCTGTCTTGCCGAGCGCTTGTTCCCAGGCAATCTCACGTCGACGGTCTATGCCGCGGCGGACGACTCGACCGCGACACTCACCGGACTCTTCCATACGCTCGCCGAGACCTCCGGTCGCGTACTCTTCGGAGGCTGGCCGACCGGCGTCGCCGTCACCCCTGCGATGCAGCACGGCGGGCCCTGGCCTGCCACGACAAGCGACAACGGCACCTCCGTCGGGACTGCGGCGATCACCCGTTTCCTGCGTGCCGTGGCTTACCAGGACATGCCTCAGCAACTACTGCCGCCCGAGCTACGCGACGACAACCCCTGGGGCGTGCCCCAAAACATTGCCGCGGCGGGAGAATCGGTCAGCTGGGGCGACTCGTTCAACGTCGCCTAGCTGGTCACTGACAAGAATGAAGTCACATTGATGAACTTTCCGGTGAACGCCGGGTTCGGGGAACTCGACCTTGACGAGGCGGTAGCTCGTTTGACGTCCCCAAAGCACGACTTTCGTCTCGCTCATGAAGTAGCGGCGCTGGGTCCACGGGTCGCGCTCGTATCACCAGGGTCGTCCGAGGACCCCTGGGGCATTTTCGGCGCGCACTTTGGCCAGCTGTCGGCCGCCTCTCCCGACTTGCTGCGGGTCGGCATCGGTGCGGTGGCTGAACTGACAGCTGAGTCGGCACGCAGCCTCGGCCGACTCCTCGGAACCCGGCTCGAGAATCGGAGTCGCCTGGAAGAGATAGCGATCGATCTGAGCCCTCTGAGCGGCGGAACCCTGCCTGCCGCGCTCATCGCAGCTTTCCTGTCGGGCCTTCGCCGTTCCACCGACCGCACCTGCCGCTTCGCGGTCTTCATCAACCCCGCGACGGACTTCTACGAGGGCGAACTCGATCGGAGCATCGCGACCGGGGACGCTCAGTGGTTTTCGGCAGCCCTCACGGATACCCCGTCGAACCTGCTGACCCCTAGCGTTATGGCGGGAATCAGCCTCCAAATCGCGTTGGCTCTCGGACTCTCGTGCGTGGTGAGGAACGAGGACCGCCTTATCGCGGAAGGGTTCGGGGCCATTCTCGCGATCGGCGAAGGGTCAGCGAACCGCCCCTGCCTCGTCGAAATCGGTTCAACAGAGCCGGACGCCGTGGTCTTCGTTGGAAAAGGTGTCACTTTCGACTCAGGTGGCCTGTCGCTCAAGGGACCTGCCGGCATGCAGGGCATGCGCTATGACATGGCGGGTGCCGCCGCGGCACTGGCGGCGGTAGCCGCGCTGGCTCGCTGCGGAAACTCTGACGGCGTGCGAGCCGTATTTCCGCTCGTGGAGAACCTCCCCGGCCCGGGAGCTGTCAAACCGGGTGACGTCGTGCGTGCGTATGACGGTACTCGAATCCAGGTCATGGACACCGACTTCGAAGGGCGAGTGGTGCTCTCCGATGCGCTCGCGCTGGCGGGCGCATCGCAGCCGCGTGCGATCGTGAGTGTGGCCACACTCACACACCAGGCCACCGTCGCGCTTGGCGCGGAGGTCGCGGCGGTGCTATCACGTGATGCGGCACTCGGGCGGCAGCTACTTGCCGTCGCTGTGCGCGCGGGGGATGCGATGTGGCCGCTCCCGTGGGGTGAGCGCTACCGCAGCCAGGTGAGGCTCTCGCCGACGACCGTGCGAAACCATCCCATGGTCGACCAGGGGCGGGCCATCACCGCGGCGCTCTTCCTCGGCGAATTCGTTCCTGGCGACATAGCGTTCGCGCACATCGACCTCGGCGGCTCCGTCTGGGCCGGCGATGCCTCGACCGGGTCGGCCACGGGTACAGCGGTCGCGACGCTCATCGAACTTGCTCGCGAACTCACCGCCAAAATCCAATAGCGTTCACCCGACCATGTCGGTGGCGAGTCTTCGCTCAACATGCTGCAGGTGTTCGTGCCTGCTCTGTTCAAGCATCTTGCCCTCGGCCACGCAATTGACGGGAGGTAACGGGTATGTCACCTGAAATACTTTGACGGCGATCAGCCGGCAATCGGACGCCGTCCACACGACAATACGGCTGAATGACATCTCGTTCGACACAGCCACACTCAATCGGAAGAACGAACAGGATGTGCCTTGCGGTTCGTTCTGCTGCATCCCTGCCGAGCAAATTCCCGCGAGATTACGACGAAGCCGTCTGCTCGCCATCTGCGTTCTCCGCGCCCACGACCCATAAGGACTCTCTGTGACCCCCTCTGCACTTGACCTTCCGTACTTGAGGGTGAACCAGTCNCGCTCGAGGTGGCGCTGGCCTCGGGTCTCGATCCCGAGCAGGACAGCGAGCGACTGTTCAGCCGCGCTCCAGGGGGGGGGAGTTCTTGCTCATGCCGGGTCTGGGCGCGGAGTTCGCTGGCGTGAAAGTTCTCACAATGAGTGCGGGCAACGCCGCGGTCGGCCTTCCAAAGATTCAGGGTGTGTACGTGCTCTTCGACGCCCGCACCCTCGCGCCGGTTGCCTGCCTCGACGCTGCGGAACTCACACTCCTGCGGACCTCGGCCACGACTGCTCTCGCCGTCAAGCACATCCTGGCGGCTGATCCGCGACGGCTGGGACCGGACGGGGAAACGCCCGGCCCCTGCCGCCTCGTGATCTTCGGCACGGGTCCGCAGGCTTGGCGCCACATTGAGGCGATCGCTGCGATCACTGAGATCGCAGAGGTCGTTGTGGTGGGACGCAGCGCCGCAAAAATCGCCTCGGTCGTAGAGACATGCAATGCCAGCGGTATCACTGCGCGCGGCGGAACTGTTTCCGAGGTCGGCGACGCGGACATCGTCGTCTGCGTGACCTCGTCGACCACGCCCCTCTTCGAAGGCAAGCTGGTGCAGCCGCACGCTGTTGTCGCCGCGATCGGTTCACACGGCCTTGACGCCCGCGAGGTAGGCCCGGAACTGGCGCGTCGGGCTGATGTCGTCGTCGAGGCGCGTGCCTCGGCAATGCGCGAATCAGGCGACCTCATCCCTGCGCGGAGCGCCGAGGAGTGGGCGCTGGAACAGATTGTCAACCTCTCCGAGCTCGTGCGAGGCGGACTCGTCCGAAGCAGAGAACGGCCGGCACTGTACACGGGAGTAGGAATGGCGTGGCAGGATCTTGCTATCGCATCCGCCATCTACAATCAGCGCCTGGGCTAACCTCACACACAGCGGGTCCACGGGTCGGCCGACTGCGGCACAGGAAGGCCCGCTTCACCGACACCGTCGCCCTCGGGGGCCTGGTCTCATCGATCGGGTCGGTCGGCGACGCGTATGACAACGCCGCCGCTGAGACCGTGATGGGTGTGCACAAGAACGAGGCCATCAAGAAGTGACCCTGCAGAGGTTGACGCACTCCTTGCCGCTTGCGACCAGACCACGAGGATGGGCCGGCGTGATCATGCGATGTTCACCCTGGCGATCCAGACTGTGCTGCGCATCAGCGCAGATCATCGGACTCACCGTCGCTGACATCCACACCGGTGTCGGCGGGCACGTTCACTGCCTCAGCAAAGGCCGCAAAGAACGGCGCACACCTCTCCGACCGGCGACTGTCGCCGTCGTGAACGGATGGATCGACGAACATGGTGGTCCCGCCGACGCTGCGTTATTCGCCACCATCACCGGGCGCCCGCTCAGCCGCGACGCGATCGAACGAGGCATCCGACACACCGCCACCACTGCCGCCGCCTCCTGCCCATCCCTGACCGGGAAACGCGTCACCACACACACGCTGCGGCATTACGTGAAGGGACTGTCTCTTAAACGGTGTTTCCGGCCTGACGCGCCGGACTTGGGTCTGGCGGGAAAGGTGCCGTGATGACGACACTTGATGCTGTGACGAAGAAG
>NZ_SOHG01000008.1:0-33726 GCF_004403155.1 Cryobacterium sp. Hh7 | reverse complement strand
TTCTTTGATCGGTACTCACTGACCATCGCACGATGGTTTCTTACGTTGCTAATCCAACGCCCCGAGGCGGGGAACTACACCACTCAGGGGGACGCAACCGGAGTGGGGCGCGAGGTCAGCCACGGTCGACGGTTGAACCCGGCGGTGCACGCGGTACCCTAAATCTGACGCCTATACGGGCGGCCAGACCGAATGAGAGATTCCAACGCCCCTCGTCCCCGATTACGGCACCTTCACGGAGGTGCGCACACACCTCAAGGAGGTGCTGGACGCGTCCGCTCGTGGCCAGACGGTGACGATGCAACGCGGCGGACTCGTTTCCGTGGTCATGTCGGCGGAGTTGCTCCGAACACATCTTTTTCGTGTCGTCTCGCCGCGGTTACGTCTCAGCGGGGATGACAGCGACCGCACAACGGCACGAATGGAGGGCCGTCCTTTCGTGTCCGAGGGCATTGACGCGGACGGGGCCCTCGCGGACCTTGTGCTTTCTCTTCGGGAGTATGCCGACGCTTGGGAGGACCGTTTGGGGTTCGCGTCAAATCATTCCGGCAACTGGGGTCTTATTCAGCTCATCACGTTGTCCACGGATGAGCAGCTTGTCGAATGGCTTGAGCGCGGCGGTGAGCAGCCTCCGGTGAGTTGAGAAAGCGACCAACACTTTCAGTGGATGGAAAGACAGCCGTGCTGGGCGCGCTTAATACGACCGCATTCCCTGCTCCGATGTCGATCGAGGGAGACCCGCTTGTTCTGACCGGGCACTATTGACCGTCGTCGGCCACGTTGCGGGACGGAGAGGGCGGCAATTCGCAGGAGCAAAGCTACAGAAAATCGGGGCAGGTTCACATTCACTCATGCGGCAGCGCAGGGAACCATTCTGCGATTTCATTAGGCGGAGAGCTGGAGCCCCGCATGGCGAAGCCGGGCAAGCTGATGCTGCCACACGAAGGTGTCATTGAATGTACCGCCCAGGTCAGGCATCAGCTCCTGGTCCTCTCGGGGTACCTCGTACGAAACCGTGCCGAGTGCGCTCGCTCGAACCAGCAACTTCGCGAGTCTCTCGATATTCAGTGCCCGCACGACTGCCTCCTGCACCGTCGAGCCGACGGTGACGATGCCGTGACCGCGCAGAATGAGCGCGGGTGCATTCCCCAGGGCGGCGGCCATCTCTTGCCCAAGTTCTGCACTATTGACGAGAACGCTTCGGCCATACACGGGGATGCTGTCGGCGGCCATCCGCATCGCAGGTATGTTGAAGGCTCCGACGACCGGTCGAATCACGATGTTGGCGAGATCTGCCGCGACGAGGTAGGGAGCATGCACGTGGACGACGGAGTTGATGTCGGGCCGGGATCGGAGCACCTCGGAGTGAATCGGCAACTCATTGGGGGCGTTGTAAGCAGGGTCCAGGGGCGTGGACGAAATCTCGTGAATGTCCTTCTCGGTGGTGAACAGGAGGCCTGACTCAGAGCTGCCGCGACAGCGGACGGCGAGCCCTTCGCTCGTGCGCAGGCTTACATGACCGAGGATGTCTTCGGCCAAGCCGGCGTGCGCGAGAATTCGGCAGGCCTCGGCAAGAAGTCGCCGCTGGGGATTATCTAGGCCCATCACAGTGCTCCGTCTTTCATAGTGAGCTCTTCGAGCAGGGCCGAGGCCTCGGGGTACGGGCGGGCCTGGTAATCTCGCTCAACAGCAGCGGTAAAGAATGCCGCCGTTGCTGACAAGGTGGAGCTCGTCATGCCAACCTCGTCAGCGAGCGCGAGCGCCATGTCGAGATCCTTCTTGATGGTGGTCGACGGCGCGCGCTTTGCCATTGCGCGAGTGTTCGACTCATAGAACTCGATGGCGCCCTGCTGGCCGCCGTTGACTCCGGTCGAGTGCCGAAGTGCCTCGATGACGGTCGGCATATCCAGGTTCAGTTTGGATGCAAGCAGCAGCGCCTCGGAGACGGCCAGGTGCGTTGCATACTTAACGTGCTGGTGGATGAGCTTGACAGCGAATCCCTCGCCAAGTCGACCCGCGTAGAGAACCTGCTTGGCGATGTCTTGGACAACAGCTTCCGCCTCGCCGAGCACGCCTGCGGCACCGCCGATCATCACAGTGAGTTGGGGGGCTTTTCCCGATACCGGCGCATCGACATATCGCACGCCCCTGTTGAGCGCGGCCACGCGTTCCGCGACCTCAGCGGCGAGCGTCGGGTCTCCGGTCGTCATGTCGATGATCAGGGCATCATCCTTAACTCCTGCAAGCAGACCGTCCGGCTCGGCGTAGAGCACCTCGCGCACTGCTGCCGCGTGCGGTAATGCGAGGAAAATGACCTCGCTTTGGCTGGCGAGTTGGCGCGGGCTCACAGAGGGAGAAGCGCCGATCATGGCGGTGGTGGCGACACGATCCGTGTGGCGGTCCCATACGGTGACCGCGTGCTCTGCAGCGACAAGTGACTCGCTGAGGGCCTTGCCCATGCCGCCGAGCCCGACAACTCCCACGTAATTAATAGTCATGATTCCCTTCCAGCCTCGATTCATCCCACCCTACAGAAAGGATTTCTGTACAGCAATAGCCTCAGAAGGGTTGCAGTGCCTCAATCAATGCTTGACAGTCTTTTCTGCTCACAACTAGTATCCGTATAGAAGATATATATTCTGCAAGATGACCGGGATGTTCCCTGTCGCACCACTACTGAACTGGCGAAGAAGCCGGAGGGGAGCTCTTTGTGCTCGAAGCGATAGGAGCAGGCTTAGCTCAAGCGTTAACCCCGATGTCGCTGCTCATGCTGCTGATCGGCGTGGTGATCGGCTTCTTTGTCGGCATCCTCCCTGGTCTTGGCGGCGCGGTAACCTTGGCGCTGTTGATCCCCGTCACCTACGGGATGGATCCTGTCCCGGCATTCTCGCTCCTGCTCGGCATGTACGTCGTCTGCGCTATTGCGGGGGACTTCACCTCAATTCTGTTCGGAATTCCCGGTGAGCCAACGTCCGCGGCGATGGTGCTCGACGGTTATCCGATGAATAAGAAGGGGCAAGCCGGGCGGGCGCTCGGTGCCTCCCTGTCAAGCTCGGCAGTCGGGGCAATCTTTGGAGCCCTCGTTCTCATGGCTCTTATTCCCGTCATGCGCCCGCTCATGCTGGGCATCAGTGCCCCTGAGTTGTTCGCGGCTGGCCTCCTTGGCCTGACCTTCATCGCGGCCCTTTCGGCCGGGAGCATCCACAAGGGCGTGATCATGGCGGCTGTCGGCGTTCTGATTGCCCTCGTCGGAATCGATCCGAACCTCGGCATCCCTCGGTATACCTTTGACAATCTGCATCTCTGGGAGGGCATCGGCATCGTCCCTGTCGTTGTCGGGCTCCTCGGTGGTGCTGAGGTGCTCCAGACCATGCTTGAAAAGGGCAGCGGTCCGAAGCAGACGGCGCCGCCGCACCTGGGTGGGATCATGGTGGGTGTCAAAGACAGTTTCCGCAACTGGTGGCTGATGCTGCGCACTTCCGCTATTGGTGCTGGTCTCGGGATTCTTCCAGGGCTCGGGGGGTCGGTGTCGCAGTTTGTCGCCTACGGCCACGCGAAGCAGACTTCGAAGCACCCTGAAGAATTCGGCAACGGCTCGATAGAAGGCGTTATCGCGGCAGGTTCAACCACCGCAGCAAAGGACGGCGGCGCGCTCGTTCCGACGATCGCGTTCGGTATTCCTGGCAGCGCGAGCATGGCCGTGTTGCTCGGAGCGTTCTTGATCCTCGGGCTCAATCCCGGCCCAGAGATGTTGACCGAGCAACTCGATGTAACGCTCTCGCTGGTATGGATCATCGTGCTCAGCACGCTCGTCGCCGTTGTGTTGGGAGCTCTTCTTATCCGGCCGCTCGCCAAGCTGACCTCGGTCTCTGGCAAACTCCTGGTGCCGTTCCTGATCGCCATGCTCACGATCGGCGCCTTCTCCTACAAGAACGCCGTCGAGGACATCTGGGTGATGTTGGCGTTCCTCGCAATCGGTGTGGTGGCGGCGCGTTTCAAGTGGCCGCGGATTCCTCTTCTGCTCGGGCTTGTTCTCGGCGAGCTGCTCGAGCGCTACTTCATGGTCAGCTACGCACTCTTCGAATGGGATTGGCTCTCGCGCCCTGGTGTGGTGCTTGTCGAGGTTGCAATCGGCGCGATGATCCTACTGACGGCCATCCGCGTCGCGCGGAAGAAGCGCGCAGCTCGTAAGGTCGGTCAACTTACTGGAGGTTTGGTATGAGCACGGAAGCGATCTCAGCGATCTCAGCGATTCGCGCCGCCCCGGGGCGCTGGGCGCGGGTGAATAAGTCTGATCTGATTATTACGGCGTTTCTCCTCATCATGTTCCTTGCGGCCATGATCATGGCCACCGAATGGAAGCCGCTTGCCGCATACTTTCCACTTGGAGTGAGTGCGCTTGGGGCTGCTGCCTCGGGCACCTTCCTCGTGCGGGTGCTGTTCTTTCCGCGATCGGCTGAAGCACCGAAAACGAACATGCCCGAGGAAGCCCGCTCGATGGCGGACCAAGAGTATGAGTTCTTCCGCAGCCTCACGAACCGAGACTGGATCGTTGCTGTAGCCTGGCTCGGCGGCTTCTATGTCGCCCTTTCCTTTGCGGGGATCTACGTGGCGATGGCCGTCTTTACCGTGGCATACCTGAAGATTCAGGCGTCGCGCTCTTGGTTCTTCGCTAGCGTCTACGCCGCGCTCCTGGCGGGCATCACTTTCCTAATTTTCTCGACGTTGCTGAAGCTCCCGCTCCCCGGCGGCTTGCTCGGCCTCACCTAGCTCCCACGGAGGACCCGCGGTCGTAGGCGACCGCGGGGAGACAAACGAAAGGTAACTCATGCAAAAAGTTGGAATGGGTATCGCGGCACTGATCACGGTGGCAGTGCTCGCCGGATGTTCCTCGAATGCTGCGTCGGGCGATACCCCCGACGCGGGGGCCTCGCTCGAGGGTCAGACGATCTCCCTTGTGGTCCCCTTCGATCCGGGCGGGGGTTACGACGCGTATGCGCGGATGCTTGCTCCCCTGCTTGGCGAGGAGCTTGGGGCGACGGTAATTGTGGAAAACAGGCCCGGCGCCGGCGGCATCCTCGCGACGAACGAGGTCGTCAACTCGAAGCCGGATGGTCTCACCATTGCACTTCTCAACGGGCCCGGTCACCTCGGATCTGCCATTGCGGAGGCCGACGGCGTCCTCTATGACGCTGAGAAGATGAGTTACATCGGCCAGATCAGCTCCGAGCCGGATGTCGTCGTAACAAACGGCGGCGGCGAGATCGAGACCGCCGATGATATGGCCGGCAAGCGCTTTGCGGCGACCGGGCCGGGGTCGAATGAGTACATCGACGCCGTGGTGCTGAACGAGCTGCTCGGTCTCGACAGCGAGGTGATTACCGGGTTCGCGTCGAGTAACGAGGCCAGCCTGAACGTGATCCAGAAGAACGTTGACCTGCACTCGAGGTCACTGGGTAGCCAGTTGCCGGGTATCAAAGCAGGCGACCTGGTTCCCGTTCTGGTGATCGGTACGAACTCCGGTGAATCAGAAATCGCAAACGTGCCGAACCTGATCGATGTGGTCCCGTCGGGCTCGAAGGAGCTCGCGACCCTGCACTCCGCGCTCGTCTCGAGCGGGCGAATCATTGCAGCGCCCCCGGGCATGGACGAGGGCATGCTCAAACTGCTTCGTGACGCCTTTGAGGCGGCAGTGACAGACGAAGCGTTCCAGAAGTCCGCGGCAGAGTCTGGCCGTCCGATCAGCTTCATGGGCGGTGCAGACATGCAGAAGCTTGTCAGCGGCGTTATGGGATCGCCCAAGGCGTACGTTGAGCTCATCAAGAAGGCTTACTCGGGATAAGCGACACGCTGCGCCAAGGAGGGGCACCGGACAATCGGTGCCCCTCCTTGTAGGTCGACGTGTTATTGCGCGCTGCAATCAAGCGTGCTGGGCCTCGCCCTGATCGAGCGGGGATTCGAGAGCACGGTACAGGGTCTTCGCCGTTCGCGAGAATCGGTCGAGCACTAACGGCAGGGGTAGCCCAGACTGGCTGCGCACGTTCTCCGAATCGGGGTGCCACCCGCCGCTTCCTGTCGGAGCGGCGTAGTTGATTACGCCTTGAACCAGCGAGGCGTCGCCACGAATAGCTAAGCCCCAGTGTCCGACCGTGCCGAGGGGCGTGCGGAGCGAGCCGTCGTCGCTGGCGCTCGCCTGCAGGCCAATGAGACGTAGCGCTGTGAGCGGCCATTCGCAGATGAGGTCCGGGATGCTGTCGTAGCTGAACCCGCGGATAGACACGATCGACCACAGGATGGTTTCCTTCTCCGCAACCGTCCATTCGGCTCCTGGCGTGAGCCTGTGCGCGAGTACGTCGCCACCAGGTGGTTCAGAGACGCGGGCACCGGCGCGCACGATGCCTGATTCGGCACTTTGCCAAAGCCTTAGGGTTGACTGCCGAAGGCCGCGAGACACGCCCTGGAGCAGCTCTATATCTTGGGCGAAGCCCGCAGCGGTTGCGCAGGGGGTTTGGTCCCACATGAACTCCCAGTGATTCGAACGTGCGCCTCGAATTGTGCCCATCGCAAATTCCTTCCCTGCGCTCGTCGTTCGAACCGTCCATTCGACAGTACGCCGGATCTGCGCAAATGGCCCTACCATTAGTTCTATTCGATAGGGGGAGCACGGATGGCACGAATTCCGGGCGCGAATCAGTTAGAGCATGCTGACGGCTGGCGCAGCGACACCCTTGCCGTGCAAATCGCGAACTTCGCATTCTCTGTGGCGCAGGCAATGGCCGCCGTTATCGTTCCGCTGCTCGCAATCACTGCGGGGCACGGAATCGAAATCATCGGAGTAATAGTTGCCGTGTCCGCAATCTCCCAGACTGCGGCCCGTCTCGGGCTTGGCCGCCTTATGACACTCCTGCCCACGCGCGTCTTTGTGGTGACGGCGACTATCCTGCTCGCAGCGTCCTGCGTCTTGCTCGCAAGCAGTGACGCGTTTTGGGCGTTCATCATCTCCCAGCTCCTCCAGGGGGCCGCGCGAGCCTACTTCTGGACCGGAAGTCAGACGCACGTTGTGCGAACGGCCGACTCAGCCGTCTCGGCGCTCGCGCGCCTCAACGTGGTTCAGGGAGTAGGGCAACTCGTCGGCCCGGCCCTGGCCGGCCTCATTGGCGTTTGGTCGCTAGAAGTCGCGCTCCTCGCAGCTGGCGGGCTCGCGGCATTCGCCACGGTCCCGGCCTGTCTCTTAACCCGATTCGACCCGTTCGCGCCAGCAAAACGGCCTGGGCGGCGTCGAGAAAACAGAATCTGGCTGCGCCCTGGAGTCGGTACCGCTGCCAATATGACCGCTTGCGCGGGTGCCTGGCGAGGCATTCTGAACTCCTATCTCCCCGTCATTCTGACCGCCGCAGGCCACTCGGTCGCATCCGTCGGAGCCCTCGTGACGGTGGCGAATCTAGCGGCCCTTGGTGGCAGCGCAGGATCAACGCGTGTAATGGAGCTCGGGCAACGGGCAGTTAGCGCCATCGCGATTCTTGCGGCTGGGCTCGGGTTGGCGACGGCCGCCTTCTTTCCGGCGACGCTGGCTGTCGTCATCTGTGGGCTCGTAATCTCCGGTGCTGGAGCAGGAATTCTGCAGACTATCGGCCCGGCACTCGCCGCAGACTCCGTTGGCGCGGAGGAGCGCGGGTCCGCTATCGCGGCCATCGGAGCCTTCCGCTCAGTTGCGCTACTCGCTTCGCCGCTTGCCGCGGCGGGGCTGGTGTTGCTGCTTCCGACCGCTGCAATCGCGACGGGGCTCGCGGGTATACTTGTGGCGGCGCCGGCAGCAGCGGTATTTCGTCGTGCAAACCGACCGGGCAAAAGGGATTAACGGTGAAGACTCCGAGTGAAGCCACCTCACCTCTAACCGAAGCAAAACGGCTCGACGAAACGGTTGTCGACATCTTTGCCCCGGTTGAGGCGCAGCGCTCGTCGCAGCTTGTGGCAAATCGCCTTCGTGCTCTTATTCAGTCTGGAGCGATCGCTGTTGGTGAGCGGCTGCCGGCCGAGCGCGATCTGTGCGGGCGGTTGGGGGTTAGCCGCGTGACGCTTCGAGAGGCGCTTCGCATGCTTGAGGCAAACGGCCTAATAACAGTGAAGTTGGGCGTGCAAGGTGGCGCGGTCGTAACGGTTCCATCTGTCGACGTTGTTCAGTCGGGAATCAGTGACCTGCTGAGTCTTTCGGCCCTTACTGCAGCGGAGGTCACAGAAGCCCGCGCAATCATTGAGCTCGGGGCGCTGCCGCTCGTCTGCGAGCGGGCGACCGAGCAGGATCTCGTGGACCTCCGGGCAATGTGCGCTTACGAGCAGGAGGCGCGCGCACGGGGAAATTTCGACACCCGCAGGTCGTTCGAATTCCACCTTCGCCTTTGCGCGGCCGCACAGAATCCAGCCGTCACGATGCTTCTAGCCTCCTTCGAGGTCCCGATCCTGCGTTCGCTGCACGCCGCGGCACACTCAGATGCGAGTGGGGTGGATGAGCACCAGCGACTCCTCGATGCTGTGGCGCGTCGAGACGTCGTAGGCGCGGACGCTATTCTCCGCGAGCATCTTGGCCGCACCGCGGCGCGCGTCGCCTAGTTTCGCCCACAATCCGACGGCGCCTTTCGGTACTTCATGATTCAACTGGACGCACACGCTAAATGGCATTACCATTAGAGCATTCCAGCTCAGCGTTGAGACAAATCGCCCCTTGCCGCTGGAGAGTACGCGCACGGACTGAGGAGTAATCGATGAGGATTGAAGCAACACGGCACCTCTGCCAAAGCTATGGCAACTGCGTCGCCATCGACCCAGACCATCTCGACCTCGACGACGAGGGCATCGTCATTGTGACGCGAGACACGGTCGAGGACGGCGAACTCGCTACCGTGCAGGCCGGAATCCGAAGCTGCCCTGTGAACGCGCTGCTCTTGGTTGACGCGAATGAGTAGCACGGCTAACGAGCTGCAGCGAGTGGTGGTCGTTGGAGGGTCAGTGGCGGGAGCGCGCACCTGCCAGGCGCTCCGGGAAGCAGGGTTCGCCGGGGAGCTGGTGGTGATCGAGCCGCAGCTCGGCGATGCGTACGATCGGCCGCCGCTGTCGAAGGCCTACCTCAAAGGCGAAATCACGCGCGATGGCATCCGGCTCATTCCGGGCGGCTGGGCGAGCGTCGGCGCTGAGGTTATCCCTTTCGCCGCGGTTGCCCTAAACGCAAAGGCGCAATCGGTCACCGTCGCTGACGGTCGTGAGGTGGGTTATGACGGGCTCGTGATCGCGACCGGACTGAGCCCGAAGGCGCTCACCGACAGCGACGGTCACGCAATCGGCCACGTGATCGGCAACATTGCTGATGCCGATGAGCTTCGGCACGAGCTGGCATCTGGCGGTCATGTTGTCGTTGTCGGGAGCGGCTACGTTGCTGCCGAAGCGGCATCCGTTGCTCGCGAGTTGGGCCTCGAAGTGACTGTCGTTCACCGCAGGACGCACCTTCTCGAAGGGGCGCTTGGGGCTGCTGTTGGTGCCCGGATCTCGCGGATGCACACCGAGAGCGGCATCGAGCTCCGCGGCAACTCGCGAATCAGCTCTATAGTCCGCGGCGCGCGCGGAGCGCAGCTCACACTCGACAGCGGGTATGAGCTCCATGCAGACATCTTGATAGCCGGCCTTGGGTCGAGCCCCAATACCGAATGGCTCACCGGATCCGGGGTTCGTCTCGACGACGGCGTGCTCACGGACGCCCGATGCCGAGTTGTGGGGGCACCACGCGTCTATGCGCTTGGAGACGTCGCTCGGTTCTATGACGTCAACTCCGCCCAACCCCGCAGAGCGTGTCACTGGACTAACGCGGCAGATCAAGCGACAGTCGTGGCACACAACCTGCTCAGCCCCAAGGACCCGAAGGGGTACCGGGAGGCCCCGTACTTCTGGACGGATCAGCTGGGTCAGAAGATTCAGGTTGTCGGGCATCCCGACCCGAAAGCACACGTCGATCTGCTCACCCTCCCAGGCGCGGTCGAACGTCATGTCGCGATTTATACGCACGGCGACGACAACGACTGCGGGGCCGTTGTGACTTTCGGGTGGCCTCGAGGCATGGTCGCTGCGCGACGCCTGATGCCCCTCGACCCGTCCACCGAAGAAATGATTGTCACTCTCGAAGACCTCGCAGCGGGCACGCGCGCCGCTGCCTAAGAAGAACACTGACGCCGAACCTACTAGAAAGTGAGGGCCGAAGATGGCCGCTGCAAACCTTGGATCGACTTCTGATCCGCGACCGTCCGTGGAGGCTGCCCCGGAACCCGTCGTCACCACGCTCGCCCGCGATCTGGTTGACGTCGACAACGGCGTGATCAGCCGCGAAGTGTTCATGAGCAATGAGATTTTCGACATGGAGATGCATAACCTCTTTCCTCGAGCCTGGCTCTTCGTGGGCCACGAGACTCAGGTCGCAGACCCGGGTGACTATTTCTCCTCGTGGATGGGCACCGACCCCGTCCTATTGACGCGCGATGTCGACGGCGAACTCTATGTGCTGCTGAACTCATGTCGGCACCGCGGCATGAAGGTGTGCCGCTACGACGAGGGCAATACGACTCAGTTCACCTGCCCATACCACGCATGGTCCTATTCGATGGACGGGAGCTTGGTCAACGTGCCGGGGGACCTCTTCGGCGTGCCCCATATGAAGGCTGCCTATAACGGAAAGCTCGACAAGCCCAACTGGGGCCTGGTGCGCTGTCCGAAGGTCTACAACTACAAGGGTCTGGTCTTCGCGAACTGGGACGAGAATGCCGAGGAGTTTCTCGACTACGCCGGCGACTTCCACTGGTGGCTCGACAACCTCGCGGATGCGTTCGATGGCACGCCTGGTGACACGGAGGTGTTCCACGGCGTACTTAAATGGCGCATCAAGTCGAACTGGAAGTTCGTGTCAGAGAACTTCTTGGGTGACACCTACCACGGTGCATCGACGCACGCCTCGGTTGAGGCAGTCGGCATCGGCCCGGGTGGCCGCGGCCAACGCCGCCACGGCGAGCGTCAGGATCAGGGCGGACACTCGATGGGGCGAACGAAGACGTCGTTCCGAAACGGACACGGTGCAAGCGACAACATCGCCTACGAAATCCCGTACCCGGAGTTCGTCGAGCCGGAGATGAACGAGTATTTTGACAATGCGTGGGAGGTGCGCAAGAAGCGCCTCGATGCAGAGGGGCGGCGTTTGGGCGGACGCGGGCCGGCAACTCTCTTCCCGAACATGTCGTTTGCTGCGGGCTTCCCTCGCAGCATCCTGGTAGCTCACCCCATTAGCGCGACCGAAACCGAGGTCTGGCGGTGGTTCCTAGCCGATAAACGCGCGCCACAGTATGTGAAGGAGTGGCTGCGCCAGTACTACATGCGTTACGCCGGACCGGGAGGGATGACCGAGCAGGATGACATGGAGAACTGGGACTATGCGACCCAGGCGTCGAAGGGCGTCGTGGCACAGCGGTACCCGTACAACTACCAGCAGGGCCTCGGCACGGAGCAGCTTTCAGAACTGGACCGAGCGGTCCATTCGAACCACGCGATCTCTGGTGAGGTGAACGCTCGGGCCTTCTACCGGCGCTGGGCAGAGTTCGTCGACAACCTCAGTTGGGAAGAGCTGACGGACCTCGCCCGATCCGACGACAGGATCGAAGCGATCATCCGGCGAGAGGACGCAGCCGCAGCCGCAGCCTCCGCGAACGAAAGCGAGAGCGTGCGATGAACGAGCGTGACTACACGAAGGGGCCGGACCGTTGGTTCCTTTTGCAGGAGATCTCGGACTTCCTTTTCCACGAGGCAAACCTCCTGGACGAGCGTCGCTACGAGGAATGGCTTGATCTCCTCGCTGACGACTACCACTACAGCGTCCCGCTTCGCATGAACGTCGAGTTCGCCGACGCGGATACGCGCGGGGAGACAAAGGTCGGCTCTGAGGTGTGCTGGTTCGACGAACCCAAGTCGACGGTCGAGCTCCGAGTTTTGCAACTCGCAACCGGCGTGCACTGGGCGGAGGAGCCCGTGTCTCGGGTGTCCCACCTGGTCACCAATCTGCGGATTGAAGAGGTGACGATGCCGGAGGTAAAGCTCTCCAGCCGGTTCCTCGTGTACAGAAACCGGGTGGCCGACGAGACCGATTTCTATGTGGGGCGCCGTACGGATGTCGTGCGGCGAACGGACGATGGATGGCAGATCGTCAAGCGACACCTGCTGCTCGACCAGACGGTGTTGTTGTCGAAGAACCTGTCTGTGTTCCTGTGAAACCAGAAGTATCACCCAGGAGCCACGCGGCGGCAAGAGTTTGGCCGCCGTATGCTTAGCAGGGAAGGGTGGCAATGATGGTCGTTGAGGAGCATGCCGACGCGGCAGAGAGACCAATCGTGAATGCTGAAAAGCGGCCGGTGTATCCGATTTCATCGGTTGGGAATGCCCTGCGGTTGCTGCTGATGTTTCGGGATGAACCCCGGCTGCGTCTTTCTGACGTCTCGAAGTCTCTCGGCGTTTCCACCTCAACTGCACACCGGCTGCTGGCCATGCTCCAGTCGTATGACTTCGTCCGCCAAATCGAAGGTCATCGAACGTACGTGGCTGGCCCGGTATTCGTCGACCTTGGCCTAGCTGCTGTGCGCGGAATGGACATCAGAGTGCACGCGCGGCCGATCCTGGCCGACCTGGCGGCGTTGCTCAACGAAACGGTGCATCTTGCGCAACTCGAGGGTAAGAACGTCCGATATCTCATTGGTGCCGAGGGCGCGAACGCGCTCCGGGTGACCGACCGTACCGGCCAGGTCACGCCGGCGCATACCAGCGCCACGGGGCGGGCTTTGCTTGCCGACCTTCCCGATGAGCGACTCGAAGTGATCCTCGCCGAGCTCGAGGCCGAAGGAGTCGATGTGCCGGCGCTTCGCGTTGAGCTTGAGGAAATTCGCCAGCGGGGCTACGCGCTCAACTTCCGGCCCGATGATGTCGCTTCGATGGCCACGACGGTCCGTGACCAGAACGACCAGACGGTTGCAGCGATCAATGCGGTTGGGCCAACTTCACGGATGTACCAACGTGACCAGGTGCACGTAGCTCGGCAGCTGCATGCGGCCGCAGCGAAACTTGAAGCGGTGTTGCGGACTGTGCCGCAGTCGTAGCCGCAGCACCACCCTCCATTCGCGGTTAGGAAATTCGGGATGGTTCACGGGCCCGCGTGCGGAATCAGTAGCGGGTGCCCATGACGGTTCTCACTTCGTCCAACGTTGTGGCCGCAATGGTGTTGGCGCGATCGTTGCCGCGTCGAAGTACCTCGGAGGCTAGCCCTGAATCCTGCGCGAGGTCGGCACGTCGTGCTCGCATGGGAGCAAGAAAGCTGTTGACAGCATCGGTGGTTAGGCGCTTCAGTTCACCGCTGCCTTGGTCCCCGATCTGCGTTGCGATTTCCTCGGGTTGTGTGCCGAGGCAGAGCGCAGCGGTCGAGAGAAGTGCTGAGACGCCTGGTCTAATCTGCGGATCAAAGGAGATCAGACGGTCACTGTCGGTGACAGTTTTCCGGATGGCTGCCGCGGTTTCATCCTCGGTCATCGTCAAGGCGATCGCGTTTCCGTAGCTTTTGGACATCTTGCGACGGTCCAGCCCGGGGATCTCTGGCGACGCTGTGATCAGTGCGCGCGTGCGGCTCGGTCTCGACCCCGCCGACCCGCACCTCCACAGCCTGTCCGTTGCCGCCCACGCCGTCGCCCGGTAGAGCTCCGACCCGGTGTGACGCCAGCAATCCGGTGTGCATGGTCGACGCGGCCCTAACCCGACGAGGCGCGCTTGAGCCCGCGCCCGTTCAGGTCGCGGGGTCGTACTGTCGTGGCGCGAAGGCTCGCGCCACGAGCGCCCGCAGGCTTTCGAGGCTCCCCGTGACGAGGCCCTGCACGCGGGCCTGCACGAGCACGTTGCCGATCGCCGTGGCCTCAACCGGTCCGGCCAGCACGGTCAGGCCCGTGCGATTCGCCGTGAGCTGGCAGAGAAGTTCATTCTGCGACCCGCCGCCGACGATGTGCACCACGCTCACCCGAGTGCCCGAGAGCTCAGCGGCGAGCTGCAAGGTGTGGGCATACGCTGCCGCGAGACTCTCGACGATGCTGCGCACCAGGTCGACGTGCGTGCGGGGCGGTTGCAGATCGTGTTCGATGCAATACTCACGGATGCGCGTGGGCATGTCACCGGGAGTCAGGAAACCCGGGTCGTCGACATCGAAAATGGTCACCTGCCCGGTGACAACACCGGCTTGAGCGAGCAGGCCGGGCAGGTCATAAGACGTGCCGGACTGCTCCCAAGTGCGCATCGATTCGCTCAGCAGCCAGAGACCCATGACGTTGCGCAGGTAGCGGACGCGCCCGTCGACACCGGCCTCATTCGTGAAATTTGCTGCCCGACTCGCGTCACTCAGCACCGGGGCGGCGAGCTCAACGCCGGCGAGCGACCATGTTCCCGACGAAATGTAGGCGGCGGTCTCGCTCGTCATGGGCACGGCGACAACAGCGGATGCCGTGTCGTGCGACCCCACCGTGACCGCTTCGATCGTCCGGCTGGCCCCGAACTCGGCCATAACCCGCGCTTGCACCGGCCCCACCCGGCTACCTGCATCCACTAGCCGGGGAAACATCGCGCGCGGCAGGCCGAGGCGGGTAATGAGATCCTCGTCCCATTGGCCGTCGGCAACATTCACGAGGCCCGTCGTTGATGCATTGGTACGCTCGGCCACCTTCTCGCCGGTCAGCCAGAACGTGATCAGGTCCGGAATGAGCAGCAGGCCGTCGGCGCCGTTGAGGTTGCCGGCCAGGCCGTCGGCGGCGAGCTGGTACAGGGAGTTGAACGGCAAGAACTGCAATCCATTTCGGCCGTACAGGTCGGCCGGGGAGATCTCGGCGTGCACCGCCCTCACCCCCGCGACCGTGCGCTCATCGCGATAGTGCACGGGGTTGCCGAGCATTCGGTCGCCGCGCATCAGGGCGTAGTCCACGGCCCATGAATCGACGGCGACGCTGCACAGCGTCGGCTCCTCACGCACGGCGGCGCGCAGGCCGCCGAGCGCTCCCCGGTAGAGGTCGAGAATGTTCCAGTGCAGCCTGTCAGCGATGCGCACCGGGTTGTTGGGAAACCGGGCGACTGAGCGGATGCTCAGCTCGTTGTGCCCGACATGGCCGAGCATGACCCGGCCGCTCGACGCGCCGAAGTCGACCGCCGCGACCGTTCCGGCCGCGCTCATGCGCGGCCCCTCCAGCCGAGCGTGGCCGAATCGGACGACTGTGCCCGGCACAGCGGCCACAGTCGACCGATTCGGCCACCGTTGCCGGCGGGCGCGGCGATCTCGATCATCGCAGGAAGGCCGCAGCGACGCCCGCGTCGACCGGGATATGCAGGCCCGTGGTGTGGCTGAGATCCGCCGTGCAAAGCACGTACACCGCGTTCGCCACGTTCTCGGGCAGCACCTCGCGCTTGAGCAGGGTGCGCTGGGCGTAGTACTTGCCGAGGTCCTCCTCGTCGACGCCGTAGACGGCGGCGCGCTTGGCACCCCAGCCCCCGGCGAAGATGCCGGAGCCGCGCACGACCCCGTCCGGGTTGATGCCGTTCACCTTCACGCCGTACTCACCGAGTTCGGCGGCGAGCAGTCGAACCTGGTGGGCCTGGTCGGCCTTCGTTGCCGAGTACGCAATGTTGTTCGGACCGGCGAAGACCGAGTTCTTCGACGAGATGTAGATCACGTCTCCGCCGAGCTTCTGGTCGATGAGCACGCGGGCTGCGGCCCGTGACACGAGGAACGAACCCTTGGCCATCACGTTGTGCTGCAGGTCCCAGTCGGCGACCGTGGTCTCGAGCAAAGACTTAGACAGGGACAGTCCGGCGTTGTTGACGACCAAGTCGAGGCCGCCGAATGCGAGCACCGCAGCATCCACTCCCGCTTGCACCTGCAGCTCGTCGGTCACGTTGGCCTGCACGCCGATGGCCACGTCGGTTCCACCGATCTCGGCCGCGGCGGCCTGCGCCTTGGCGAGGTCGAGGTCGGCGATCACGACGCACGCGCCCTCGACGGCGAGGCGGGTGGCGATGGCCTTGCCGATTCCCGACGCCGCACCCGTCACGAGGGCAATGCGGGTGGCGAGCGGCTTGGGGGCGGGCATCCGCGCTAGCTTGGCCTCTTCGAGGGCCCAGTACTCGATGCGGAATTTCTCCGCCTCGTCAATCGGCGCGTAGGTGGAGAGCCCCTCTGCCCCGCGGATCACGTTGATAGCGTTGATGTAGAACTCGCTGGCCACGCGGGCGGTCTGCTTGTTGGCGCCGTAGCTGAACATGCCGACGCCGGGCACGAGCACCACGAGCGGGTCGGCACCGCGAATGGCGGGCCACTCGTTGGTGGCATCGGTCGAGACCGCGTTGCGGTCGTAGTACGACTTGTACTCGGCGCGGTACTCCTCATGCAGCTGCACGAGGCGAGCGAGCGATTCCTCAACGGATGCCCCGGCCGGCAGGTCAAGCAGCATCGGCTTGACCTTGGTGCGCAGAAAATGGTCGGGACAACTCGTGCCGAGAGCGGCGAGCCTGGGGTGTTCCGCGCGGGACAGGAAATCAAGAACCTCCGGCGCATCGCTGAAGTGACCAACTTTTGCGCTGTCGGTGGAGACCAGGCCACGAATGGTGGGGGCGAGGGCAGCGGCCTTCGCACTGCGTTCGGCAGCCGTGAGGGCGGCGAAGCCCTCAAGCACGGGGCCGAACGGCTCCGGCCGCGAGTTCGCCGCGATGTAGGTGGCGGCCGTCTCGACGATCCACAGTGAGTTGGTCTCTGACTCGTCGCTTGTGTCGCCCCAGGCGGTGATGCCGTGGCCGCCAAGGATGCAGCCGATCGCCTCCGGGTTCGCCGCCTTGATGGCACTGATGTCGAGACCGAGCTGGAAACCGGGGCGGCGCCAGGGCACCCACACGACCTTGTCGCCGAAGATCGTGGTCGTGAGCGCTTCGCCGTCGACCGCTGCCGCGATGGCGAGGCCGGAGTCGGGGTGCAGATGGTCAACATGGGCCGCGTCGACCAGGGCATGCATGGCGGTGTCGATCGACGGCGCCGCGCCACCCTTGCCGTGCAGGGTGAAGTCGAACGCGGCGACCATCTCGTCTTCGCGTTCGAGCCCCGGGTACACGTTCACGAGGGCGCGCAGTCGGTCGAGGCGCAGCACCGCAAGCCCCTTCTCGGCGAGTGTGCCGAGGTCGCCGCCGGAACCCTTCACCCAGATCAGCTCCACGGATTCCCCCGTGACGGGGTCAATCTCGGTGCCCTTGGCCGACGTGTTTCCGCCCGCATAGTTGGTGATCTTCGGGTCGGAGCCGAGTCGGTTCGAACGGGCGATGAGGGCGGCAACAGTGGGGTTCGTCATGTCAATCCTAGCTGGGGAGTCGAGTGAGAATGAGGTGTGCGGGTGCGCCTATGCGCCCCAGCCAGCCTGGTTGCCGCCCATGCGCTCGCTGGAGATGCGGGCCTGGTAACCGGATGCCGCGAACGCCTTCATGGGGTCGGCCGCGAGTCCGCGCGATTCGCGCCACGAGCCGAGGTCACCGCGCACGTCGGTGTAGAAGGCATCCATCAGAATTCCGTTGGCGCCGAGCACATCACCCGCGTTCTGCGCAATGGTGAGCGCCTCGCGGTCGACGAGCAGGGCGCGGGCGGTCATCTCCTGAACATTGAGCACCGAGCGGATCTGGCCGGGAATCTTTTCTTCCATGTTGTGGCACTGGTCGAGCATGAACGCCACGGGGGAGTCAGGTCCGAAACCGTCGCCACGGATGACCTCGTAGAGAATGCGGAAGAGCTGGAACGGGTCGGCCGCGCCTACGATGAGGTCGTCGTCGGCGTAGAAACGGGAGTTGAAGTCAAAGGAACCGAGCTTTCCGAGGCGCAACAGCTGCGCGACGATGAACTCGATGTTGGTGCCGGGCGCGTGGTGGCCGGTGTCGAGGCAGACGAGGGCCTTGTCGCCGAGTGCGGAAACCTGGGCGTAGCTCGTACCCCAGTCGGGAACGTCGGTGTGGTAGAAAGCTGGCTCGAAGAACTTGTACTCGAGCACGAGGCGCTGGTTGTCTCCAAGGCGGGCGTAGATGGCCGCGAGCGAGTCGGCGAGTCGGTCCTGGCGGCCGCGGATGTCGCCTTGTCCGGGGTAATTAGTGCCGTCGGCGAGCCAGATCTTCAGGTCGGTCGAGCCGGTCTCGTTCATCACATCGAGGCAGTCGAAGTGGTGGTCGATGGCCTTCTGGCGGGTCGCGGTATTTGTGTGTGTGAGGCCGCCGAACTTGTAGGCGTCGTCTTGGAACGTGTTCGAGTTGACCGTGCCGAGCTGCAAGCCTTGGTCGTCTGCATAACGACGCAGGGCAGCGTAGTCGTCGACCTTGTCCCACGGAATGTGCAGCGCGACTGAGGGAGCGAGCCCGGTGAATTTGTGCACCTGTGCGGCGTCGGAGATCTTCTCTTGGATCGTGCGGGGTGTTCCGGGAGTGGTGAACACTCGGAAGCGGGTTCCGGAGTTGCCGAAGGCCCAGGAAGGGAGCTCGATGGCCTGGGCCGCGAGCTGGGTGGTGATGGAGTCGAATATCGTCATTGCAAGTCACTTCTCTGTGGGGTGTGTCGGTTGTCGACCAGTCTGACTGAATCGATTCAATCAGGTCAAGCGGAAACGCCCGTAGAACCGGAATCAGGGCGTTTTCAATGCGGCGAGCTGGTCTTCGAGGTGAAAGATCTCTTGCAACTGCACGAAGCCCTCGTCGGGGCCGTCCTCGAGATCGACGTAGAATTTGCCCATTCCAGCCTGCGCTGCCTCGAGGGAGTCCGTTTCGAGATAACCGATGAGCAGGCCCTCGGGTCGGAGAAAGAGGGAGCAGTTGTTCCAGCCGGTGCGCTTGAGCGCCTCGTGCCTGTCGGGCCGCATCGCGGCGTGGCGCCGGGTGTATTGTTCGATGCGATCGGGCTTCACCTGGAGTTGAAAGCAAGCGCGTTGCATAGTCAGCCTTTCGTTGTGGGTGACGGGGGAGCCGCGCATCCGTTCAAGGGGAATCGAAGGTGATTCCCGTTGTGATGAGCGGGACATCATCTGCGCGGAGTCGGGTAAGCGTTCGCCGAGATCTCATCCGTGATGATCACGAAGCTCTCCTCGTCTAGGTCGATCGTGACCGCTGAGGCAGAGTCGATGGCACTCGCTTCGCGTCCGGCCCCTGAGAGCACCGACATGGTTGGAGATAGCTTGAGGAGCCATGTGAGCAGCATGCTCTCGACGGAGTGCTGCCGCTGGCGAGCGAGCCGAACCGTGTTCGGCAGTAGATCGCCGAGGCTGGGGTACAGCGGTCGTCCGCTGAGCGGCGAGTACGCGACGTGGGCGATGCCCGCTGCCGCACACCGCTGGAGAACATCGGTGTCATTCGCTCCGAAGGGGGAGAACCGATTTTGTACTGCAGCGATGTCCGTGGTGGCCAGCGCCCGCTCGAGCAGCGCAGCGTCGACGTTGCATACGCCGATCTCCTCGATCTTGCCTTCCGCCCTTAGCTCGGAGAGCGTTCCGACGCTGTCCTCGATGGGGACATCGGGGTCAGGGTGGTGCATGTAGTAGAGGCCGATCGTGTCGACGCCCAGAGCACGCAGGCTTCCCTCGCAGTCGCGACGGAGGGCATCCGGGCTCGCGTCGATGCCCCACGACTCGCGGCCGCTGCGGAAGTGCCCGCCCTTCGTCGCGATGAGCACGTCGAGACCGCCGACTGCGCGGGCGAAGATCCGTTCGTTGTGGAATGGATCCTCGACCGTTGCGTAGGCCCTTGCCGTGTCGAAATGAGTGATCCCGGCATCGTGGGCTGCGCGGATGACGGCGACGGCGGCATTGTCGTGCTGGGTCTCCCCGATCGAGAATCCCGCGCCGCCCAAGCCCACTCGGGTCACCGCATGCCGCCCGATCGTCGTGGTCATTGTTGCGCTCATGCCGGATCACTCACACTCACCGAACGACGCTTGTGGTCTCGTGTCGGCCGGATTCCACCGTGTACACCTTGAGACCTGGAACGTCGACGACGGCCGTCGTTCCGGTGGGCACGTCCACGGTGACGGAGAGCGTCTCGCCGTCCAGCGTCCACGCGATGCTCGCACGACCGTACGGTGTCTCGTGGGCGGCGGATGCCGAGGTGAAGTCGCCGCCGGGGCGCGGAGCGAAGCGGATGGTGCGGTAACCGGGCGAGGTGGGCTCGATGCCGGCTACCACACGGTGCATCCAGTCAGCGACCGAGCCGAGAGCGTAGTGGTTGAACGAGGTCATTCGACCGGGGTTCACGTTGCCGTCGGGCATCCGGCTGTCCCAGCGCTCCCAGATGGTCGTCGCACCCTGGTCAACCATGTAGAGCCATGAGGGGCACTCCCGCTCGAGGAGTAGGTCGTAGGCCGCGTCGGATTGGCCGGTCGAGCTGAGCGCGTCGGAGACTAGGTTAACACCCGCGAAACCGGTCGCGATGCGGTTGTGATCTTCGGCGACGAGCTCGGCCATTCGCTCGCCGGCGGCCAGTGCGTCCTGTCTGTCGAGCAGCTTAAACTGGATGGCGAGCGCGTAGGCCGTCTGAGCGTCGCTTGTCAGGCGGCTCGCCTCCGGCAGCCAGTACTCCTTGACAAAGGCATCGCGGACGGCACCGGCGAGCTCTCGGTAGTGGCGTGCGTCGTCTGCCTTGCCGATGACCTCCGCCGTGTCGGCTAGCCGTGCGGTGGACCAAGCGAAGTAGGCCGTGGCCACGAGGTATTTGTCGGTGCGCGCGTCGGCAGGGTCGTCCGGTGGAGCAGCAGGGTCGAGCCAGTCGCCCAGCTGGAAGCCCTCATTCCACAGGTGGTCGGGGCCGGCGAGGGAGTTGACCTGGTCGACCCATGCCTTGGCGCTCTCGTACTGCTCGGCGAGTACGCCGTCGTCGCCGAAACGCTCATAAAGCGTCCACGGACACAGAACTGCTACGTCGCCCCAGACCGCGCCGGGGCGGATCGGCGTCCACATCGGGCCGCCGGGGATCACCGGAACATACCACGGCACGGTGCCCGCACGCTTCTGCTCGACGGCGAGGTCCTTCAGCCAACTTGAGAGGAACCCCGACGCATCGAAGAGGAACGATGCGGTCGGTGCGAAGACCTGGATATCGCCGGTCCAGCCGAGGCGCTCGTCTCGCTGCGGACAGTCCGTCGGAACGTCAACGAAGTTGCTCCGCATGCTCCAAAGCACGTTCTCGTGCAGGCGGTTGACGAGAGGGTTGGATGAATCGAACCAGCCGGTGCGCTCCATATCGGAGTGGTACACACGGCCGACGATGCGGCCGGCGGCGACGTCGGTCTCGATGTTGCCCGGCCAACCCTCGACGTCGGCATACCGGAAGCCGTGGATCGTGAAGCGGGGCTCCCAGACCTCTCGGCCGTCGCCACGGAGGGTATAAACATCCGTTGACTTGGCGCCGCGCAGGGTGCGGGTGTAGATCTCGCCGTCTTCCACGACCTCAGCAGTTCGGATGGTGACGGTGGTGCCGCGCTCGCCTTCGACGTCGATGCGCACCCGGCCAGCGAAGTTCTGGCCGAAGTCAAGAACGGTGCGTCCGCTCGGAGTGCGGAGAAGCTCGACCGGAACGATGTCGTCCGTGCAACGCACAGGAGGGCCCTCCGGCGCGATCAGCGACGCGTGGTTCGCGGGGTGCACCGCGGCGGCGGTCCATCTCGATTCGTCAAACCCGGCGCTCGACCACCCGTCCTGCTCATCGCGAGCGTCGTAGGTCTCGCCGTCGTAGAGGCCGGACTTCACGATGGGCCCGACGCCGGCTTTCCAGGCGCCGTCGGTCGCGACGGTCGCGGTGGTGCCGTCTTCGAATTCGACCTCGAGCTGGGCGATGAGCGACAGGTCGCTTCCGTAGCAATCGTGATTGGGTCCGTGGTGCGAGAAGCCTAGGCGGCCGCGATACCAGCCGTCGCCGAGCCACCCGCCGATTGCGTTGGCGCCCTCCATAACGAGTGCGGTCACGTCGTAGGTGTGGTAGCGCAGCCGGGCGTCGTAGACGGTCCATCCAGGGTTGAGCGCGTCGACGCCGACGCGCTCTCCGTTTAGTTCGAGCTCATACACACCGTGGGCGCTCGCGTAAAGGCGCGCCTTGGCGATCGGTTTGTCGAGGTTGAATTCGTGGCGCACCAGCGGTGGGCGGCGAAGGTCTTTATCTTCAGGTTCGGCCCAGTCGGCGCCGATGGCCTCCGCGCTCCAGTCGCCTGGGGCCAGAAGGCCCGCTTCGACGACGGCGCTTGCGCTCCACGCGGTGGGCTCGCCGGCTGCGTTCCAGAGGCGAACACGAACGGATGCCTGCTCGCGAGAGGCGAGAGGCTCGACGGGCCACGCGACGAGCAGCTGCTCAGCCGACTCGATTCGGCCGGTCGACTCAGCTGCGCGATCGCGCGTGATTTCGATTTCGTAGGCGGACTGCGTCCAGCCGGGTGCGGCGACCGTTTTCCAACTCAATCGCGGTGATGCTTCTCCGATTCCGATCGACTTTCGGTGATGTTCGAAGCGCGGGGCTGACGGCCGTGCTGCGGCCGGTGCGGGCGGATGGTTCACTGTACTACTCCTTGTAACGTCGTGTGACGAGGGATTGGTTCGGTCGTCAGTCGGATGGTGGTGGGGTCAGGGGCCGTTGAACGCGGCCCCTGACCCTTCAATCCGGTTACTCGCCCTGGGCGTAGGCCTCATCCATGGCCAAGAGGCCATCCTCGGTTGTCGCTGTGCCAGCCAGCAGGTTCTGCACCGCTGCGAAGTGGGCCGCCTGCACGCGGGCGTTCGGCCACAGCTGGTCCATCCACGGGTCGGTCTTGTTCTCCTGCTGGAATTTCTGCAGGGTCGTGAGAGCGGAGTCGATCGCGTCAGCGCTCGGGATCGACGGCAGCGTGCCGTTCGCCTGAGCGTAAGCAGCCATGCCTTCGGGGCTCAGCAGGAACTCGACGAATTTCTTCGCGAGCTCGGGGTTCTTCGCCTTGGCGTTGATGGCATAGGCCGAACCGGCCGCGCCGGCCATCCGGGTGTTGTCGGCGTTGTCGGTGGCGGGCAGGGCTTCCATCGAGAACTTGGTGTCCTCAGGAGCCTCGGCGCGCAGGCCCGCGAGGCCAGACGTCACGAAGGTCGCACCGAAGGTTTCGCCCGTGGCCAGCGCGGTCATGGACGACTCGTACGAGACGCCGAGCGGGTCTGCCTCAAAGCAGCCCTGGTCCACCATCTCCATGTACTGGTCGAGGGCAGTTGTCCACTCGGAGCCGGCGAAAGTTGCCTTGCCGTCGGCCATCTTCGCGGCGAAGTCGGGGTTCGGGCCGTAGACGAGAGTCGGGGTCAACGCGTAGGTGATCAGCTGAGTGTTCCAGCTGGTTCCGGCGCCCAGGTAGAAGGCGGGCTTGCCCGTCTTCGCCGTCGCGTCGGTGCAGAACTGCATCAGCTCGCTCCACGTCGTGGGAACCGTGAAGCCGGATTCCTCCATCGCCGTCATATTGTAGATAGGGCCGATGCCCGAAAACGACGTCGGGGCGATGTAGGTCTTGCCGTCCACCTGGGCGACGGACTTGATGCTGTCAGGGAACTCGTCGACACGGGCGATCTCGGAGAGGTCGGCGAGGAAGCCACCCGGCACGAGGGTGAGCATCGACGCCGCGTTGCCGCCGCCCGGCCACACGCCGATGACGTCGGGCGCGGTGCCGGAGGACAGCTGGGTGCGGATGGCCGGCTGGTACTGGTCGAGGGCCGACGTCGTGACGTTGACCTTGACTCCGGGGTTGGCCTTCTCAAACATCGGGACGACGGTATCGAGGGCATTCTTATCGTTCGTGCTGGCCGTGACGCTGAGCGTCGTGGAGTCCGCCGAGTCACCGCCGGACGAACAGGCCGCGAGGCCCACTCCGAGGACGGCCACGGCGGCGACAGCCGCGAGAGATTTGATTCGCATGAGCGTGTTTCTCCTTTGAAATGAGTGCGGTGTGGTGCGTGATACGGAGCAACGGAGCCGGACAGGGAGGTCCGGCTCCGTCATCGCCTTCGGAAGGGTCAGCCCTTGAGCCCGCTGGCGAAGCCTTTGATAATGCTCTTCTGCATAAGGAAGTAGGCGATGAGGATCGGTGCGATGCTGATGACGAGTCCGGCGAACACGAGGTTCCACTGAGACACATACTGGCCGAGGAACGAAAAGAGTGCCACAGGGACGGTCTGCGATCCGCTGCCGCTTAGGTAGAGCAGGGGGGTGAGGAAGTCATTCCAGATGTGCAGCACGTTGAGGATCGCGACGGTTCCCGTGATCGGGCGGAGCAGCGGAAATACGATTTGCGCGAAAGTAGCGATCGGCCCGGCGCCGTCGATGGATGCTGCTTCCTCGTACTCCACGGGAGTCGAACGCAGGAAACCGACATAGAGGAAGATCGAGAACGGCATCTGCGAGCCCACGTAGAAAATGATGAGCGAGACCGGATTCCCGAGTATGCCGAGGTCGCGCATCGTCTGGTAGAGCGGTATGAGCGCGAGCTGGAAGGGCAAAAGCAGGCCGATGAGGAATCCGTAGAACGCCCACTTTGACCACGCTCGGGTCGCTCGGGCGAGAGGGTACGACGCGAAGGCCGCGAAGAGGACGATGAACACGGTGCTCACAACCGTGACGATCGTGCTCGTGAGCAGCGCGGGGCCCAGCTGGGCCTGGTTCCACGCGTCGATATAGTTGCTGAACGTCGGGTTGGTGACCGGCTGGATCGCAGACCCGGGGTCGTTCGGGAACTTCAGCGACATGTTGACGAGCACGTACACCGGGATGAAGAAAATGATGGCGACGAGCACCATCACCACTTCGAGGACGCCAGTCTTGATCGTGTACCGGTTCACTTGCTTCCTCCCTGTCGGTTGAGCCCGAAGTACTGTGCACCAGACAGGATGGCGACAAAGATCGTGAGCACAACGGCCAGGGCGATTCCGTAGCCGAAGTCGTTGAACTGGAATGCGTTCTTGTAGATGAGGGTCGACATCGTCTCGGTCGCGGTGCCGGGTCCTCCGCCCGTCATTACCCATACTTGATCGAACAGCTTCAAGCCACCAATCATCGACAGCATCAGGTTGATCGTGAGCGCGGCTGCAAGCTCAGGGCGCACGACGTACCAGAAGCGCCGGAACGGCCCGGCACCGTCGACGCGGGATGCCTCGAGCACCTCTTCGGGAACACCCTGCAGTCCGGCCAGGAAGATGACCATGGAGTAACCGGAGAACTGCCAGACCACAACACCGACGATTGCCCAGATAGCGATATCCGGGTCGCCGAGCCAGTTCTGGGCGAGAGCCCCGAGCCCTATCCCGTTGAGGATCTCGTTGACCGACCCGGTCGGCCCGAGCAAGAACTTAAAGAGGAACGCGGTGGCGACGGGCGTGATGATGGCCGGCGCGAACAGCGCGACGCGCAGGACGTTACGGCTCTTGATCTTCGTGTGGACGCCGAGCGCGAGAACAAGTCCTATGAGGTTCTGGACGACTGTTACGCCGACTGCGATGACGATCGTGTGGAGGATGCCGTTCATCGCGGCCGGGTCCTTGCTGACGCGGATGAATTGGTCGAACCAAACGAAGTTCTTCTCAGGGGTGAGGCCGTCCCAGTCGGTGAAGGCGAACCCCATGCCTTGGGCACTTGGCCACAGCACGGCGAAAAGATAGAAGACCGCGGCGGGGAGAATTAACCACCATGGGATGCTCTTCGCCCGAGTCCGCTTGGTGCGGGTCAAGCGCACGGTATTGGTGCTTACGGTCAATGTCATTTCCTCAACGTTGAGATTCACAGATCCGGGATTGAAACGATTCAGGCCCTCTGGGATAGGGTATGGGTAGTCTCACGCGCATGTCAAGCGATCACGTTGATTCATAAGAAACCTCCGCTACATTGCCTCATTTAAAGCCTCCGTTTCGGCGCGATTCGCAAATTGGTGGCGGATGTGAGTTCCGCCCGTTTTTATGGAGCTGACGATGGCGCAGTGGCAGGCCGTGACGAATAAGAAAGCGCTCTCGTGTCGGAGTTCGGACGGTGTGGGCTAGAGGTTATTCCCACGGAGATTGTGTGCGTGGCGTGAGCTGACCGGGTGGCCTCGCGGCGGGCGCGCGCCGACCTATGGGCTGCGGGTGACGACGGCCCTGGTCAAGTGTTGGGCCGTACTGCGAGCACCCGCGGGGAAGCGCCTCGCGCCGATGCTGGCCGTGTTGGCGCCGTCGCTGCGCCGGGAGGGTGCCCCTATGTTTTTGTCAAGCGGCGAGTTGGTGTTCTGTTTCATAGAGGGTGCCGTCGCGGAGCATGGCGAATAGAACATCGCATCGACGTCGGGCGAGGGCGATGAGTGCTTGGTTGTGACGCTTGCCTTGGGTGATCTTGCGGTCGTAGTAGGTCCGGGAGACCGGGTCTCGCAGAGCTGCGAAAGCGGACAGAAACAACGCGCGTTTGAGGATCTTGCTTCCCCGTCGCGAGGGATGTTCGCCCGGATCGAGGAGCCGGACCGCCGGGTCACGGGTGCGAGGTCGGCGTAGGCATCGAGGTGGCCGGCGGTCTCGAAGTGCTTGCCAGCCACTTCTGTGAGGAGCCTGGCTGCGGTCCTGACGCCGACTCCGGGCATGCTCGTCAGGACGGGAGAAAGAGGGTGGGCCTCCACCAGTTTCTCCACCTCAACCGCGATGTCGGCACGCTGCTGTCGGAGCGCGGCGAGCTGTTCCGCCAAGCGGGGCAGGACCGTCGCGGCGGCGTTGGTGCCGACCACGACAACGGTCTGCTCGCTGAGCGCCCGGGTGATCTCCTCTGCCAGGCGGCCTCCTATCCTTGGGGCGAGTTTGAGCCGTCGGGTTGCCATCCGGGTCGTGCCAGCCGCTTTCATCGCGGCGGGGACGGGTAATGCTGGAGCAGATCCAGCATCGCCGGGTGGTCGAGGTGTGGGCCCACGACCCGCTCCAACGCAGGGTGGATCTGTGTCAGCAGGCCGCGGATCCGGTTGCTGGTCGCGGTCATCTGGCCGAGGATGTCGTCGTCAAACCCGCACAGGATCGACAGTTCCGCGACCGATTCATCGGCCAGCTGGATCGACCGCAACGCGTGCGGCAGCGTGCGGGCGGCTCGGGCGATGATCGCGGCGTCGCGTGCATCGGTCTTCGCCTCCCCGGCGTGCAGGTCGGCGATGCGCCGCATGGCCAGGCCGGGCAGGTAGTCGACCAGGACTCCTTCGGCTTGGGCGACGGCGTTTGGCAAGGCGCCGATGGGCACCTGATGATACGCAGGATTGCGGCGAGTCACGCAGGTCAGATTTTCAATCGATCGGGCGCCAGACGACTGTATGCGGATCGCCGTGACCGACAGTTCCAGAAAATTGCGCAGCGTCCACCACGAAGCCTGTGGTCGTCAAACACCAGTTTGAGCCGGATCAGGGTGCATTTGACAAGCAGCTTCACGCCAGGGATGAATCGTTATACTGCGATTTCTCAGCGAGATGCAATGATGGACCGCGGGTCCGCGTTGTGACCCGTTCTGCAGAGTTGAGAGACAGGAAGATGACCGTTAGCATTCGAGAGGTCGCTGCCCTCGCGCGAGTGTCCGTCGGCACAGTCTCCAACGTCATGAACCGCCCGGAGAAGGTGGCCCCCGAAACCGTCGAGAGGGTGCAGACTGCGATCGCTGAGCTCGGCTTCGTGCGCAATGACGCTGCGCGCCAGCTGCGCGCCGGCCGCAGTCGAAGCATCGGCCTCGTCGTGCTCGATGTGGGCAATCCCTTCTTCACCGACCTCGCCCGTGGTGCCGAGAACCGGGCAGCGGAGGCCGGGCTCACGGTGCTGCTCGGTAACAGTGACGACACCATTGCCAGGGAGGATGCCTACCTCGACCTGTTCGAGGAACAACGCGTGCACGGCGTATTGATTTCTCCCCTCGGCGACGTGACCGATCGACTCGGCCGGCTGCGGGAGCGAGGCACACCCACGGTGCTCGTGGAGCGCCAGACCGAAGACCGCAGCTTCTCCTCCGTGGCTGTGGATGACCTCGCCGGTGGTCATCTCGCCGCAAGTCACCTGCTTGAGCGTGGTCGTACCCGCCTGGCCTTTCTGGGAGGGCCGATCAGCATCCGTCAGGTCACCGATCGCCTCGCGGGTGCCACCCGTGCGGTCGCCGAGCAGCCGGGTGCCACTCTTGAGGTCATCGATACCAGCGCCCTCTCGGTTTTGCAGGGTCGTGCCGCCGGCGAGAGGATTATGGCCCGCTCGGCTGTCGATCGCCCCGACGCCATCTTTGCGGCCAATGACCTGCTCGCGATAGGTGTGCTTCAGGCCCTGAATATGCACGGAGAGGTACATGTTCCTGGAGACATTGCCCTGATCGGATATGACGATATTGCGTTCGCGTCGACGGCCGTGGTGCCGCTGTCATCCATCCGCCAGCCGAGCGAACTCATCGGCTACACCGCGGTGGATCTACTCCTGCGTGAGGCGGCTTGCCGGGAGAATTTCGAGCATGAACAGATCGTTTTCCAGCCCGAACTTGTCGTGCGGGAGTCCACGACCTGATGGTCAGACGGCGCCCGTATGGGGGCCGTCAGGTGCTTGGCAGGGGGCTTGAGTCGGCTAAATGATGCCCGGCCCGGAAGGAGCGTCCACGGGGCCATGGCCCGCTCACCAAGGCTGGGGCGATGAGTGGCGTTACGACACCTGGTGCCCGCTCGGTCTGGCTCCCACCTTGGAGGGCATTGAGGACGCCCGCCTGCGGAATCCGCCGACGTGGGCCGAAGGGACCGTTGGCGGTGGCGCACCAGGCTTGGGCAGGTGTGTGTGATCAACTCTTCGTAGGCCGTTTCGGCGCTGGAATCCTGCCAAGTTAGCGGCTGGTTTCCGGCCAAATGAGCGCTAAGAATCAGGCCAGCAGATTCCCCTCCAAAACCTTGGATTTGGGGAAGACGCAGAGATTGAGATCACCGGTGGCCGTGGCCCTCTTCAGCCAGCTGGAGACATGGGCCCGCCACCCCCAGATATGTTCCTTAAGGCGTGTCTACTGCCAAGCGGTCGCGCCGGAAGGAACCAGGAAGCAGATTACGGTACCCATGTCCGTGCAAGAAAATATCAGAACTCTCGACTCCCACGGAATTGCGGGCCGTGAAATCGCCCGCCGGCTGGGGGTCAGCCGCGATGCGGTGGTCAAATATACCGGTCAACGCGACTACTCACCCCAGCCACCGGCGCCGATGGCTCGGCCCGGCGGCTCGGCGATGACCGGGTTCGAAACGACCGTGGAAACCTGGTTGAGCGAGGACCAGCGCCGGCCCCGAAAGCAGCGCCACACGGCCAAGCGGGTCTTTGACCGCCTCGTCGCCGAGAAGGGTTTCAGCGGCAGTTATTCTCCGGTGCAACGCTTTGTGCGGAAGTGGAATGACCTTCACCGCCAGGCCGGGGAGGGCTTCACCGAGCTGGTGTGACCGGCCGGTACTGCGCAGGTGGACTTCGGCCAGGCCGAAGCCATCATCAGTGGAACCCGGCAGGTCCTGCACATCTTCGTCGTCACGTTTCCGTTCTCGAACATGCGCTTCGTGCAGGCCTACCGCGGCGAAACGTCCGAGTGCGTCTGCCACGGCCTGCGCACCGTATTCGATCACATCGGTGCCGCGCCGCGGCACCTGGTCTTTGACAATGCCACCGGCATCGGCCGCAGAGTCGGCACCACGGTCGTCGAGACGAAGCTGTTCGGCGTGTTCAAACTGCACTACCGATCTGAATCCCGTTACTGCAATCCATACTCCGGAAATGAAAAGGGCAATGTGGAAAACGCCGTCGGGTTCCTCCGCCGTAACTTGATGGTCCCCGAGCCCGAAGCGACCACCCTGCAGGGTCTCAACGACGTGTTGATGGCCCGGTGCCTGGCGCTGGCTGAGACGACGCACTACCGGAAGGGCTTGCCGATCAGGGAGCTCTTCGCCCAGGACGTCGCCGCCAGTCTGGCGTTGCCCGGTGTTGGGTTTGACCCGGTGCGTTACGAGTCCCGCACCGCCGACAAGAAGGGGAACCTCCTCATCGACGGGAACACGCACGCGGCCGGGTCGTCCTTCCACAGCCGCACCCTCACGGTCGGGTTGCGCCACGACGTCGTCGAGATTCTCGACGAGCAGTCCACGCCGGTGCGCTCCTTTCCCCGGGCTTTCGGAGTGCAGGCCGAGACGATCTTCGAACCCGCGGCGCTGCTGCCGTTGTTGGTGACCAAGCCCGGAGCTTGGAGCCATTCCCAGCTGCGGCCGCTGGTCTCTGAGCCGGTGCGCGACTGGCTCGACAACGCCACCGCCACCAACCGGCGCCGCCTCCTCAGCGCCGTTGAGGCCGCGTCGGGATCGGCCGGGTTCGACGCTGCCATCACTGCTGCCGACCTGCTCATCCAGCGCGGAGACACCCCCGAGATCGCCGCGTTGGGCATGCTCGCCCGGCGCCTGGCCGGTGGGACCCGCCCGGTAGTGGAGAACGTGGACTTGAGCGTTTATGACATCTTCACCGCCGACGCCGACGCCTTCGCCACCGTCAACGCTCTGACGGCAGAAATCGCATGACCCTGATCACTGCGCAGGACATCATCGACACCGGCCGGCACGCCTCACTGACCCACAGCGTGCTGGTCGAATGGGCCGAGACAGGCACCCCGAAGCAACGCGAATACCTCCACGGAATGCTCCTGGCCGAGCATGAATCTCGGCAAGCGTCACGCCGTCAACGCCTGTTGACGGCCGCCCGGCTGCCGGCGTTGAAATCGCTCACGGACTTCGACTACTCCAGCGTCAAGTTCCCCGAGGACTACGGCCGAGAGGAGTTGACATCGTTGGATTTCATCAACAGGGCCGAAGATCTAGTCCTCTATGGCGATGTTGGCACTGGCAAAACCCACCTCGCCAGCGCGCTGGTCGCCGCCGCCTGTCGAGAGGGAATCCCCGCCCGCTTTTACACCACCTCGTCGCTGGTGATGCAGCTGCGCCGCGCGAAAGACGAAGGCCGCCTCGACCGCGAACTGGCCAACATAGCCAAGAACCGGCTTGTCGCAATTGACGAATTTGGCTACCTCCCGATCGACACCGAAGGCGCCCGGCTCCTGTTCCAAGTCATCGCCGACGGTTATGAAAAAAGAAGCCTGATCATCACGACAAACCTAGAATTTTCGCGCTGGGGAACCGTGTTCGGCGACGACAACATGGCCGCCGCCGTCATCGACCGCATCGTCCACCACGGCCGGCTCCTCCAATTTCGTGGCGAGTCCTACCGCGTCAAACACGCCCTCATGAAATAGCCCCGCACCGGTCCGGCCGGCCTCGAACCTGACGCCGATCGGGCCACCGCAACGCCCAGCTCCAAGGCTCGTGGCGACGCAGGCAACCCCGAAAACCGGCCGATGAGGCTGCGGTGCTCAACTGGCCGGAAACGGTGCTGAACTGGCAGGTTTCTTAGCGCTGAAATGGCCGGCTTCGAGTTGACAAAACACAGCAGGAGGTAACCCCTCAAGATTGTGTATTGATAGGTGCCTGCGGACGCCGGCATTGGTGCAGCTCATCGGCCGCAGCTGCGCCTGGCTGGAGCCGACGACACCTTCAATCCGCATCCGATCCGGAGAACTTCGTCGAAGTTCGTAGGCAGAGGAACCCTTTGGGCAGATTCCTCGACGCGGATGAAGTGGCGCGCACAGTGGAGTTCGCGGCTCTTGACGCGAGCGGTATGACCGGAAGCGTGTTGACCATCGATGCCGGACTCAGCTCCTCCTTCGACTTTCGCATCGAGAACTGACGTCAATGTTGCTACATGTTCCTATTCGCACTCTATGGGCACATGCCGAAGACTTGTTGACATAATTTCTCTCCATTTGCCACGGGGAGGCCGCAAGCGGGACATGGAGGGCAGCAATCCGCAGTAAGAGTGCGGTAGGAAATTCGGGATGGGTCACCGTCCCGCATGGGAAATCAGTAGCGGGTGCCCATAACGGTCCTCACTTCGTGCAACGTTGTGGCAGCAATGGTGTTGGCGCGATCATTGCCACGTCGAAGCACCTCGGAAGCCAGCCCCGAATCCCGCGCGAGTTCGGCACGTCGTGCTCGCATGGGAGCAAGAAAGCTATTGACCGCATCGGTGGTGAGGCGCTTCAGTTCACCGCTGCCTTGGTCCCCGATCTGCGTTGCGATGTCCTCCGGTTGTGTGCCGAGGCAGAGCGCAGCGGTCGAGAGAAGTGCTGAGACGCCTGGTCTAATCTGCGGATCAAAGGAGATCAGACGGTCACTGTCGGTGACAGTTTTCCGGATGGCTGCCGCGGTTTCATCCTCGGTCATCGTCAAGGCGATCGCGTTTCCGTAGCTTTTGGACATCTTGCGACCGTCCAGCCCGGGGATCTCTGGCGACGCTGTGATCAGTGCGTCGGGTACCGGGAAAACATCTCCGTAGCGCTCGTTAAATCTGCGCGCGATCACACGTGTCATCTCCACATGGGGCAAGTTATCTTTTCCGACAGGGACGAGGTTCCCCTTGCAGAACAGGATGTCAGCGGCCTGGTGCACGGGGTATGTGAGAAGAAGGCCACTCAGGGCTCGATTCGAGGAGGCAAGTTCCGACTTCACGGTTGGATTTCGACGTAGCTCGGCCTCCGTCACGAGACTCAGAAACGGGATGATCAACTGGTTCAGGGCCGGTACTGACGAATGAGTAAAAATCGTCGTTGCTTCCGGATCGAGGCCCGCAGCGAGGTAGTCGAGGACGGCGCTGTAGACGTTCTGTTGAACGTTCGCCATTGTGTCCCGGTCGGTGATGACCTGATAGTCAGCCAAGACCAGAAACGTTTCGACCCCGGCCTGTTGAAGCCGGACTCGTTCAATGATGGTGCCGAAATAGTGGCCGAGGTGAAGAAGGCCGGTTGGTCGCTCGCCAGTCAGCACGCGAAAATGCTCCGGATGGGCGTCAACATCTCGGGCAATGACAGCCGAACGCTCGGCCATGGTCGTAAGGGATTCCACTTTGCACTCCTTAAAATAGGAGGGCTGCACGAAGTCCTGACCTGAGGTTCACGGGCTGCGTACAGCCCGTGAACATGGTTCAACCGGCTGCTAGCGCAGCCACCACCACGAGGAACGGTTGAAAGTCATTCCAGGAGCATAGCCGAGTGGCAACGGCAAGTTGCCCAGTTCATGCGTTCCGAACACGCCACAAGGTCGGACCTGACGGTGGTGCGCTGTGTGGCTCGTCCCACTCTCGGTCGGAACAGTCGCCGGGGAGCTGCTCACGGCCGCTGTGGTGACCGTCCTCGGCGTAGGAGCCGAAGAACGCTTGTTGAGATGAATCCTGCCGTTGCTTTCGCGGCCGTAGTTCGGGCCGGGCACGACGATTCGTGCGCGCCGGGTGTCCCGGTCTCCGGGGAAGCAGATAACGTTTCCGTTGGGAGGATCCCCGATCCTCCCGGGCAGGGGGCACATCTCACGTCCACTCGCCGCAGATGACTGTGGCTCCCGGACGGTCACCCGCGGGCCTGACTGAACCGGACCGGACATAATCGATCGTTATCGGCGCAGAACGGGCTAGCGGGAGTTTCCTAGCTAGCCTCGGTCAGAGTTCCAGAAGTGCTGGTCAACTCGGGTTTTGGCGGCTGGGTTTTGTATGACCTAACTTTTCTTCG
>NZ_SOHG01000024.1:0-72020 GCF_004403155.1 Cryobacterium sp. Hh7 | reverse complement strand
TCAGAATCGCTCATAATCAATTTTCCCAGACCAACACCCCAAGCACGGGAAATCGACCGGCGTTTTAAACTTTGGTACTACTGACCCACGCTCCTAGGCACTGATCTCGCAGGTGACCGGACTGAGTGAGTGGGAATGCGCATAACTCCTGCAATTTCTGGCTGGCCAGGGACACACCGGCGTCATTCCAGGCAACTTTGCGGGACCGCCAATGAATTGCAGGAGTTATGGACTCGGGGCGATAGGCCCGGCGAGCACCGCACGAATTCACACACCGACCAATGGAGGCCCCATGAACGATCAGCCCCGCATCCTCACCGAGCGCCGCGGCCACATTCTGCTGATCGGGTTCAATCGGCCCGAGAAGCGCAATGCCGCCGACTTTGCCCTGCTGCGGCAGCTCGCCCTCGCCTACGGTGAGCTCGACCGCGACCCCGAGCTGCGCGTCGGCCTGGTCTACGCCGTCGGCGAGCACTTCACGGCCGGGCTCGACCTCGCCGACATCGGTCCCCGGCTGGGCCCCGCCGGGCTCGAGATGGTGCCGGAGGGCGGCATCAACCCGTGGCAAGTGGATGGCGAATCCCTCAGTAAACCGGTCGTCATCGCCGTGCAGGGAACCTGTCTCACCCTCGGAATCGAGCTCATGCTCGCGAGCGACATTGTGGTTGCCGCCGAATCGACCAAGTTCGGGCAGATCGAGGTAGCCCGCGGCATATTGCCGTTCGGCGGCGCGACGATTCGGTTTCCGCGTGCGGCCGGCTGGGGCAATGCCATGCGCTGGCTGCTCACCGGCGAGCTGTTCGATACCGCCGAAGCGCATCGTTTGGGCCTCGTTCAGGAAGTCGTGCCCGACGGCACCCAGTTCGACCGGGCGCTCGAGCTCGCCGAGAAGATCGCCGCCCAGGCACCCCTCGCGATCCAGGCCACCCTCGCCAATGCGCGCCTGGCGCAGCGGGAGGGGGCGGCATCCGCTGAACAAGAGCTGCAGCCGGCCCTCGCCCGTCTGGTGCAAACCGAGGACTCCCGCATCGGCATGCAGTCCTTCATGACCCGGACCCCCGCCGTCTTCGTGGGCCGTTAGCCACGCGCGCACCTTCCTCTTCTGCGACCGGGCCCGGGCCCGGCAAGTGGGCCCATGATCGAACATGGGCCCGCGTGCATAAGATGGGCCCGGACACGCCGGGAGGCTCGTAGTCCGTACGGGGACGGCCGAAACCCTCCAGTCCCGTCAGAACGGCAGAGTCAACGCGCACGTCGGCCGGAAGACTGCCGCGCATATTCGCGTAGTCCTCAACCCCAAGACGGTGCTGTGGCGTTCGTTCCGCCACAGCCCGGCAGATCCACAGCATAGGTACTGCGGCTGCCTGCGATGGCGCGGCGCAGCGGTACGGTACGGACTAAAGGTGGGAGGTTCCAATTCCATGCACGATCACGAATACGGGCGTCACGGCAGCTTCGGCCGGCCCCGGGGAAAACTGAACGCCGAACTCAAATCTATCGATCAACATTCGTTCCGAGCGGGTCAGGAGACGACCCGGGGAACTCGTACGCGCAACTGCCCGGGCTCAATCCACGCTTTGAACGCGACGGCTCTGCCGAATTCATCCCCGTCGAGTTCGATCTGCTCCGGCCGGGAAAAGCGTGCGGAGAATATCGCACCGGTGTCGTAGCGCAGGTCTCCATCGTTTTCATGCTTCCCGGCGAGAGCTCGGCCTGCCTTGGTCCGACGCACGATGCCGTTGGTCCAGGCGATTTTCATCCAGACCCGAATCCAGCCCGCGGCTCCGCCCGGCCGGGTCATCATCACATCGAACAGTCCGTCGTCCAGGGCCGCTTCCGGCATCAGCAGAATGTTCGCGGGCAGTGACCCGCAGTTGCCGAGTATGAGAGTATGCACCGTTGCTCGCTTGACAGCATGATCATCGAGCTGGAATCGCAGGTGCAGTTCGTCGGGGTCACGCAAGGACGCGACGAGTGCTTTCACGTACGCTACCCACCCGGCCTTCTTCTTCAAATCCTCGTCGGTATTGGTGATCATTTTCGCGTCCAGGCCTAACCCGGCCATCACCACGAACGCGTGCTCATCGCGGGATTTGTCGTCTCGCTCGATCCGAATCATGCCCAGGTCGATGGCGCGATCTTCTCCGACAAAGGCGGTGCGCACGCTTTCGGGCATGTCGTTGAGTGTCATCTTCAGGTTGCGGGCGAGGAGGTTTCCCGTTCCCGACGGCAACAAACCAACCGGTACGTCATGCCCGCGCACGGCCTCGACGACCGCACGCACGGTACCGTCACCACCAGCAACGATGACCAAATCAACACCTCGAGCCAGCGCCTGGGCGGTCACTCCCTGGCCGATGTCATCGACGGACGTTTCGAACCAGACGCTCTCAGCCCACCCAGCAGTAGCAGCTTCCGTGTTCACGGCGTCTCGAAGTACGTCGATATCGACCTTTACGGGATTGTAAATAACCGCGGCGGTGAGTGAGTGAGGATGCCTCATCGGCTTAGTGTAGACGATACCGACGCGCCGGCAACAACCCCGATCGGCAGAACTCAGGGTGGCGGCCCCTCACCTCGGGATAGGCTGCACTGAACAGATGCGCCACATAATCAAGGAGATTCAATGTCGAGTCAGAGCTACGACGTCATTGTGATCGGCGGCGGCGCTGTCGGCGAGAACGCGGCCGACCGCACCGCGCAGGGCGGCCTGCGCACGGTCGTCGTCGAAAGCGACCTGGTCGGCGGCGAATGCTCGTACTGGGCCTGTATGCCGTCGAAGGCTCTGCTGCGCAGCGGCGCCGCTCTCGCTGCGGCCAGGCGCGTGCCGGGCGCCGCCGAAGCCGTCACCGGAACCGTCGACGCGCGCGCCGCCCTCAAGCAACGCGACGCCATCGCGAGCCACTGGAAGGACGACGGCCAGGCAAAGTGGCTCGAGTCGGCCGGAATCGACCTGGTACGCGGCCACGCCCGCCTCACCGGCACGAAAGAGGTCACCGTGACGTCCGCCGACGGCACCGTGACCGTGCTCACCGCCACGCACGCCGTCGTCGTCAGCACCGGTTCGGCCGCCCTCCTGCCCGACATTCCGGGCCTGACAAACATCGAACCGTGGACCAGCCGCGACGCGACCAGCGCTCAGGAGATTCCGGCCAGCCTGGCGGTGATCGGCGGCGGCGTCGTCGCCGCCGAGATGGCCGCCGCTTACGCGTCGCTTGGTTCTGCGGTGACCGTCATCGCGCGCAGCCCGCTGCTCGGCGGTCAGGAACCCTTCGCCGGTGAGCTCGTCACCGCCGCCCTGCGGCGCAACGGCGTCACCGTGCTCGTCGGCCCGTCCACCACCGAAGCCCACCGCGACGCAGACGGCACCGTCACGCTCACCCTCGACGACGGCAGCACCGTCACGGCCGAGAAAGTGCTCGTGGCCATCGGCCGAATCCCGCGCACCCAGGATCTGGGCCTTGAAACCGTCGGGCTCGACGGAGGCGACTGGCTCGCCGTCGACGACACCCTGCTCGTGGAGGGCGACTCCCCTGCGCTGGCCGGTGATTGGCTCTACGCCACCGGTGACGTCAACCATCGCGCGCTCCTCACCCACCAGGGCAAGTACCAGGCCCGCGCGGCCGGCGACGCGATCGTGACCCGCGCGGCCGGCAGCCCGATCGACACCGCGCCCTGGGGCGCGCACGTCGCCACGGCCGACCACGCCGCCGTGCCCCAGGTTACCTTCACCGACCCGGAGGTGGCCTCGGTCGGGTTGACCGCAGCATCCGCTGTGAAGGCGGGGTATCGCATCCGTATTCTGGATTACGACCTGGCCAACCTGGGCGGTGCGTCGGTGCTCGCCGTCGGCTACGTCGGCAAGGCGCGCGCGATCGTCGACCTCGACCGCGAGGTTCTGCTCGGCGTCACCTTCGTCGGGCAGGATGTCGCTGAGCTGCTGCATTCGGCCACGGTCGCCATTGTCGGCGAAGTGCCGATCAACCGGCTGTGGCATGCCGTGCCGAGCTACCCGACGCTGAGCGAGGTCTGGCTGCGGCTGCTCGAGGCCTACGGACGCCCCGGGTACACCGACGAAGAATCACGATAGCGGATGCGTCGACTCCTCTTTGATTCACCGGTGAGTCGCGCCGGCTACCTCTATGCGACCGCGTTCGGGCTGGTCTGGGGCTCGATCTGGAGCACCGGCCGGGTCGAGAAACGCGCCGGACTGTATGTGTTTCGCGGCATGCCGCCGTGGACGTTCGGACGCGGCGGGTCCTGCGTCGGCGGCTGCTACCTCACCAATCAGAACGTCACCGCGGCCGTGCTCGAGCATGAGGCCGTGCACAAACGCCAATGGCAGCGCTTCGGCATGGTCTTTCCGCTGCTATACGCGCTCGGCGGGCGCAATCCGCTGCAGAACCGCTTCGAGATCGAGGCCGGCCTGAAAAAGGGTGGCTACATCCGCTAGTTCAGCCAACGTGGCTCGTGACACCGCCGCCCATTCCGGTGAGCGGCTGCAGCACACACAAAACCGCCCGGGCTGGGAACAGGCCGGGCGGTTTTGTCGTGCAGAAGCGCTACTGCGCGGCGACGTACTCAGCGTCGATGGCGGCAGCCGCGGCGAACACAGCGAGGTTCGCACGCAGCTTGGCGCCGAGGTCGGCGTCAACGCTGGTCCAGTACCAAATGGCACGCTCGGTGACCTCGGGGCGGGTCACGCCGCTGATGGCACCGGTGATGGTGTCGAGGAAGCGCGCCTTGGCGGCGTCGTCGTAGACCTCGCGATACAGCGTTCCGGCCTGGCCGAAGTCGCTGTCCTCGCTGCGCAGGGTCGCGGCGGCACGCAGCAGCGTTCCGTCGCCTTCCCAGGCGCCCTCGCCGGCCGCGGCCGGGTCGGCGACGGGGCCACCAAGGGAGTTGGGTGCGTAGTTCGGCTCGCTCGGTGCGTTGTAGTAGTGGCGCTGCGCGCCATCCTGCGAGTAGTTATTGACAGGGCTCTTCGCCGCATTGATCGGCAGCTGGGTGTAGTTGGTGCCGACGCGGTAGCGCTGCGCGTCGGGGTAGGAGAAGATGCGCGCCATGAGCATTTTGTCGGGGCTTGCGGCAATTCCGGGAACGAAGTTGGCGGGCGAGAACGCGGCCTGCTCGATCTCGGCGAAGAAGTTCTCCGGGTTGCGGTTGAGGGTGTGGGTTCCGACCGGAATGAGCGGGAAGTCGGCGTGCGGCCAGACCTTGGTCACGTCGAACGGGTTGAATCGGTAGGTGTTGCCCTGCTCGTACGGCATGACCTGCACGGAGACGTTCCAGGACGGGAAGTTGCCGGCGGCAATGGCGTCGGACAGGTCGCGACGGTAGTAGTCAGCATCCGCTCCGGCGATGAGCTCAGCTTCTGAGCCTTCCATCTCGACGTTGCCCTGGTTGGATTCGAAGTGGTACTTCACCCAGAACCGCTCGCCGGCGGCGTTGATCCACTGGTAGGTGTGCGAGCCGAAGCCGGGCATTTCACGCCAGGAGCGCGGCAGGCCGCGGTCTCCCATGAGGTAGGTGACCTGGTGGGCCGACTCCGGGGAGAGCGTCCAGAAGTCCCACTGCATGGTCGCGTCGCGCAGGCCCGTGCCCGGCAGGCGCTTCTGCGAGTGGATGAAGTCGGGGAACTTGATGCCGTCGCGGATGAAGAACACCGGGGTGTTGTTGCCGACGATGTCGTAATTGCCCTCGGTCGTGTAGAACTTGACCGAGAAGCCGCGCACGTCGCGCCAGGTGTCTGGGCTGCCCTGCTCGCCGGCCACGCTGGAGAAGCGCTGCAGGGTGGGGGTGACGGTGCCGGGCTGAAACACGGCCGCGCGGGTGTACTTCGAGACGTCGCCGGTCACAACGAACTCGCCGTGCGCTCCGCCGCCCTTGGCGTGCACGATGCGCTCCGGAATGCGCTCGCGGTTGAACTGGGCGAGCTTCTCGACCAGGTAGCGGTCGTGCAGCGCGGTGACGCCGTCGGCGCCGACGGTGAGGGAGTGCGCGTCGCTGGCGACGGGCGTTCCCGTCTGGTCGGTAGTGGGCTTGATAGTCATGGTGCTCCTTGGTGTGGATCAGCAACGCGAGGTTGGCGGGGGAAAGTTAGGGGTGTGCGGTGTCGAGCTGGCACTGGGCGCACAGGCCCCAGTAGATGACCTCGGCGGCGCGCACGTCGAAACCGAGCGCATCCGCCGGCGTGAGGCACGGTGCGTGACCGACGGCGCAATCCACGTCGTGCACCACAGTGCAGCGGGTGCAGACGATGTGGTGGTGGTTGTCGCCGACCCGGCGCTCGAACAGGGCGGGCGAACCGGCCGGTTCGATCTTGCGCACGAGTCCGGCAGTGCCTAGCGAGGCGAGCACCCCGTAGACCGCCTGCAGCGAGGTGCCGGGCAGGTCGGTGTGCACCGCTGTGAACAGGGCGTCGGCGTTGGAGTGCGGCATATCGGTGAGGGCGCGCAGCACCGCCAGACGCGGCGCCGTAACTTTGAGACCAGCCGAACGGATGCTGTCGGCCAGCAACCCGGCGTCGGCTGCGGCCAGGCGCAGGCCCGCGGTCTCTTCGCTCGGTTCGGTCGTCGTCATGCTCCGACCCTAACATTTGTTTTGAGTAATTCAAAACAAATTTGGGCACTGGTGTCGCTAGCTAGGATAGCGATTATCGAGGTTCTGGAGGAACTGTGCTCGCGATCACGCGCTTCATCACCGGCAAACGAACCGCCTGGGCGGTCTTGCTTGGAACACTCGTGGCGGTCGGTCTGCTGTTTGCGCTGCTCCCGGCCAATGAGTCCGAGGATTTTCCGGCGGCGGGGCTGCCGGAGACCAGCCAGGCGGCCCAGGTCACCGAGCTGCTCGCCGACTTTCCCTCGGCCGACCAGACCGCGGCGATCGTGGTCTGGAGCCGCGACGGCGCCGCGCTCACGGCGGCCGACCAAACCGCGATCACCGCCGCAGCCGAGCGGCTCGGCGCCGCGTCGATCGCTCCGCGTGCGGCCACACCTCAGTTCAGCGACGACGGTCAGGCGGCGCTGAGCGTGGTGCCGCTGGAGGCGGCGAGCGCGACGGCCGACATTGCGAAGACGGCCACCGACATCCGTTCAACGGCTTCGACCGCACTGCCGAGCGGGCTGACCGCCTATGTCACCGGGCCGGTCGGCTTTCAGTCCGACATCACCAACGCTTTCGCCGGAGCCGACTTTCGCCTGCTGCTGGTGACCGTGATCGTGGTCGCGGTGCTTCTGATCGTGACCTATCGCAGCCCGGTGCTCTGGATCGTGCCGCTCGTCGTGGTCGGGCTCGCCGACGGCCTGGCCGGCAAGGTCGCCGGCGCGCTGGCCGAACCGCTCGGTTTCGCCCTCGACGCCTCGATCTCGGGCATCCTCTCCGTGCTCGTATTCGGCGCCGGCACCAACTATGCCCTCCTGCTCGTGGCCCGCTATCGCGAAGAATTGCTGCACACCGAGAACCGCAACGTCGCCATGCGCACCGCCGTGACGAGCGCCGGCCCGGCCATCGCGGCCAGCGGCGGCACCGTTGCGCTGAGCCTGGCGACCCTGGTTTTCGCCGAACTGGCCGGCAACCGGGCGCTCGGCATCGCCTGCGCCATCGGTGTACTCATCGCCATTCTGTTCGCCCTGCTCGTGCTGCCGGCCGCCCTCGTGGTCTGCGGGCGCGGCCTGTTCTGGCCGTTCATTCCGCGCGTGCAGGCCCAGGCCACTGCCCCGCGCACCGGCTTCTGGACCAGGCTCGGTCGCGGAGTGGCCAGGCATCCGGTGATCATCACGGTCGTGTCCGTTCTGGCGATCGGTTCGCTCGCGTTCGGGCTGAACGGAGCCGCCGTCGGGTTATCCCAAGCCGACCAGCTGCTCGGCAACCCGGAGTCGGTTGTTGCCCAGGACATTGTGGACGAGTCTTTTTCGGCGGGGCTGACCAGCCAGACGGTCGTGCTGACGCCGGAGGCGGCATCCGCTGACACCGTGGCAGTGGCCCTGCAGACTCCAGGGGTCTCCGCGGCTGTCGCCGGTGAGAACGCCGGCGGCCTGACCCGCATCGATGTCACCTTCGACAGCGAACCCGGCAGCGACCTGACTTTCACGACCCTCAGCCAACTGCGCAGCGATTTAGCGGATGCTTCGGGCGCGGTCGCGCAGGCGCTGGTCGGTGGCAGCGATGCCACGGCCCTCGACACGAAAATCAGCGCCGAACGGGACCAGGCCCTGATCCTGCCGCTGATTCTGGGCATCGTCTTTCTCATTTTGGCGCTGCTGCTGCGCTCCCTCGTGGCGCCGGTGTTGCTCATCGCCACCGTGCTCGGCACCTTCTTCGCCAGCCTGGGAGCTTCGAACCTGATCTTTCAGAACCTGCTCGGCTTCGCCGCGTTCGACACCAGCGTCGTGCTGTTTTCCTTTCTGTTCCTGGTCGCTCTCGGCGTGGACTACAACATCTTCCTGACCACGCGAGCGCGGGAAGAGGCCCGGCGCTACGGCACCCGAGAAGGCATGGTGCGGGCGCTCTCGTCGACCGGCGCGGTGATCACCAGCGCCGGGATTCTGATCGCGGCGGTGTTCGCCGTGCTCGGCGTCCTGCCGGTCGTGGCACTCACCCAGATCGGCGTGATCGTCTGCATTGGCGTGCTGCTCGACACCCTTGTCGTGCGCACCGTACTCGTGCCGGCCCTGGTCTTTCTGGTGGACGACCGGTTCTGGTGGCCGTCGAAGCCGGTCGCGTCACGACAGTAGAATTCCGGCGCGACTCTGGTTGACTCCGGGCTCACGCCCGGTGAGGCCAACGCCCGGTCAGGCCTACGCGGGGTCGGGCGGCACGCGATCCTGCCAGCGGATGCGCCGCTCCAGCTGCGCGCCGAGCGCCAGCAGCGTCGCTTCGCCGCCGGGTCGCCCGATGAGCTGCACGCCCATCGGCAGGCCGTCGTCGGTCTGGTGCACCGGCAGCACGATGGCCGGCAGCCCGCTCACGTTGATCATCGAGGTGAACGGCGTGTACTGCACCTGCTGGGCGAAGTTCGCCTCGCCGTCGTGCGCGTCGTACCAGCCGACCGGCCGCGGCGTCAGCGCCATCGCCGGGGTCAGCACGGCATCGAATTTCGACAGTTGGCGAATGAACGAACGCTCGAACGCGGACAGTGCAGCCAGCGCCTCGGCGAGTTCCCGGGCACCGAGGGCACGACCTCGGGCGAGCAGCCACTGGGTCAGCGGTTCAAGCAGGGCGACGTCTGCGTCGGTTTCGGCCGGGATGGTCGCCGCGCCCGCTTGCCAAATTGTGCGAAACGCCGGCACATAGCTCGCGTCGGGCACGAGTGCCGTCTCCTCGAGGCCGTGCTGCAGCGCGGCAAAACCGGCCACGGCGAGATCGAGCGCGGCCTGGGCTTCGGGCGCAATCGAAATGGAGTAATCGTTGTCCCAGGCTGAAGTGGTCATGACGCCGAGCTGAAACCGCCCATCGCCGCGCACCGCCGCGGCCAGCAGCGGAGCTTCGTCTCCCGGAGCCCGCACGGCATAGTGGTGGTCGGGGTGACCATCTCGCGGCGCGATCATGGCATCGAGCAGCAGGGCGGCATCCGCTACCGTGCGGGCGATCGGGCCGCCGACGGCGAGGCCGCCGAGCTTGTCGATTCCGGAAGCGGACGGCACCCGTCCGCGGCTCGGCTTGAGGCCGACCAGCCCGCAGGCGGCTGCTGGGATGCGGATGGACCCGCCGCCATCGGAGCCCGGCGCGAACGGCAGCAGGCGGGCGGCGACCGCGACGGCGGCGCCACCGCTGGATCCGCCGGCGCCGAGCGCAAGGTTCCACGGCGTGCGAGCAGGCGGTGCGGCGAGGCTTTCGGTGTAGGAGGCCAGGCCGAACTCCGGCGTGTTCGTCTTGCCGAGGCTGACTCCCCCGGCGTCGTCCAGGGCCTGCACGAGCTCATCCGACTCGTCGGGCACATAGTCAGCGAAGAGGCGCGAGCCGAACCTGGCTGGCACCCCGGCACGCAGGTACAGGTCCTTGTCGGCGAACGGGAGGCCCCAGAGCGGCGCGGTGCGCGGCATCCGCTCTTCGACGTAACGGGCCCTGGCCCTGGCCGCGTCTGCCGTCACCGTGACAAAGGCACCGAGTGCCGGATTGTACTTCTCGATGCGGGCGAGGTAGTGCTCGGCGAGCTCGCTCGGGCTGATTTCGCGGTTCTGCAGGGCCTGCCATTGCTCCAGGGCGGTCAGTTCGTGTGGATCAGCCATGACCCGAGCCTAGTTCGGCGACGGCCGCCCATCAGGCAGCACTGGCCGCGGCGGCACAACGCGGCTAGCCTCAATCCATGGCCAGCGCTTTGTACAACCCCATCGGCACCACCGCGCTCATCACCGGAGCGTCGAGCGGACTCGGCGTCGGGTACGCCCACGCGCTCGCCCAGCGCGGCGCGGATCTGGTACTCGTCGCCCGTCGCCAGGCCCGGCTCGAAGCCCTTGCGGTCGATCTCGCCGAGAAATACGGCACCGTTTCCACCGTGATTCCGCTCGATCTCAGCGAAGCGGATGCCGTCCCCGAGCTGGTGCGCGACCTGCGCGAGCGGGCAATCACCATCGGCACCCTCGTGAACAATGCCGGATTCGCCACCTTCGGCACCGTGCTCGACTCGGACGAGGCCCGCGAACGCGAGCAGGTGGCGCTCAACGTGCACGCGCTGACCGCGCTGACCCACGCCTTCCTGCCCGATCTGGTCGAGACCGCCTCGCTGCATCCGCACACTGCGGCGCTGGTGAACCTGGCCAGCACGGCCGCATTCCAGCCGGTGCCGCACATGGCGGTGTACGGCGCGACCAAGGCCTACGTGCTCAGCTACACCGAGGCGGTCAGTTACGAAACGCGGGCGAGCGGCCTCAAGGTCACGGCGATCTGCCCAGGTCCCGCCGACACCGAGTTCTTCGAGGTCGCCAAGACCGGCGGCGGCAAGAAGGGCACACCGCTCACGGTCGACGAGGTCATGCGCGCCTCGTTCTCGGCGCTCGACCGCTCGGTCACGCCCTCGGTCGTGCTCGTCGGCGCCCGCAACGCCCTGCTCGCCCGGGTCGCGAGCATCTCTCCGCGACGTGCGGTACTCAACGCCGTCGGCCGCCTGAACTCGCCGCGCGGCACGCACTGAGCCCGGGCACGCCCGCGAGACGCCAACTTCGGTCCCTATGCCCCGCGACCTGCCAACGTCGGCCCCATGAGCCGGGCCAACGGGGCTACTTCAGACTCTTCTGCAGCAAAATAGTACCGAGCCAGCGCTCGAACTTGAAACCGACCTTGCCCATGCGGCCGATCTCCTCGAAACCGAAGTCGCGGTGCAGCTTGATCGAGGCATCCGCTCCCTGATCCGCGATCACGGCGATGATCTCCTTCAGGCCGGCCGCCTTCGACCGCTTGATCAGTTCGCCGAGCAGCTCGCGCCCGAGTCCCTTTCCGGTGGACGCGGCGCCGAGGTAGATCGAGTTTTCGACCGTGAACCGGTAGGCCTTCTTCTGTTTCCACGGGGCGACCAGGGCATAGCCGAGAATCTGGCCGGCCGGTGAGACGGCAACGATGAACGGCATGCCCTGCTTGTTCAGGTAGTAGAACTTGTCGCGCCACTCGGGGAGCGTCATGGCATCTTCGTCAAAAGTGACGGTGCTGTTGGCGACGTAATAATTGTAGATTTCACGAATGTGCGGCAGGTCGGTCGCCCGCACCTCACGCATCGTGTATTCGAACGGCGTCTCGATGGCGGTTTCCGGCCGCAAGTGGCGGGGCAACCGACGACGAGGCTCGTATTCTTCCTCAAGCACCGGGCACTCCCCTTTCTGGTTGATTCCAGATTACCGGAAGCTCCCAGTTCACCGATGCAGCCCCCTGCCCGGTCAACAGCCGGTTGGCGTTGCTGAATGGCTTCGAACCGAAAAAACCACGCCAGGCCGATAGTGGACTCGGGTGCACCGACTCGTGCACGGGCGTGTCGCCGAGCAGTGGCTTGAGCGCGCCGGCATCCTTTCCCCACAAAATCGCCACCAGCGGATGTCCCCGCCCGACCAGTGCGCGAATGGCCTGGTCGGTCACCGCTTCCCAGCCCTGGCTGCGGTGCGAACCGGCCGCTCCCGCACCGACGCTGAGCACCCGGTTCAGCAGCAGCACGCCCTGATCGGTCCAGGCCGAAAGGTCGCCGTGCTCGGGTCGCGGCAGGCCGAGATCGGCTTCATATTCAGTGTAGATATTGCCGAGGCTGCGCGGAAGCGGGCGCACGTCGGCTTTGACGGCGAAGGCCAGGCCGATCGGATGGCTCGGAGTCGGATACGGATCCTGCCCGACGATGAGCACCCGCACGGCGTCGAACGGCTGGCGGAACGCGCGCAGCAGGTGCTCCGCAGCGGGCAGCACGGCGCGGCCGGCGGCTCGTTCACGCGTCAGGAACTCGCCGATCCTGGCCAGGTCATCGGCCACGGGTGCGAGGGCAAGCGCCCAGCCCGGATCGATGTCGCCGCTTGCCGCGAGGGCGTCGAGGTTCACGATCTCACCCGGCCGGCCGGGCGCGCCCGATCAACCGGGCAGGTACCCGATGGGGTGGCGACCGCCGCGAGCTGACTCGGTACGCGTGTTGCGGTATCCGTTGTGCAGGCTGTCATGCGCGGGTCAGGCGCCGATGGTGCTCACGAGCACGCCGCCGTCGGCCTGGCTGACGTTCCAGACGCTGCCGGCGCCGAGCACGCGAAGTGCGCCCTCGCCGACCACGAGCACGGTGTTCTCGTCGATGGCGAGGCCGCCGTCGATCAGGCCGGCTTCGGTCGCCGCGATCAACCGGGACAGGCTGCCGGACTGGGCGGCGTGCACGTCGACCGTGACGTCGAGCAGTCCGATGCCCTGGGCCAGGGTGATTTCGTCAAGGCCCTCGGAGACGTCTTCGGGCGTCACCTCGACGCCGCCGATGCGCCAGCCGCCGATCAGGGCTCGTTCGGCGGCGATCATGGCACCGGCCGAGAACCCGAGGTAGGGCACGCCGGCCGATACCTGGCGGCGAATCTCGCCGGCGATGGGAAGCAGTGCGGCCAGGTAATCGGGGGTCACGCCGCCGCCGATGAGAATGCCGTCGACGGCGCCCAGAGCGGTGAGGTCGCCGGTATCGCCGGGCGCGAGCACGGTGCGGCGGGTCTGCACACTGTCGCCGAGCGAGGCAGCCAGTTCCTCGGCGTGGGCGCTGCCCGGGCCGACGGTGATGATCGCCACGATCGGTTCGTCACGGCCAGCCTGTGCGGCGTGAGCCACAACCTCGGACAGGAACGTTCCGAACACCTGGGCATTGTGGGCCGGGTCTCCTCCGCCGCCGACCAGGTGCACGCTCACGCGGTGACCTTCGTTTCGGTCGTGGCTGTGTCGTTGCTCGAAAGAGGCGCGTCAAGTGTCATTCGACAATGCTAACGAAAGACGCAAGCGCCGTGACCGCAGGCACAATAAAGCGGATGCCGCGCTGCCGACCGGCAGCGCGGCATCCGCTCGTTGCGGTGTATCCGGTGCGAAGAAGAAGCGCTACGGAACCTGACGCTGGTCGAGCCCGTGGTAGGCCGACAGCGGGCGAATCAGTGCGTTGCTGGTCTTTTGCTCCATGATGTGCGCGGTCCACCCGGTGATGCGCGCCGCAACGAACAGCGGCGTGAAGGTGAGGGTGTCAAACCCCATCAGGTGGTAGGCCGGACCCGACGGGTAGTCGAGGTTGGGCAGGATCGCCTTGCGCGTCGTCATCGCCGTCTCGAGGGCTTCGTAGAGCTCGAGCAGCTCCGGCTTCTCGTAGTGCAGGGCCAGGGTGACGAGCGCCGCCCGCATGGTCGGTACGCGCGAGTCGCCGCTCTTATAGACGCGGTGCCCGAAGCCCATGATCTTGCGCTTCTCGGCGAGCGCCTGCGCGAGCCAGGGCTCGGCCCGGGCGGCCGAGCCGGCGCCGAGGCCGATCTCGGTGAAGGTGTGCATGACGGCTTCGTTCGCGCCGCCGTGCAATGCTCCCTTGAGCGCCCCGACCGCGCCGGTCACGGCCGAATAGAGGTCGGACAGGGTCGAGGTGATCACCCGCGCGGTGAACGTCGATGCGTTGAAGGAGTGCTCGGCGTAGAGAATCATCGACACGTCGAAGGCGTTGACGACGACGAGCTCAGGCACCTCCCCGAAGGCCATGTGCAAAAAGTTCGCCGAGTAGCCGAGGTCGTCGCGCGGCTCGACCAGGTCGAGCCCATGCCGACGCCGCTGGTCGTACGACACGATCGCGGGCAGCTGGGCGAACAGCCGAATCGACTTGGCCAGGTCGGATTCCGGCGACGGGTTCTCAGCTTCCGGATCGCTCGCTCCGATAACGCTCACCGCGGTGCGCACGACATCCATCGGGTGCGCGGTCAACGGCAGCTCGTCGATGATGCGCTTGACGACCGGGTTGAGGTGGCGCAGCGAACGCTCGAGGGCCTCGAAGTCCGCGAGCTGCTGGTCTGTGGGAAGTTCACCGTGCCAGAGCAGGTAGGCGACCTCCTCGAAGCTCTTCTTCGCCGCGAGTTCCTGCACCGGGTAGCCACGGTAGAGCAGCGAGTTGGTCTCCGGGTTGACCTTGGAGACCGCGGTCGTGTCGACGACCACGCCGGTCAGCCCCTTATAGACGTGTGGAGCGAGTGTTTCCGTGTCAGACATTGTGCTCCCCTTATACCTTGGACGAAATGTGCGGGTTCAGCGTGAAATCGAAGATACCCGAATCGAACTGGTTATACGACGCGTAGTCGAGCAATTCGTACAGGTCAGCCCGGTGCTGCATCTCGGGCAGCATCGTCGTGAGCGAGCCGGTCTGCTCGATCGCATCGAGTCCGCGGGCCGCCGACCCCATCGCGAGGCGCAGCAACGACACCGGAAAGATCACCAGGTTCATGCCCACGTTTTCGAGCTGCTGCACGGTGTACAGCTCGCCCTTGCCGAATTCGGTCATGTTCGCCAGGATCGGCACCGAGACGGCCGCCCGGATCGTCTCGAACTCGGCCAGGCTGCCCATCGCCTCCGGGAAGATCGCGTCCGCTCCGGCATCCTGCAGCTGCTTCGCCCGAGTCACAGCGGCATCCAAACCGTCGACGGCACGGATGTCCGTGCGCGCCATCACGAGAAAGTTCGCATCCCGGCGCGCATCGACGGCCGCGCGGATGCGCTTGATCGCGGTGTCGGCATCCACGACCTGCTTGCCGTCCAGGTGACCGCAGCGTTTCGGGTTGATCTGGTCCTCGATGTGCATTCCGGCCAGGCCGGCATCCTCGAGAGTCTGGATGGTGCGCGCCACGTTCATCGGCTCGCCGAAGCCGGTGTCGGCATCGACGATGGCCGGCAGGTCGGTCATCCGGGCGATCTGCTGCGACCGGCCGGCCACCTCGGTGAGGGTGGTCAGGCCGATGTCGGGCAGGCCGAGGTCGGCCGAGAGCACGGCACCCGAAATGTAGACGCCCTCGAACCCCTTCTGCTGAATGAGTTTGGCCGAAAGCGGGTTGAACGCGCCCGGAAAGCGCAAAATCTTGCCGCTTTTTAGGCCCTGGCGCAGGGCAATCCGCTTGTCGGCGGCGGTCGTTCCGGCGTACAGCATTAGAAGATTCCGTTCGGCGTGGCGATCGAGGAGAGCAGTCCGGGCTTGGCCACGATGGTCAGGCCCCCGAGGTCGGCAGCACCAAGCTCGGGCAGGCGCTGGGCCAGCGCGAGGAAGCGCTCAATTTCGGACACCTCCATCACCGGCGCGGCCAGGATGCGGAACTTGTTGATGTACTCCGCGCGGGCGAAGGGGCGAGCGCCGAGCGGATGCGCATCGGCAACGGCAATCTCGTCCACGATGCGGGTTCCATTGGCCAGTTCGATCTCGACGCGACCGCCGAAGGCCTTCTCGGCCGGGTCGAGGGAGTGGTAGCGACGCGTCCACTCCTTATCCTCGGTGGTTGTGACGGTCTGCCACAGGGCGATGGTGTCTGGGCGGCCGGCTCGTTCCGGGCTGTAGGAATCGACGTGGTTCCAGCTGCCGTCCTGCAGAGCGACCGTGAAGATATAGGGAATGGAGTGGTCGAGCGTCTCGCGGCTCGCGGTGGGGTCGTACTTCTGCGGGTCGTTGGCGCCGGAGCCGATCACGTAGTGCGTGTGGTGGCTGGTGTGGATGACAACGCTCGTGATAGCCCCGGCGACGAGCAGTTCGGGGTGTTCGTTGTGCAGCTTGCGAGCGAGGTCGATCCAGGCCTGCGCCTGGTATTCGGCCGAGTGCTCCTTGGTATAGCTGTCCAGAATGGCCCGCTTGATGCTGCCGGCTTTCGGCAGCGACACGTCATAGGAACCGTCCGGGCCGTCGAGCAGCCAGGCGATGACGCCGTCTTCGCCCTCATAGATGGGAGTCGGGCTGGTCTCGCCGCGCAGCGCACGGTCGACGGCTTCGACAGCCATCTTGCCAGCGAAAGCCGGGGCGTGCGCCTTCCAGCTGGAGATTTCGCCCTTGCGGGATTGACGCGTCGCGGTCGTGGTGTGCAACGCCTGACCGACGGCCTGAAAGATGGTTTCCTTGTCGAGGCCGAGCAGGGTGCCGATACCGGCGGCGACCGACGGGCCGAGGTGGGCAACGTGGTCGATCTTGTGCGCGTGCAGGCTGATCGATTTCACCAGGTCGATCTGAATCTCGTAGCCGGTGGCGATGCCGCGAATCAGGTCGCTGCCGGTCAGGCCGCGGGAGGCCGCGAGGTGCTGGGCGACCGCCGTGATCGGCGGGATATTGTCGCCGGGGTGCGAGTACTCGGCGGCGAGGAACGTGTCGTGATAGTCGAGTTCACGCACGGCCACACCGTTGGCCCAGGCCGCCCACTCCGGGGAAACCCGGCGGGCGGGGGCGAGGCCGAACACGGTCGCTCCGTCGCCGCCATTGGAACGCGGATGTGCGAGCGCCTGCGAGCGGGCGGCGATCACCGGGCGACGAGTCAGGCTGGCCGCCGCGACGGAGGCGTTGTCGATCACCCGGTTGATGACCATCTCGGTCACCTCTTCGGAGACGAGGGCCGGGTCGGCGGCGACCTCGGCGATTTTCCAGGCCAGCTGGTCCTCGCGGGCCAGATTCTCGTCGCTCTTGTGAACTCGAACGTGGTGAAGCTGCACGGTGGATCCCTTCGTTAGGTGACCAGGGCCGCTAATTGGCGACAGTGGTCGAGCCCTCATCGATCGCCGCGAGGACGCTCTGGAGGCTTTGATGAAGATGAATATGGGTGGCATGGGCCGCCAGCGACGGATCGCCGGCGATGATGGCGTCGAGAATCAGCAGATGCTCGGCCGCCGCGGCATGAAGCCGCAGCGGATTTCTCCGGGCCAACCGACGAATTCGGGCCAGGTGGGTGCGTACGGCGCGCAGGGCGCCGACGAGAAAAGGGTTGCCGACCGCGACATCGATGGCATCTTCGAGTTCATCGATCAGCCCGTAGTATCGGTGCACTCCGACGTCGCCCTGTTCCAGCAGTTGCGGAGCATTGACGAAGCCCTCACGGAGCAGGGCGAACGGGGTGGGATCACGGCGAATCGCCGCCAGACGGATGGCCTGCACCTCGAGCGCCTGGCGCAGTTCGTAAAGTTCGGAAATACTGTCGACCGAGATGTCGGTGACTTCAAAGCCACGGCCTCGGCGACCGACGACGAGTCCATCGGCAATCAATCGGGCCACCGCTTCCCGCAGCGGGGTGCGCGATATGCCAATACGCTCGGCCTGTTCGACTTCGAGCAGGGCAGCCCCTGGTGCAAGGAGTCCGTTCAGGATCTCCCCGCGCAGCTGACGGTACGCTCGCTCACTGGCGCGGAGCGGCACGTCTAACCCCAACATTGCGGTTTCTGTATACACAACTGAGATCCTATTCCACAATGCTGGGTTATATGCAATACTTCAACCACTCTTTGTATACAGAGGTACTTCGATGGAGAAGATAGACATGAACGGCGAATCAGGTGCGAGCTACCGGGATGCGTGGCGACGCAGCATTTCGTCGACGGAAGCCTTCTGGCTTGAGGCGGCTGAAGGCATCGACTGGATCACGCAGCCCCGTCTGGCGCTCGCTCCCGACGGCCCGGCGACCGGCAGCTGGTTTCCCGGCGGCACTCTCAATACCAGCTACAACGCACTCGACCGCCACGTGCTGGCCGGCCGCGGCGCCCACACCGCGCTGATCTATGACTCCGCCATGACCGGCACCCGGGTCAAGCTCAGCTACCTCGACCTGCTCGGCCGCGTCGCCAGGTTCGCCGGCGTGCTCCGAGCCAACGGCGTTGGCACCGGCGACCGCGTCGTCATCTACCTGCCGATGATTCCCGAAGCCGTTGTCGCCATGCTCGCCTGCGCCCGCATCGGCGCGGTGCACTCGGTCGTGTTCGGTGGTTTCGCCGCAACCGAACTGGCCGTGCGCATTGATGACGCCCGCCCCAGTGTCATCGTCACGGCATCCGGCGGCCTGGAGCCTGGCCGCGCGGTGGAATACCTGCCACTGGTCGACAAGGCCATCGCCCTGAGCCAGGGTTCGGTGCACACCGTGATCGTGCAGGGCCGGGACAGCATCCCCGGCTCAGCTGCTGACTACCAGAACCGTTCAGAAGCGGATGTCGCCTGGCTCGACTGGGCAGTCGAAGAGGCCACAGCAGCGCCGGCCGACCCGGTCGCCCTGCGCTCCGAAGACCCGCTGTACATCCTGTACACGTCCGGTACGACCGGTAAGCCCAAGGGCATCATCCGCGACAACGGCGGCCATGCCGTCGCCCTGAACTGGTCGATGCGCAACATTTACGATGTGGGACCGGGCGACGTCTACTGGGCCGCATCCGACGTCGGCTGGGTGGTCGGACACTCCTACATCGTCTACGCGCCGCTCCTGGCGGGCGCGACCACGGTCCTCTATGAGGGCAAGCCGATCGGCACCCCGGATGCCGGCGCCTTCTGGCGCGTCGTCGACGACTACAAGGTGAAGGTTCTGTTCACCGCGCCGACCGCCATACGGGCCATCCGCCGGGTCGACCCCGACCTGCTCGAACTGAAGAACCACGACGTTTCGAGCCTGACCAGCCTGTTCCTGGCCGGCGAACGACTCGACCCCGAGACCTTCCACTGGGCCAATAATGGGCTGCACTGCCCGGTCGTCGACCACTGGTGGCAGACCGAGACCGGGTGGGCGATCTGCGCCAATCTGCTCGGCATTGAAGAATTGCCGACCAAGCCGGGTTCGGCCACCGTCCCGGTGCCCGGATACGACATTGCCATTCTGGATTCCAAGGGCAAGCCGATCGAGAAAGTCGGCAAGGACGGCAATATCGCCATTCGACTCCCCCTGCCGCCCGGAACCCTGCTCGGGGTCTGGGGCAGCGAGGAACGGTTTGCGAGTTCTTACCTGACCGCCTTCCCCGGCTACTACGCCACCGGCGACTCCGGCCATTTCGACGCCGACGGCTACCTGTTCGTCATGGGCCGCACCGACGACGTGATCAACGTTGCCGGCCACCGGCTCTCCACCGGGTCGCTCGAAGAGGTACTCACCCTGCACCCGGCCGTCGCCGAGTGCGCGGTACTCGGCGTGCACGACGCCCTCAAGGGCCAGCGCGCCGCTGGTTTCGTGACCCTCAAAGTCGGGACTAGTGTCGACCACGACGTTCTGGCCGCCGAACTCGTCGCGCTCGTCCGGGAGCATGTCGGCCCGGTTGCCGCGTTCCGCGACGTCACCATACTCGACCGACTGCCCAAAACGCGGTCGGGCAAGATTCTTCGCAAAACCATTCGACAAATCGTCGACGGTGAAGAATATTCCGTTCCCCCCACTATCGAAGACCCCACCGTTCTCGACGATCTCAAACGAGCACTGACAGCATCCGTTTTGTAGACCACCGGTCGAGACCACGCTCCGCCCCCACCGCGCACCCACACTTTTCCGCAAAACCCGTATTTTTCGTTCCCGAGGCAAGGAGGCCCCATGAGTGAAGCAGTGAAAGACGCCCCACCGAAGTCCATCATCGACTACGAGGCTTTTGAAAAGACCCCCCGTTTTCTCGAGTTGAAGCGCACCCGCAACAGGTTCGTCGTACCGATGGCAATCTTCTTTTTCGTCTGGTATATCGCCTACGTGCTTGCCGCCGCATACCTGCACGAGTTCATGGCGACGCCGGTCTTCGGCCGCATCAATATCGGACTGCTGCTCGGCCTCGGCCAGTTCGTCACGACCTTCGCCATCACCATGACCTACGTGACCTTCGCGAACCGCAAGATCGACCCCCGCACCGAAGAACTTCGCCTTGAGCTCGAGCGGATGGAACAGCGATGAACGCACTGCACCTCCTGGCCACGACGGTCAAACCGGTTGAAAACAACCCGATCCTGAACATCTCCATCTTTCTGGCCTTTGTGGCGGTGACCCTGATCATCGTCATCCGCTCCGGACGCAACAACAAGTCCGCCGCGGACTACTACACCGGTGGCCGCTCGTTCACCGGACCGCAGAACGGTTTCGCCATCGCCGGCGACTACCTGTCAGCGGCGTCGTTCCTCGGCATCGTCGGCGCGATCGCGATCAGCGGCTATGACGGGTTCATGTACTCGATCGGATTCCTCGTCGCCTGGCTCGTGGCCCTGCTGCTCGTTGCGGAGCTCATGCGCAACACCGGCAAGTTCACGATGGCCGACGTGCTCTCCTTCCGGTTGAAGCAGGGTCCCGTGCGCGTGGCCGCAGCAACGACCACCCTGGCCGTGTGCTTCTTCTACCTGCTCGCCCAGATGGCCGGAGCCGGCGGACTCGTCTCGCTACTCCTCGGCATCAACGACAAGCTCGGCCAGTCCATCGTGGTCACCGTCGTCGGCGCGCTGATGATCGTCTACGTACTGGTCGGCGGCATGAAGGGCACCACGTGGGTGCAGATCGTCAAGGCGTTCCTGCTCATCATCGGTGCACTCGCCATGAGCATCTGGGTACTGGCCCTGAACGGGTTCAACCTGTCGGCCCTGCTCGACAGCGCTGTTGCCGTCTCGACCTCTGTTCCGGCCGATGCGATCCTGGCTCCGGGCCTGAAGTACGGCGCCAACCCGCTCGACTTCATCTCGCTCGCCCTCGCCCTGGTTCTCGGAACTGCCGGCCTGCCGCACGTGCTCATGCGCTTCTACACGGTTCCGACCGCCAAGGAAGCTCGTCGCTCTGTGGTCTGGGCCATCTGGCTCATCGGCGCGTTCTACATCTTCACCCTCGTGCTCGGCTTCGGTGCCGCATCGCTCGTTGGTGCTGACACCGTTCTCGCCGCTCCCGGTGGAGTGAACTCGGCAGCTCCGCTGCTCGCGCTCGCTCTCGGTGGTCCGCTGCTGCTCGGCTTCATCTCGGCCATCGCCTTCGCGACGATCCTGGCCGTTGTGGCCGGAATCACCATCACGGCGGCAACGAGCTTTGCGCACGACATCTACGGATCCGTCATCAAGAAGGGCAAGGGAAACCCCGACGACGAGGTCAAGGTCGCCCGTCGCACCGTGATCGTGATCGGAATCCTCGCTATTGCCGGTGGTATCGGCGTGCAGGGGCAGAACATCGCCTTCCTCGTGGCACTCGCGTTCGCCGTCGCGGCGAGCGCCAACCTGCCGACCATTCTCTATTCCCTGTTCTGGCGCGGCTTCACCACCCGGGGCGCGGTCTGGAGCATGTACGGCGGGCTGTCGTCAGCCGTGCTCCTGATCATCTTCTCGCCGGTGTTCTCGGGCACTGACACCTCCATGTTCGGTGCCGGCGTGGACTTCGCGATCTTCCCACTGAGCAACCCGGGCATCATCTCGATCCCGCTCGGGTTCTTCCTGGGCTGGCTCGGCTCGGTCACCAGCACCGTGAAGGAGAGCCCGAAGCTCGCCGCCGAAATGTCGGTGCGTTCGCTCACCGGGCACGGCGCCGAAAAGGCCGTCGAGCACTAACCCTCTGCAGTACACAAACGGGCCGGCCAGGATTCACATCCTGTCCGGCCCGTTTGCTGTGCCCCGCCTGTCGCAGACAAGCTCGCGTTGGCCGATGGCGATCTCGGCGAGCTCGATCAGCGGATAGAGGCGATCCGCCGACAAGCTCACGCCGGTCTTTATGGGAGCGGCGGCGGCGGGTTTTCCGCGGGGTTGCGAGTTTTGAGGGTTTCCGGGGCCGCCGCACGCTTTTCGCGGGGGTCCCCGGAAACCCTCAATGTTTGAGCGAGGAGCGGATGACCCGCCGACGCCGCGGGCCGCGCGCAAAGCCGCGGGCCGCGCGGAGTAATGCGGCGAGGTTACTACTCGCGCACCTTCAACGGACCACGGGCGATGCGGGTCGGGGCCGCCTGGGCGACCGGCTTGATCACGATCAGGTCGAGGTTCACGTGTGCCGGGCGCTCAACGCTCGACACGATGGTCTCCGCGATGTCCTCCGCCGATAGCGGATCTGGCACGTTGTCGTAGGCCGCGAACGCCTTGTCGGCGTCACCGTTGAAACGAACCAGACCGAACTCATCCGTTTTGACCATGCCCGGCGCAATCTCGATTACCCGAATCGGCTCACCGGAGAGCTCGAGGCGCAGCACCTCGGTCATGGCGTGAGCAGCGAACTTGGCCGCGTTGTAGCCGCCGCCGCCGAGATAGGCCACGTGCCCGGCGATCGAGGTGATGGTGACGATGTCGGCCGACCCGGCCCCGGAGTCGATGCCGGAGCGCAGCAGCGGCAGAATCGCCGTGGTGACCCGCTTGACGGCGAGCACGTTGATCTCGAACATCCAGGCCCAGTCCTCGATGCTCCCAGCCTCCACCGTGTCGAGGCCCTTGGCGCCGCCGGCATTGTTGACCAGGGCGTGCACCGGGCCGGTGGCGGCGAGGTAGTCGCGCAGGGCGTCGACATCCGCTTGCAGCGTCAGGTCAGCGGTGAAGACATCCGCTCCCGTGTCCGCTCGCAGCGTAGCGAGGCGGTCGGCCCGCCGCGCGACCCCGACCACATCCCAGCCGCGCAGCCGGAACTGGCGAACGGTCGCCGCTCCGATTCCTGAACTTGCTCCGGTCACAACCACTCTTCGAGTACTCATTTCTCCATTGTGGCGGGAGAATGGATTCAATGAGCGCACTTGGCACCGCCACCACTCGACCGCAGAAGCGTCGCTTACCCCTCTGGGACAACGCGCGCTGGATCGCGGTCACCCTCGTGGTGATCGGCCACGCCATTCTCAAACTCATCGGCGAAGCGGATGCCGCCTATACGCTGTACCTGTTCATCTACGCCTTCCACGTGCCGGTTTTCGTTGCCGTGAGCGGCTATTTTGCCAAGTCGGGGCCGCCCGACGCGCGGCAGATGCAGCGGCTGCTCACCGACATCGTTTTTCCGTACCTCATCTTCGAAACCATCTGGACCGGGCTGCGCTGGATCCTCGGCGGCAAATTTCTGCTGGATTACTCCAGTGCCAGCTGGACCCTCTGGTTCCTGCTCGCCCTGCTGATCTGGCGGATCGCATTGCCCTACCTGGTCTTGCTGCGCTATCCCCTCACCATCAGCATTGTGATCTCCATCGGCGCCGGCTACATCTCGTCGATCGATGGCACCTTCACCCTCGCCCGCACCCTCGGGCTGCTCCCGTTCTTCGTATTCGGCTGGAAACTGCGGCAGTGGCTGCTCACCGACAACTGGCTCGAACTGCGCGCGGGGCTGGTCTGGCGCTGGCGGGCCGGGGCGCTCGGGCTGTTTGGCGGGCTGTACCTGCTGATCGCCCTCAATATCGACACCCTGCGCAAGCTGCAGGTGCGCCGTTTTCTGCTCTACGACGAGTCGTACGCGACGTTTGATTACTCCTCATGGTGGGCCGGCGGCATCCGTTTGGCCGTCATGCTGCTCGCCTTCGCGCTGATCGTGGCGTTCCTGATGCTGATCCCCCGGCGCACGACCTGGTTCAGTGAGCTCGGAGCGGCCACGATGTATATCTATCTGCTGCACACCTTTCTGCTCTACCCGCTGCGCGAAACCGGTGTACTCGACGGGCCCCAACCGGGCTGGGTGCTTCCGGCGATGATCGTGCTGAGCGTGGCCATCTCGATCGTGCTCTCGCTGCCGATCGTGCGGAGGGTAATGCGGCCCTTGGTCGAGCCGAAAGCCCGGTGGCTGTTTCGCCCGGGCGCTGCGACACCGACGGGCACGATTGTGCTGCCGCATCGCGACCGAAAGTAGCCTCCGGCAGAAGATGACGCCGTGTTGCGGCATCCGTTGCAGGGTTTACACCGGCTCCATATGCTCGTGGCCAGAGCGCCGGAAAGTCCGCGCCGAGTGATCCGGAGGCTATCGTGACCGACAATTCTTCATCGTGGAAGTTTGAGACCAAGCAGGTTCACACCGGAGCACACCCGGACCCGACCACCAACGCTCGGGCGACGCCGATCTACCAGACCACCTCGTATGTCTTCAACAACGCCGAGCACGCCCAGAACCTGTTTGCGCTGGCCGAATTCGGCAACATCTACACCCGCATCCAGAACCCCACCCAGGCCGTCGTCGAGGAGCGCGTGGCCGCACTCGAGGGGGGCACCGCGGCGCTGCTGCTGTCCAGCGGACAGTCGGCGTCCACTTTTGCGGTGTTGAACATCGCCCAGGCCGGCGACCACATTGTCTCGTCGAGCTCGATCTATGGCGGCACCTACAACCTGTTCAAGTACACCCTGGCCAAGCTCGGCATCGAAACGACCTTCGTCGAAGACCAGGATGACGCGGCCGAGTGGGCCCGTGCGGTGCGCCCGAACACCAAGCTGTTCTTCGCCGAAACCATCGGCAACCCGCGCATCAACGTACTCGACATCACGCTGGTCGCGGATATCGCCCACGCTGCGGGAATTCCGCTGATCGTAGATAACACGATCGCGACGCCGTACCTGATTCGCCCGTTCGAGCACGGCGCCGACATCATCGTGCACTCGGCCACGAAATTCCTCGGCGGCCACGGCGCCGTCATCGGCGGGGTTCTCGTCGACGGTGGCAAGTTCGAGTGGTCGAAGAACGTGGAGAAGTTCCCCGGACTGACCGAACCCGACCCCTCGTACCACGGCGCGAGCTATACCACCGCGGTCGGTGACGGAATCGCCTACGTCATCAAGGCTCGCGTGCAGCTGCTGCGTGACCTCGGAAGTGCCATCGCCCCGGCGAGCGCCTGGCAGCTCATCCAAGGCATCGAGACGCTCAGCCTGCGCATCGAACGCCACGTGCAGAATGCCCAAGACATCGCCGAGTGGCTCGACAACCACGACGACATCGCCTCGGTGAACTACGCCGGCCTGCCCTCGAGCCCCTGGTACGCCAACGCCAACAAGTACGCCCCGCTCGGCGTCGGAGCGGTGCTCTCCTTCGAGCTCAAGGGCGGAGTCGCCGCCGGCCGCGCCCTCGTCGACAATCTGAGCCTGTTCAGCCACCTCGCCAACATCGGCGACGTGCGTTCCCTGGTCATTCACCCGGCCTCGACCACGCACGCCCAGCTCACCCCGGAGCAGCAGCTCACCGCCGGCGTCACCCCGGGCCTGGTGCGGCTCTCGGTCGGAATCGAAAACGTGGTCGACCTGAAAGCCGACCTCGAGGCTGGCCTCGCCGCGGCCCGCGCCGTCGTCAAGCGCGACCGCGCCGACGCCTGACCGGGTCGCTGGGCCCGGGCGCACAACGTAACATGCGCCCGGGCCGTCCATTCGACCGACAGAATGGACGGGTATGGAATGGCAATCATCAGCAGACACAGTCCCGTCGAACTTCATCACCGAAGCCCAGGCGCGCTCGGTCCTCGGCAAGCCTCCGGCGACCGGTGCCTGGCGTGACGGTGACCCGGTGGGAAACCGGCAATTCGCCAATCTAGGCCCGCTGAGCTTTGAGGCCGGCGGCAGCCTCCCCATGGTGCGGCTCGCCTACGAGACCTGGGGCAGCCTCAATCCGGCCGGCGACAATGCCGTGCTCGTGCTGCACGCGCTCACCGGTGACAGCCACCTGGCCGGCGCCCCCGGTCCCGGCCAGGAGACCGGTGGCTGGTGGGACGGCATCGTCGGACCGGGCCTCGCCATCGACACCGACCGGTGGTTCGTCGTGGCGCCGAACATGCTCGGCGGCTGCCAGGGCAGCACCGGGCCGGCGTCGCTGGCTCCGGACGGTCTGGAGTGGGGCATCCGTTTTCCCTATCTCACGATTCGCGACCAGGTCAGCGCGCAGCGCGTTTTCAGCGACCGGCTCGGTATCGGCCGCTGGGCGGCCGTAATCGGCGGGTCAATGGGCGGCATGCACGCCTTGGAATGGGCGATCATCACCCCCGAGCGGGTCGAGCGCCTGATCATTTTGGCCGCGCCGCCAATCACCACGGCCGATCAGATCGCCGTCAACTCGGTTCAGATCGAGGCGATTCGCACCGACCCGGCCTTTCGGGCCGGCGATTATTACGATGAAGCAGATGGTGACGGACCGACGCGCGGGCTGGCCCTCGCCCGCCGCATGGCTCTGTTGAACTACCGCAGCCCAGCCGAACTCAACGCACGCTTCGCGCGGGGCTGGCAGAGCGATATCAGTCCGCTCGGCGCCAACGGTCGCTTCGCCGTGGAATCGTATCTTGACTTTCACGGGAATAAATTCACCAGGCGCTTCGACGCCAACAGCTACATCGTGTTGGTCGAAGCCATGAATTCCCACGATGTCGGCCGCGGCCGCGGCGGCGTGGCGGCCGCTCTCGGCCGGGTCACCGCCCGGTCCGTTGTCGTCGGTATCGACAGTGACCGACTGTTCCCGGTCGACGGCCAGCGCACCATCGCCGCCCACCTGCCGAACAATATCGATGGCCCCACCGCTGTGGTGCTGGAATCCGGGTATGGTCACGATGGCTTCCTCATCGAGAACGAAGCGATCGGCGCCCAAATACGGCGGGTGTTGGACTAGGGAGAACTCTCCGGCGTCCCGCCCGGTATGGTGCAGATAGACATGTTTATCTCCCACCAGACAGGCACCCATGCAACGCATCCTCAAGGAGCGAGACCGGCTCCTTCGCAGAGCGGTGCAGGCGGCCGGGCTGACCGGCTCGGCCACGACACTGGCGTGCTTGTTCGTACCCGGTGGCGTTGCCGGAGGCGCGCGCATTGCGGCGGTGGCGCTCATCCTGCTGCTCGCGGCCGCGCAGTACCTGCTCGGCAGCACCGGTGCCCTGCGCTGGGCGGTGCTGATCGTGCTGTGCGGGGAAGGAACGATCCTGATCGTGGGCTTCGCAAGCCACCCCGGAGTTCCTCCCAACCTGGTCGAGGAAAGCGTGATCGGCATGGTGGCGACCGCGCCGATATGCGCGGTCGCGGCGGTACTGATCACGAGCGCGCGCCGACTGCTGCTGCTCGGCTCCTTCTTCGTGCTGACCGTCGCGACCATTGCCGTCGTGACGGTGGACGCCCCCGACCGGGTCATTCTGCTCACCCTGACGGTGACTATATGGCTCTCCTTCACGCTCGCCTCCTGGTGGATCGCGCAAAGCGTCCCCCGCGTGATGCACCGAATCGCCGCGATCGGGCGTGCCCACCGCGCCGAACGGCACGCGAGCGAACTCGAGGCGCAACGCCGACAGGACGCCCGGTTACTGCACGATACGGTGCTCGCGACGCTGACCCTGCTGGCCCATTCCGGCGTCGGAGTGAGCCCGGCAGCCCTGCAAAAACAGGCCGGTGACGACGCCCGGCTACTGCGTCAATTGCGGCTCGGCGGTCTGCCGATGCCGAGTCGTTCCGGTGGGTATGCCCTCGAACCAGCCTCGGTGCTGACCCTCGGCGGCACGCTCGACGCAGTGCGTCAGCGCTTCGAGCGTGCCGGCCTGACCGTCAACTGGCACGGCAGCGGGCAGGTGCAGTTGCCCAGCAACGTGCTCGATTCCTTTCTACTTGCTCTCTCTGAGTGCCTCGAAAACGTGCGCCGTCACGCCGGTGTCGACCATGCCGACGTAACAATAACGGATGACGACGCCACTGTTCGCGCAATGGTCACCGACACCGGGGTCGGGTTCGACCTCGGCCAGGTCGGCTCCGAACGGCTCGGCGTCGCCGAATCGGTCATCGCCCGGCTGCGTGACGTGGGGGGCAACGCTCGCCTGTTTTCCTCGCCGGGTGCCGGAACGACGGTTGTTCTTGAGGTCCCCAAATGACTCCGCTGAGCGACACCGCCCCCATTGATATCGTTCGCACCCGCCGTGTGGGCGCGCGCCTGCTGGGCGCACCGGACGAGCGCAGTTGGCCGACAACATCCGCTGGCCAGACGACCAGGGCAGCGCTGTCGCCGCTGCGGTTTCCGCGGTCGAGTCTGCGTGGTGACGGTCATTTCACCGTTTTCCGATCGGATCAAAACGGTTTGGGTGCCCGCCACCTCGGAATCGGGATGAGCATCAGCGGAGGCGTCATCGCCGTTTTCCTGGTTGCGCGGCTGGTGGTCGAGTGGGGACAGACCCCCACGCCCACCCCCACCCTGAGTATCGTGGCCTGGCTGGTACTCGCCGCGACCGCGGTCGGGGTGAACCTGGCGGTCCACGAGTTCTCTTCACGCATGCCCACGTGGCTGTTTCTACTCGCCCTCGGCCTCTGCGCGATCGTGGTCGCCCTCGATCTGGCCGGATCCTGGGGATTTCCGGGAACGGCGACTTTTCCCACCGCGGCCCCAGCCGTTGGCGCCTTTTTGCTGACGATTGTGACCCTGCGGGAATCCCGCGATATCACCCTGGCAGCGCTCGCCCTCGGTGTCATTATGGGCGCGGCCACCCTGTTCGAAGCCCGCAGCGACGTACTGGCGCTGGGACCTGACATTCTCGGGGTCGCCCTCGCGGTGGTACCGCCGGTGGTCGGCGCAAGCATTGTGCAAGCGTTTCGGCGCATGGTTCAGCGCGAGCTCGACCTCGTGCTCGTGCAGAGCACCGTGTCCCAGCCGCGGTTTGCGGTCGGCATGCTCGCTTCGGAGCAGCTGGCCCGGCTCGACCTCGATGCGGAGACCCTGCTCGACGATGTGGCCCAGGGACGCACAGCGCTTCCGTTGGCCGCGTCGACGGCCACGACGGCTGCGTCGCTCGCCACCCAATTGCGCGTGCACCTGATCGAGGGCCGCACCGAAACCTGGCTGCACCACGCGATCACGGAGAGCGAGTTTCTGGGCCCCGTCGTTGCCCTGAGCGACCCGGCCGGGCTGGCCGGGCTGTTATCGCCGACCCAACGTGACGGGCTGCTCCTGACGATTTGGCTGCTGTTGGGGGATACCCAGCGATCGGGAGCATCCGTTTCACTGCGGCTCGGACCGATTGTCCCCACACAGAGGGTGGGGCTGCACCACCGGGTGCGGTTTCCGATTGAATTGACCACAACTGGGGTATCGCGGCGGCGTGTCGATCCCGAAACCTGGCAGGCGATTCGTGCGGTTGGTCCGCACGTGGACTCCAATCGGGCCGGAAGCTTGCGGGTAGACATCGAGTGCAGTGTGGACAATCCAGCTGATGCTTAGTATCGGGGATATAGACGCTAAGGTGCACTCATTAGGAGGCAACACATGACGACGACACCCCGTCCCATCCGCTTGGCCCTTGTTGACGACCACAAGATGCTCCTGGGGGCGCTCACCGAGTGGATTCGAAGCGCCGCTGACGACATCGAGATGGTCGCGGCGGTGACGACCTGGCCCGAGTTGCTGACCCACCCCGAGTTTCCGGTGGACGTCGTGCTGCTCGACCTCGATCTCAAGGACAATATTCCGGTGTCCCTGAAGATCTCCACGCTCAAGACGACCGGGGTGAACACGGTGCTCATGAGCACCTACTCCGAGCCGGCTCTCGTGCGCGAAGCCCTCGCCGCCGGCGCCCTCGGCTACCTCGTAAAGAGCGAGGAAGCGAGCATGATCGTCGATGCCATTCGTGCTGCCTACAACGGCAAGTCCTACATCTCCGCTGAGCTCGACTACGCGCTCAACTCGACCGAGAACGTTGAAGGTCCCCGCCTCAGCGCCCAGGAACGCCGCGTCATGGCGCTCTACGGCGCCGGTGAGCCGGTGAAGGCCGTCGCCTATCAGCTCGGCATCTCCGAGGAGACCGCCAAGAGCTACCTGAAGCGCATTCGCGAGAAGTACCGCCTGGCCGGGTACGACGTGGGTACCAAGGTCGCGCTGCGGAAGCGCGCCATCCACGACGGCATCCTGCTGCAGACGGACTGACGTTCATTTACCGACCGGCTCCATTTTTCGAAATGCGGGCCGGTTCGTTCGTTAACGCGGCTTCAATTGAGTGGATGCCGGCAGGCGCACGCCAACGTCAACCCTTGCGGACGACCGGGATCAGCTGCGTCTCGATCAGCACAGCGCCGCAGGCACGCGCCAACGTCAACCCGTGCGAACGCCCGGGATCAGCTGAGTCTCGATCAGCACAGCGCCGCACGGCACGCGCCAACGTCAACCCGTGCGGACGACCGGGATCAGCTGAGTCTCGATCAGCACAGCGCCGCACGGCACGCGCCGACGTCAACTCTTGCGGACGACCGGGATCAGCTGCGTGCCGTAGGGCACGTGCTGGCCCCGCAGGCGGCGCCGACGGTCAATGCTGAAGGTGAGCAGGGTCAGCAGCACGCCGAGCGCGCTCAGGGCAACGCCGATCCAGACCGGGGCCAGGTATCCGAGCCCAGCGGCGATGGCCACGCCGCCGAGGGCCGCGCCGAGGGCGTTACCGACGTTGAGCGAGGAATGGTTGAGCGCCGCCGCGAGCGACTGACTCTCGTGCGCGACGTCCATCAGTCGGGCCTGAATAGTCGGCGAGAGAGCGGATGCCGCCGCACCGATGAAGAACATGCCGATCACCAACCCGATTAGCGACTGCGCAGAGAGACCGAGCGTGACGAGGGCCGCGATCAGCACGGCGAAGGAAATGTACATGGTACGGCGCACGCTCCAGTCGGCCAGCGCTCCCCCGGCGAAGTTGCCGACTGTCATGCCGAGGCCGATGACGACGAGAATGAGCGGAACCGCTGCGGCCGTGAGCCCGGTGATGTCGATCACCAGCGGGGCGACATAGGTGTAGACCGCGAACAGGCCGCCGAAGCCGATCGCACCGATCGAGAGCGTGATCCAGACCTGCAACTGGCTGAACGCTCGCAGCTCGGCGCGCATGGTGGCCTTGGGGTTGCCGGCCTGAAACGGCACGAACACGGCGACGGCCACGAAGGTGAGCGCGAAGATCGCGGCGACGACGAGGTAGGCGATTCGCCATCCGCTCACCTGACCGATCCAGGTGATCGTGGGCACCCCGATGACGTTGGAGATGGTCAGCCCGGAGAGCACGATTGCGATACCGCGAGCCCGTTTGCCGGGGCCCATCAGGCGGGCGGCGACGAGCGAGGCGATGCCGAAGTAGGCGCCGTGCGGCAGCCCGGCCACAAAGCGGGCAACGAGAACGGTCTCAAAGGTCGGCAGCAGGGCCGAGGCGATGGTGCCGAGCGTGAACGCGGTCAGCAGGGCCAGGAGTAGTTGTTTGCGCGGCCAGCGGGCCGCAGCGGCCGCGATCGTGGGCGCTCCAACGACAACACCGAGGGCATAAGCCGAGATCAGCCAGCCGACCTGCGCGTTGGCGGCATCCGGCGCCGCAGCATAGAGGCCGGGCAGCAGGTCGGCGGCCAGGTTCGGCAGCAGACCCATGGCAACGAATTCGGTCGCGCCGATGCCGAATCCGCCCAGGGCGAGGGCGAGCAGGGCAAGACGAATACGGGTCGACGACAGCTGCGTCGACCCGTCAGGAGTGAGGGGCATGCAACAAGCCTAAGCCCAGGCCGGCTGGAGCGGACGATTCACTCGGAGAGGGCGGTCTCCAGGCGCTCGAGCTTGCCGGTCAGTTCGCCGGTGTGGCCGGGGCGGATGTCCGCCTTCAGCACGAGGGAAACACGCGGCCCGAAGGCGCCCACCGCCTCGGTCGCCGCCTTGATCACGGCGAAGACTTCATCCCAGTCGCCCTCGATGGTGGTGAACATGGAGTCGGTGTGATTCGGCAGTCCGGATTCGCGGACGATGCGCACCGCGGCGGCAACCGCATCGTGCACGGATCCCTGCGAGTCGGCGGCGACGGACGGTGCGACAGAGAATGCTACGAGCATGAGGGGCTCCCTAGATGATTGGTTTGGTGGTGAGTGGTTTGGGGATGAGTGGTTTCTTGGAGAGTGGTGTGGAGGTGAAACGGTCGGGAGCGGCTTGGCCTGAAGCGGGCTTGCCTGACCTGCCCAGTCGGTACAGCGTGAAGAGCGCCCAGCCGAGCAGCACGAATTCGAGCAGGTTACGCACGGTCAGCACCAGAATCATGAGGGGATGGGCCACCAGCAGCCAGTCGTAGAGGTACGGGTAGACCAGCTGGGTGAGGGCGGCGAGCGCGAGCGCGAGCAGCGCCGGCGTGCGCCAGGCACGCCCGTTCAGCACGAGCCCGAGAATGATCGGTGCGGCCAGCCAACTGATGAACTGCGGCGACCCCACCTTATTGACGGCGATGAGGGTCACGGTCAGGGCGAGGGTCAGCGGCGGAAAGACCGCCAACCAGCCGGCTCCCCGCCGCTGGGCCCGCACTCCGAGCAGCAGCACGGCCGCGGCGGCGAGCGCGAGCAGCGGAGTCATCACGGCGCTTGCGGCGGCGGTGCCAGCGCCGGCGACTTGAAAGGTGAGGATCTGCTGGTCGTAGTAGATGAAGCTGCCGGGCACGTTGAGCACGGCCTGCCACAGCCACGGCACAGCGATGGGTGATTCAATCTGGATCCCCCGGCCCGCCTGCTCGCCCACGAAACTCAGCACGTGGATGCCACTGCCTCGAGCCAGGCTGAGTGCCCCGGCCGCGGCGACGACCGCCGCGGTGACGGCTGCGGCGACCCCGAGCATCCGCCAGCGCAGTGTGGACGCCACAAACAGGGCAGCGAGGGCGGCCACCGGCCAGATCTTGATCCAGGCCGCAATGGTCAGTAGCACCGTGCCCCAGAGCGGACGGCGCCGCAGGCCCAGCAGGGCGATGATGCACAGCGGCACCGTGACCGCATCGATGCGCAGCAGCGCAATCGGGCCAAGCAACGCCAGGAACGCCAGCCACCACCACGCCGCGGGTCGGTGCGTGCGCAGGAGTACGAAGAATGCCCCGGCGTTCAGCACGGTGATTAGCCCAAACCAGGTGCCGAGATAGGCCGGTCCGCCGAGGGCGAGCGCGCCGACGACGGGTACGAGCGCGAGCAGCGGGTAGACGAAATTTTCAGTGACGCCGACGATATTGCCGGCCGCGGCGTCCTCGGCCCATCCGCGATACACCACCTCAACATCGCCGAGCGGATACCCCGGCCCGAACAAGGCCAGAGTGATCAGCAGCAGGTGCACGAGCACGAAGGCCGACCATAGCGCGGCGAGCGGATGCCGCAGCTCGCGCCGGTCAGCCGCCAGAGTCTCGTGAATTCGCACGCTTTACCTTCCCACAGGGGGAGAGTGCGGCGCGCAGCACGAGCAACGTACCGGGGAGTCTCTCGCCCACATTCCGGTCTACAGCGTCGGGCGAGCGCAGCCCTAGCGCGGCGGGCGCGCCTCCCGCGACTCGCGCACCACACGAGGAGCCAACTTTGGCCCCTTGAACGTCACGAGGTGCCAACTTTCGCCCCTTGAACTCATTTCATGGGGCCAAACGTGGCACCTCGCGCCTGGTCGAGCAGCCTCATGGGGCCAAACGTGGCACCTCGCGAGTGGTTAGCCCCTCCGCCAGCATCCCGCGCCGCTGTCTGCGCGAGATGCCATCTTTGGCCCTTGCCCGTCACGCGAGAAGGTTTGCGACGGCCCGCGGTACGGCGTCGGCCACGTCCAGGGCCGCGATCGGACCGCCGGCGGAGGCGAGGTTCGCCGCTTCGGCGTGGATGAGCGCTGCAGTGGCGGCGAGCGGGGCGAGGGACGCGGTATCCGCTTCGAGCTGGTCGGAGTGGGTCGCGAGCAGAGCCCCGAGGATGCCGCCGAGCACGTCGCCGGACCCGGCCGTCGCGAGCCAGGCAGGCCCGGTCGACACGGTCAAACGGGCGCCGGCCGGTGAGGCAATGTGGGTGACTGCTCCCTTGAGCAGCACCGTGACGTCAAACAGCCGGGCGGCGCGAATGGCCCATTCCCCCGGATTCGCTGCGATCTGCGAGGCTGAGCCCGGCTTGGCCTCGCCCTCGAGCATCGCGGCCAGTTCGCCGGCATGCGGTGTGATGACTGTCGGTCCGATTGCGTGCGAGACCAGGTCGAGGGCGCCGGCGTCGATGACGGTGGGCAGGCCCTCGGCGAGCGCTTTGTCGAGGGCAGCGCTGACGGCATCCGTTCTCGTGGCGGCGTTGATGCCGGAGCCGAGCAGCCAGGCCTGTACCCGCCCGGGCAGGGTCACGATCTCGGGGCGGCGCTGCAGGACCAGGTCCTGAGCGCGGCGTGGCCCGAGGTAGCGCACCATGCCGACGCCGGTGCGCACGGCCGCGTCGACGCCGAGCACCGCTGCGCCCGGGTAGTCCTTGGAACCGGTGCGCACTCCGAGCACACCACGGGAGTATTTGTCGTCTCCGGCCTGGGGCCGCGCGATCCAGTCGCGGGCCTGTTCGGCCTCCCATTCGAGCCAGCCGCGCGGTTTCACCATGCCTCCACGATAGGTCGTTTCGGTTCAGCACGATCACACCAGCGGATGCCGCGCCGACGTTCGCGCCCGCGCCTGGAATGGGTGCGCGCTACGGTAACTAACGAACGGGCGTAGCGGCCACCCGTTTCGGGGGCGGTAATCCGCTGAAGGCGACGCGCGACCATCTCAACGGAGCTATTCGCGGCGGGTGGCGTCCTGCACTTCGCCGACGAGCTCCTCGATAATGTCCTCGAGAAAGAGCACCCCGGTGGTTTCGCCCTCGGCGGTGAACGACCGCGCGAGGTGCGCGCCAGAACGGCGCATGGTCGCGAGGGCATCTTCGAGGTCGGTGTCTTCAAAGATTGAGATCAAGGCACGGATGCGCTTGGCCGGGATCCGCCCCGAGTAGCTGTCCGGCGCGGCCAGCGTTGCTTCCCCGACCGATGCGATATCGAGGTCGAGAACGTCCTTCAGGTGCACGTATCCGGTGAGATAGCCCTCGGCATCGGCCAGCACGTACCGGGAGAACCCGTGGCGAGTGACGGCCTTCTCCACGTCGGCCGGGGTGGCCGACTCGGGCAGGCTGACCAGCTTGGACAGGCCAACAGCCACGTCGCGCACCTTGAGGTTGGTGAACTCGAATGCCGCGGTCAGCGCGCCGGTCCCGTCGCTCAGCACACCCTCTTTGGTGGATTGCGTGACGATCGTGGCTACCTCGTCGAGCGTGTACGCGCTGGTCGCCTCATTCTTCGGCTGCACGCCAAACAGCCGCAGCACACCATTCGCGCAGGCGTTGAGCGTGACGATCACCGGACGAAAGACGCGGGCGACGAACACGAGCGGCGGGGCAAGCAGCAACACGGCCTGGTCGGGGACGGAGAAAGACAGGTTTTTCGGTACCATCTCGCCGAACACCACGTGCAGGTACGAGACCAGCAGCAGTGCGACGATGAAGGCGATCGTGCCGATCAGAGCCTCGGGCAGGCCGGTCAGGGCCAGTGGCACCTCGAGCAGGTGGTGGATCGCCGGTTCGGAGACGTTCAAAATGAGCAGCGAACAGACCGTGATGCCCAGCTGCGAGGTCGCGAGCATGAGCGTTGCGTGTTCCATCGCCCAGAGCGCGGTCTTGGCGCTGCGTTTTCCGGCCTCGGCGAGCGGCTCAATCTGGGAACGACGTGCCGAGATGACGGCGAATTCCGCTCCGACGAAGAAGGCGTTGGCGGCGAGCAGCACGACCAACCAGGCAAGTCCGGCCCAGTCGCTCATTTGTCGCTCACCTTCTTTCGATCAGTCTTGGGCCCGGGCGGAACCGTCGGCTCCGGCGCCAACTCCGGGGTGAAACGCAGTCGGTCGATGCGACGCCCTTCCAGGCGCTCAACGGTGAGGAATCCGCCCGGCACCGGTACGCGGTCGCCGGTGACCGGCAACCGCCCCAGCTCGCTCATCACAAAGCCGGCCACGGTCTCGTAGGGGCCCTGTTCCGGCACGACGACACCGGTACGATCGAGCAGTTCATCCGGTCGCAGCATTCCGGGAAAGGTCAGCGAGTCGGGCGAGCGCACGACGCCGGCCCTGGCTCGGTCGTGCTCGTCGGCGACCTCGCCGACCAGTTCCTCGACCAGGTCCTCCAGGGTGACGACGCCGGCGGTTCCGCCATATTCGTCGACGACGATCGCCATCTGGTAGCCACGACCGCGCAACTCGCCGAGCAGGTCGTCGAGTTTCATCGTTTCGGGCACGCGAACCGGGTCGGTCTGCAGGGCCGACACCGGCACATCCGCTCGCCGATTGCGCGGCACGGCCACCGCCTGTTTGACGTGCACGACACCCGCGACGTCGTCGACGCTCTCGTCGACGACCGGGAACCGGGAAAAACCGGTGGAACGCGCGAGGTCGATGATGTCCTGCGCCGAATCGGTGCGGTGGATACTCGCGACCCGCGGGCGCGGAGTCATGACATCGGAGGCGGTGTGTCCGGAGAACATCAGCGTGCGGCGCAGCAGGGTCGCGGTGTCCTTCTCGAGTAGCCCGGCGCTGGCCGAGCGGCGTACGAGCGAGGAGAGCTCTTCAGCGGTGCGGGCACCCGAGAGCTCCTCCTTGGGTTCGATGCCGAACGCGCGCAACAGGCCGTTGGCGCTGTTGTTGAGCACGAGCACGGCCGGTTTGAACACGGCGGTGAACGCGGTCTGAAACGGAATGACCAGCCGAGCGGTCGGAATCGGCAACGCAAGCGCAAAATTCTTCGGGACCAGTTCGCCGATGACCATCGACACGAGGGTCGCCGAGACGATGGCGATCGTGGTGCCGAAGACGGGAACCAGGTCAACCGGCAGCCCGGCCGCGGTGAGCGGGCTGCGCAGCAGGGACGAGAGGGCCGGTTCGATCGTGTACCCGGTCAGCAGCGTGGTCAGGGTGATGCCCAGTTGCGCACTCGACAGGTGGGTCGAGGTGATTTTCAGCGCCGCGATGGTCATGGTGAGACGGGTTTCCCCGCGATCGCGGCGCGCTTCAAGGTCGGCGCGATCGAGATTCACCAGGGCAAACTCACTGGCGACGAAGATGCCCGTTCCCACCGTGAGGATGAGGCCGAACCCGAGCATGATCAGCTCAGACAAGGATTTCACCGCCGGCAGTCACGGGCGAGGGTTTGTCAGGCGAGGGTTCAGCGGTGGGAGGGTCATCCATTATTCCTCCGAGTATACCGGGCGCACCTGCCTGCGCGCCCGGCCACACCCACCAGCGCAGCACGAGAACCGTCCGGCAGCGCCCGGCCACATCTACCAGGAGACCGGCAGAGCCTTGCCCTCTTCGTACCCGGCCGCCGACTGAATACCCACGAGCGCTTTCTCGTGAAAGTCGGCGACGGTGGTGGCGCCGGCGTAGGTGAACGACGAGCGCACGCCAGAGGTGATCATGTCGAGCAGGTCCTCGATCGACGGCCGCAGCGGGTCGAGGTAGATCTTCGAGCTCGAGATTCCCTCGGCGAACAGGGTCTTACGCGCGAGGTCGTAGGCGTCGAGGCGCTCGAAGCGTGCCTGAACGGCCTTGGTCGAGGCCATTCCCCAGCTTTCTTTGTACAGCGCGCCGCGGGCATCCGTATTCAGCGTTCCTGGCGCCTCGGTCGTGCCGGCAAACCAGGAACCAATCATGACGGATGCCGCCCCAGCGGCCAGCGCGAGGGCCACGTCCCGCGGGTAGCGCACTCCCCCGTCAGCCCAGACGTGCGCGCCGAGCTCACGGGCCGCGGTGGCCGTTTCGAGCACGGCCGAGAACTGGGGCCGACCGACGGCGGTCATCATGCGGGTGGTGCACATGGCGCCCGGACCGACTCCCACCTTGACGATCGTGGCGCCGGCACCGACCAGGTCGCGCACGGCGTCCTTGGTGACGACGTTGCCGGCCACGATCGGCAGCCCGAGGTTCAGGTCGGCGACGATGCCGAGGGCACGCAGCATGCCGTCTTGGTGGCCGTGCGCGGTGTCGATCACCAGAATGTCGACGCCGGCGGCGGCGAGGGCGCGGGCCTTGGCGGCGACGTCGCCGTTGATGCCGATCGCGGCAGCGACCTTGAGCCGACCGCGGGCGTCCAGTGTCGGCTGGTAGAGGGTGGAGCGCAGGGCGCTCTTGCGGCTGAGCGTTCCGACGACGGTGCCGTGGTGCAGCACCGGCGCGAAATCGATGTCAGCCTCCGTCATCAGGTCGAAGGCGCGGCGCGGCCCCTCGACGTCGTCGGCGTCGAGCGCGGCGAGTTCACCGTGGAGCAGATCGCCGAGGCGCGCATCGGGCAGCGCGGTCGCCAGCCGGCTGGCGACGATGCAGCCCAGGTAGTCTCCGCTGGTGGAGTGGATGACGATTCCCTGGCCGGGCGAGGCCGGAACCTGCCGCAACGCCATCTCGACGGTATCGTCCGGGGCAAAGGTGAACGGCGTGTCGAAACGAACCGATTGGGCTTTGACCCAGCGGATAGCGGCATCGAGGTCCTGCAACGGCATGTCCTGCGGCAGCACTCCGAGCCCCCCGCGGCGGGCCAGCGAGGCAGCCAGGCGTGGCCCGGTGACCGAGTTCATATTCGCCGACACGATCGGAATCGTCGCGTCCGTACCGTCGTTCGGTGCCAGGGAGACATCCAACCGGCTAGTGACAGCCGATTGTCCGGGCACCAAAAACACGTCGGAGTAAGTCAAATCATGGCTGGGCGTCGTTCCATAGAACTGCATACCAAGAACGCTAGCCGTTCGACAGGGTGTTAGTGGTCGCGCGGGATGGGATTAGGCTGGACAGTAAGACTGACCTGGCGGTCACGATCGTCAGCGACAGGCTCAATGAAAGCGCAGAATGACCCGGCAACGGACCTTGCCGAGGGCATCCAAATTCAAAGCAGAGAGTGGGCGATCCCACGGTGTCAAGCCAGGTAACCGGTGGAGCTTCTGACGAGACAACGTCAGGCGAATTCGGAGCAAACGAGTGGCTCGTTGACGAATTGTATGAGCGATTCCTGATCGACAAGAACTTGGTTGATGAGTCGTGGTGGCCGGTGTTGGAGAGCTACAACCAGACCGCGAACACTCCCATTCCAGCGGATGCTGCCCCCGCAGCAGCGCCAGCAGCATCCGTTTCACCGGCGCCGGGCGCAGCCGCCGCAGCCCCGGCCGTACCGGCAGCGCCAGCTCAGGTGACTGAGAACCAGCCGACGGCCCGCACCACCTCGAGCGCGCCGAAGCCGGCCCCGGTTCCCGCCGACGCTCCCGTCACCAGCCCGCAGACCGTCGTCACCGATGAGTCAGCGCCGGTCAAGCAGGACAAGGTCGTTCCGCTGCGCGGTATGGCGAAGTCACTCGCGACCAACATGGTCACGAGCCTGACCGTGCCGACCGCGACAAGCGTGCGCACCATCCCGGCCAAGCTGCTCATCGACAACCGCATCGTCATGAACAACCACATGAAGCGGGCACGCGGCGGCAAGGTCAGTTTCACCCACCTGATCGGCTGGGCGCTGATTCGCGCGCTCAAGATGTTCCCGAGCCAGAACGTCTACTACGACGAGGTCGACGGCAAGCCCTCCGTGGTCGCTCCCGCCCACGTCGGCATGGGCCTGGCCATCGACATGCCCAAGCCCGACGGCACCCGCGCCCTGCTGGTTCCGGCGATCAAGCGTGCCGACACGATGACCTTCGGCGAATACCTCGCCGCCTACGAAGACCTCGTCACTCGCGCCCGCCAAAACAAGCTCACGGCCGACGACTTCGCCGGAGCGACCCTGTCGCTGACCAATCCGGGCGGCATCGGCACCGTGCACTCGGTGCCCCGCCTGATGAAGGGCCAGGGCTGTATCATCGGCGCCGGCGCCCTCGACTACCCGGCCGAATTCCAGGGCTCGAGCGTCAAGACGCTCACCGGCCTGGCCATCTCAAAGACCATCACCCTCACCAGCACCTACGACCACCGCGTCATCCAGGGTGCAGGTTCGGGCGAGTTCCTCAAGATCGTGCACGAGCTTTTGATCGGCCAGCACAACTTCTACGAAGAGATCTTCTCCGCCCTGCGCATCCCGTACGACCCGATCCACTGGGCCCCGGACATCAGCGTCGACCTCGCGAGCGCCGTCGACAAGACCGCGCGGGTGCAGGAACTGATCAACTCGTTCCGCGTGCGCGGCCACCTGATGGCCGACATCGACCCGCTCGAGTACTCACAGCGCAGCCACCCCGACCTCGACATCGCCACCCACGGGCTCACCTTCTGGGACCTCGACCGGTCCTTCGTGACCGGCGGTTTCGGAGCGAAGCGCCAGATGCTGCTGCGCGACATTCTCGGTGTGCTGCGTGACTCGTACTGCCGCACCACGGGTATCGAGTACATGCACATTCAGGACCCGGCCCAGCGCAAGTGGGTGCAGGAGAAAATCGAGAAGTCGTACGTCAAGCCCACGCACCACGAGCAGATGCGTATTCTGGCCAAGCTCAACGAGGCCGAAGCCTTCGAGACGTTTCTGCAGACCAAGTACGTCGGTCAGAAGCGCTTCAGCCTCGAGGGCGGCGAGTGCACCATTCCGCTACTGGACACCATTTTGCAGGGTGCCGCCGAGCAGGGTCTCGACGAGGTCGCGATCGGGATGGCCCACCGTGGCCGTCTGAACGTTCTCACCAACATCGCCGGCAAGACCTACGGCGAGATCTTCCGCGAGTTCGAGGGCACGCAGGACCCACGCACCGTACACGGCTCCGGCGACGTGAAGTACCACCTCGGCACCACGGGCATGTTCCGCGGTGAAGACGGCGCCGAGATTCCGGTGTCGCTGGCCGCGAACCCCTCGCACCTCGAGGCCGGCGACGGCGTGCTCGAGGGCATCGTGCGCGCCAAGCAGGACCGCAAGCCGATCGGCACCTTCTCCACCCTCCCGATCCTCATCCACGGCGACGCCGCGATGGCCGGCCAGGGCGTCGTACTCGAAACCCTGCAGATGTCCCAGCTGCGCGGCTACCGCACCGGCGGAACCGTACACATCGTGGTCAACAACCAGCTCGGGTTCACCACCCTGCCGCAGGATGCCCGCACCAGCGTTTACGCCACCGACGTCGCCAAGACCATCCAGGCGCCGATCTTCCACGTCAACGGGGATGACCCGGAGGCCGTGGTACGCGCCGGCGAACTAGCCTTCGCCTACCGCCAGGAATTCAAGAAGGATGTCGTCGTCGACCTCATCTGCTACCGCCGTCGGGGCCACAACGAGGGCGACGACCCCTCGATGACGCAGCCGCTGATGTACAACCTGGTCGAGGCCAAGCGCAGCGTGCGCAAGCTGTACACCGAGGCGCTCGTCGGCCGTGGTGACATCACCGAGGAAGAATACGAAGCCGCCCACCGCGATTTCCAGGATCGCCTCGAGCGCGCCTTCCTCGAGACCCACGCTGCCCAGACCGCGTCGATCCCGGTCATCACGCCGGAAATGGCCGCCACGGCCAAGGCCGAGGCCGAAGCTCAGGCCCGTGAAGACGCCGCAGGTGAGCCAGAGACCACCGGTGTCCCGGAGAGCGTCATCCAGCTCATCGGTGATGCATTCAACAACAAGCCGGCCGGTTTCACCGTGCACAACAAGCTGCAGCAGCTGTTGCAGAAGCGCCTCGACATGAGCCGCAACGGCAATATCGACTGGAGCTTCGGCGAACTGCTCGCGCTCGGCTCGCTGCTGGTCGAGGGCACCCCGGTGCGTTTTGCCGGACAGGATGCCCGCCGCGGCACGTTCGTGCAGCGTCACGCGGTGCTGCACGACCGGGTGAACGGCCAGGAATGGCTGCCACTGGCCAACCTCAAGGACAACCAGGCCCGATTCTGGATCTACGACTCGCTGCTGAGCGAATACGCCGCCATGGGCTTCGAGTACGGCTATTCGGTGGAACGCGCCGACGCGCTCGTGCTCTGGGAAGCCCAGTTCGGTGACTTCGCCAACGGTGCGCAGACCATCATCGACCAGTTTGTGTCCTCCGCCGAGCAGAAGTGGGGCCAGCGGTCATCCGTTGTGCTGCTGCTGCCGCACGGCTACGAGGGTCAGGGCCCTGACCACTCCTCAGCCCGCATCGAGCGATTCCTGCAGCTGTGTGCCGAGGAAAACATGACCGTGGCGCGCCCGTCGACGCCCGCGTCGTACTTTCACCTGCTGCGTCGCCAGGCCTACATGCGTCCGCGCCGTCCGCTGATCGTGTTCACGCCCAAGTCGATGCTGCGCCTGCGCGGAGCGACGAGCGCCGTGTCTGAATTGACCAGCGGCAAGTTCGAAGCGGTCATCGACGATGCACGCGTGAACGACAAGAACGCCGTCAAGCGCGTTCTGTTCATGGCCGGAAAGATCTACTACGACCTGCTGAACGAACTCGAGAAGAACCCGAACCCCGAGATCGCCCTCGTGCGCGTCGAGCAGTTCTACCCGCTGCCCGCCGTTGAGCTAAAGAACGTCGCCGCCCAGTATCCGAACGCCGAACTGGCCTGGGTGCAGGACGAACCGGAGAACCAGGGAGCCTGGCCGTTCTTCTACCTGGAGACCAACAAGCTCGGGCCGCGCGCCATGCGGCTGTTCTCCCGTCCCGCGTCGGCCTCGCCGGCGGCAGGTTCGGCCAAGCGCCACGCGGTCGAGCAGGCCAAGCTGCAGCGCGAGGCGCTCACGCTGTAACCGCACGTGAAAATGGAGGGTGACCCCGGGGTCACCCTCCATTGGTGTTCCTGCGCGGCGGCGGGCGCGGCCTGGCGGCCCGTGCCTGGCCGGTTGCAACCGGGGCCGGCGCGACGAACACGTGCCGTCAGCGGATGCGCGCGGTCACGCCGCCGCTCGCGGCCCTGGTACTGCACGTGGCACCCCGCGCTAGAGTGCCACGATCCATGACGAGTGCCACGATCCATGACGAGTGCCACGAGGGTGCGGCGTGGCCGGCCCGCGTGCGAGCGCCGCGGCATCCGTTTGCCTGCCAGCGAACAGCGACAGGCGATTGAGCGTGCGCGCTCAGCTAGTGCGAGGCCTGGAGGGCGCGCAGCTTGAGCAGGACCTGGTCGCGCAGAACTTCGGGCGCAGTTTCCTTGCAGGCGCGCTGCATCACCTCGGTCATGGTGCGTCCGATCAGGTGTTCGGCGCTGCAGTCGGTGCAGGTCGCCAGGTGCTCCTGAATGTCGGCCGCATCGTCTTTGCGGAGTTCATTGTGCAGGTATTCTTCGAGTTCGGCCTTGGCCTTCTCGCAACCACAATCGGTCATTTGCTTGCGCTCCCGGATGTTTTCTGTCCCTGGCCTAGTCCGCGCTCGGCCGCGTAACCGGCCAGGAGCTCACGCAGGAGTCGCCGGCCACGGTGCAGGCGGCTCATCACGGTGCCAATGGGTGTTTTCATGATTTCGGCGATCTCCTGGTAGGAGAAGCCTTCGACGTCGGCGAAGTACACGGCGAGTCGGAAGTCTTCGGGAATGGACTGCAGGGCTTCTTTGACGGCGCTGTCCGGCAGATGGTCGATGGCCTCGGCCTCGGCCGACCGTCCCGACATGGCGGTCGTCGATTCGGCGCCGCCCAGCTGCCAGTCTTCGAGCTCATCAATGGTGCCCTGATAGGGCTCACGCTGCTTCTTGCGGTACTGGTTGATGAAGGTGTTGGTGAGGATGCGGTACAGCCAGGCCTTGAGGTTGGTGCCCTGCTCGTACTGCGCGAAAGCGGCGAAGGCCTTGACAAAGGTCTCCTGCACGAGGTCCTGGGCATCGGACGGGTTGCGGGTCATGCGCATCGCGGCCGCGTACAACTGGTCGAGGAACGGCAGGGCCTGTTCTTCGAACAGTCCGCGGGTCTGCTCGCGCAGCTCGGCCTTGGTCGGTGCAACCAGTTCTGTGTCGTCAACCGGAATAGATTCCGAATTGACGGGCGTGTCTGAAGTCATCACGGGCAATTCTAGGCCGTTCCCCACAGCCAGGGGTCGTTCTAACAGCATTGACACCGTCACGGGCCTCCCTCAGATTGTTATCACCGACTATTCTGATAACCGATGTTGATCTCGAGATATTCCAAGCCGGAGTTCGATCCGTACGGCGACAATTCACCGACCGAAGTGGATGTCTGGTGGCCGGCGCCGAGCATTGGCGCGCCATTGCAGGCGGTGCTGGCTCTGCCGGGCTCGAAATCCCTGACCAACCGGGAGCTCGTCGCATCCGCTCTCGCCAGTGAACCGTCTCTGCTGCGCGCGCCGCTGCACTCGCGCGACAGCGATCTCATGGTCGATGCCCTGCGGCAGCTCGGCGCCACGATCGAGGCCGTTGCGGGCGACGGGGCGTTCGGAACGGACCTGCTGGTGACCCCGCCCGAGGAATTGCTTGGCTCCACCACGATCGATTGCGGCCTGGCCGGCACGGTCATGCGTTTTCTGCCCCCGCTCGCAGCCCTCGCGCTTGGCCCGACCACGTTCGACGGCGATGCCGGTGCGCGACGCCGCCCGATGGGTCCCATCATCGGCGCTCTGCGCGACCTCGGCGGCGATATCAACGACGAGGGCAAGCACGCCCTGCCCTTCACCGTGCACGGCCGCGGAGCGGTCACCGGCGGAGCCGTCACCATCGACGCCGGCAGCTCAAGCCAGTTCGTGTCGGGGCTGCTGCTGGCCGGCGCACGCTTCGAGCACGGGCTGCACCTCACCCACTCCGGCGAACGGCTGCCGAGCCTGCCGCACATCGAGATGACCATCGAGGTGCTGCGCGCGCGCGGCGTCGACGTGTCTACGCCAAACGTCGGCGAGTGGATCGTCGCACCCGGTCAGCTCGCCGGTCGCACGGTCGACATCGAACCCGATTTATCAAACGCGGCACCCTTTCTGTGCGCCGCGCTCGTGGCCGGCGGCAATGTCACCATCACCGGCTGGCCGGAGACGACGACGCAGGTCGGGGCCGACCTCGCCCAGCTGCTGCCGTTGTTCGGCGCCGTCGTCACGCGCGCCGGTGACCGGCTCACCGTCACCGGGGGCGAGCACATCGTCGGCGTCGACCTGGATCTCTCCGCTGGCGGGGAACTCGCCTGCACCCTCGTCGCTCTGGCCGCCCTGGCCTCGACGCCGAGCACGATCACCGGCATCGGGCACATTCGCCACCACGAGACCGACCGTCTCGCCGCACTGGCGACCGAGATCAATCGGCTGGGCGGCAAGGTCACCGAGCTGCCCGACGGCCTCCGGATCGAACCGGCGCCCCTGCACGGCGGCCAGTGGCTCAGCTACGACGACCACCGCATGGCCACGGCCGGTGCGCTGATCGGCCTCGCCGTACCCGGCGTCGAGGTCGAGAACATCGGTACGACCGCGAAGACGCTCCCCCAGTTTCCCGAGTTGTGGCACGCGATGATCTCCGAAGCGGCGCTGTAGATGCCCGTGGCGCCCCCCGCTGACGGTTCCGAGGGTCTTGCCCAGGACCTGGCCGGCGATCCCGGCGACACCTGGTGGGCCTCAGCCGACGACGACGAACCGGAATTCGACGAGTCGAGCGTGCGCGTGCGCCCCGGCCGCAAGGGCAGTAAGCCCCGCTCCAAGACCAGGCCGAGCCATCAGGATGCGCTGACCGGGCGCATCCTCTCGGTAGATCGCGGTCGCTACACCGTCATGCTCGACGAGAATCTGCCCACCGAGCGTCGAATCACAACCGCTCGGGCCAGCGAACTGCGCAAAAAGGCCGTCGTCAACGGCGACCGCGTCGACATCGTCGGCGACACCACCGGAGCCGAGGGCAGCCTGGCCCGCATCGTGCGCATCGTGCCGCGCGACACCCTGCTGCGGAGGAGCGCCGACGATACCGACGCCGTCGAGCGCGTGATCGTGGCCAACGCCGACCAGATGCTGATCGTGGTCGCTGCGGCCAACCCGGAGCCGCGCATCCGCTTGGTGGATCGCTATTTGGTCGCGGCCTACGACGCCGGCGTGAAACCCATTCTGTGCATCACCAAGACCGACCTCGCCGACCCCGCCGCGTTCCTGGCCAACTTCGCCGGCCTCGACCTTCCGGTCTTCCAGAGTGGTGAGGGCGGCATGCCGATCGCCGAGATCTCGGCCGCGTTGGTCGGGCACGACACGGTCTTCGTCGGGCACTCCGGCGTCGGCAAGTCCACCCTGGTGAACGCGCTGGTCCCCGGCACCAACCGCGCCATCGGCGTCGTCAACACCGTCACCGGGCGCGGCCGGCACACCTCGTCGTCGACGGTGTCACTGCGCCTCGAAACGGATACCGGCCGCGGCTGGGTTATCGACACCCCCGGCGTGCGCTCCTTCGGCCTCGGTCACATCAACACCGACAATATTCTCAAGGCCTTCACCGACCTCGCGACGATCGCGGAGCGCTGCCCGCGCGGCTGCACTCACCTGCCCGATTCACCGGACTGCGCGATCATCGACGCGGTTGAGGCCGGCGAGCTCGGCGACACCGGCCGGGTGCGCCTCGACTCGCTGCAACGGCTGCTCGCCACGTTTGCGCCCGCCCGCTGAGTCTGCTCTCGATACGATGGAACCATGACGGATTCAGCGCGCCTTGCAGTCGGCGATACGGCCCCCCAGTTCACCCTGACCGACCAGGACGGGGCATCCGTTTCGCTTAGCGGTTTCGCGGGCAGCAAGGTGGTCGTGTATTTCTACCCGGCGGCGATGACTCCCGGCTGCACGACCCAGGCCTGTGACTTTCGCGACAACCTCGGGTCGCTCAAGTCCGCGGGCTACCAGGTGCTCGGCCTGTCGAAGGATGCCCCGGCCAAGCTCAAGACGTTCCAGGAGCATGATGCGGTTAACTTTCCGCTGCTGAGCGACAGCGCACTCGACGTGCACCGCGCCTACGGTGCCTGGGGCGAGAAGAACCTCTACGGCAAGATCGTGACCGGCGTGCTGCGGTCGACGTTCGTGTTGGACGAAGCCGGCGTCATCACCCACGCCCTGTACAACGTCAAGGCCACCGGCCACGTCGCCAGCCTGCGCAAGAAGCTCGGCATCGACGCCTGACCGTCTAGCGGTCAGGCGGCCGTGGTCAGGCGGCCGTGGTCAGTCGGCGTCCGGCTTCGGTTCGTGACTGGTCGCGGCGACGACCTTCGGAGTGAAGACCAGCACGAGCACCACGATCGAGGGGGCGAGCAGCGCCCAGCCGACGTCGGGGCGGGCGTAGATGCCCTGGAAGCAACCGACGGCGATCATGATCTGTACGAGCTGCCAGGTGACCGCGGCTCCGCGAATCCACGGGCGCCCGCGCAGGGCACCGACCGTGATTGCGCTCACCCACACGGCCGCGACGGCCGTCAGTGCCAGCAGGGCGAGCGCGCCACCCATCGAGGTCGGTGTATCGATGAGCAGTTCGAGCACCCACCAGGCCGTGAGCGCCCACAGTGCGAGCGCCTCCAGAGCTACGAGCCCTACAAGCACACCCAGCAGGGGGGCGCGACGAAGCGCCCGGAGGTCGATCCGAGCTGGGCGCCGCGCACCAGAGTCGCTGTTCACAGCGAAAAGCCATACAAAACTATTGATTTGATACCTCTATTATGGGACGATATTTGAGGCCCGGTTGACGCTCACAGGGACGTGAGCTGTTTCAACGCGGTTATCGCGCAGATCCCACTTTCCTGCAACCGGCCATCACCCTGCAACTCTGGCCAATCGGCCGTGCACCCATGTAATAAAAGGAGCATCCCTATGGACTGGCGCGATAAAGCTGCCTGCCTCACCGCTGACCCGGAACTTTTCTTTCCGGTCGGTAACACTGGACCCGCTGTGGACCAGATCGAGAAGGCAAAATCGGTGTGCGCTCGCTGCAACGTCACGGAGGTCTGCCTCCAGTACGCACTCGAGACCGGTCAGGACTCTGGGGTCTGGGGCGGCCTGAGCGAGGACGAGCGGCGTGCGCTCAAGCGTCGCGCCGCACGCGCCCGCCGCGCTTCCTAGCAAAGCCGGCACCGCTACAGAACGCGAGCCTACGGCCGTCCGGTATTCCCGGAGGCCGCGGGCTCGTTTTTTTGTGCTCTGCGCGCAGCCGGGCCGCGCGACCGCGCGGAATCGGCATCCGCTCGCCGGGCCCACCTTATGTCCCTGGGCCCAGTTTCTAACCTGGGCCCAGGGACGGGGCCCGGGCCCCGTCCCGAAAGGGCTAGGACTCCTGCATGAAGCGGAGGGGGATCTCGATCGTGACCTCGGTGCCGCTGCCCATCATGGTGTGCCAGTCGATGGTGCCGCCGAGCTCGCCCTGAATGAGCGTGCGCACGATCTGGGTGCCGAGCCCCGAACCGACTTTACCTTCCGGTAATCCGGCACCGGTGTCTCGCACCATGACGGTCAGCGTCTCCTCGCTGCGCTGCGCCTCGATCGACACCTCACCCTCGCGCCCGGCGAGGCCGTGCTCCACCGCATTGGTGACCAGTTCGGTCAAAACCAGCGCGAGCGGCGTCGCATAGGCGCTGGGCAGGGTGCCGAAGCTACCCGACGACTTGGGATGCACGGTCGTATTGTGAGCGGATGCGACCTCCACCGTGAGCAGCAGCACCCGCTCGAAAACGGCGTCGAAGTCGACGATCTGGCTGAGTCCCTCGGACAGGGTGTCGTGCACGACGGCGATCGCAGCGACCCGCCGCATCGCCTGGGTCAGCGCCTCGCGCGCCCGGTCGGACTGGGTACGCCGTGCCTGGATCCGCAGCAGCGAGGCGACGGTCTGCAGGTTGTTCTTGACCCGGTGGTGAATCTCCCGGATGGTGGCATCCTTGGTGATCAGCTCACGTTCCTGGTGCCGCAGTTCGGTAACGTCTCGCGACAACACGATCGCGCCGACGCGTTCGCCGCGGTTGCGAATGGGAATCGCCCGGAGCGACACCGTCACGCCGCGCGCTTCAATGTCGGTGCGCCACGGTGCCCGCCCGGTGACCACCAGGGGCAGCGACTCGTCCACGACGGCGGTGCCGGTGAGCAGGCCGGTCGTCACCTCGGCGAGCGATTCCCCCTCGAGTTCCTCGATGAAACCCATGCGGTTAAACGCCGAGAGCGCGTTGGGGCTGGCAAAGGTGGTCAGTCCGTCGACATCGAGCCGGAGCAGCCCGTCGGAGGCGCGTGGCGCGCCGCGGCGCGGACCGGTCGGAGCGCCGAGGTCGGGAAAGTCCCCGGACGCGATCATGGCGAACAGATCGTTGGCGCAGTCGTTGAAGGTCAGCTCCTGGCGTCCCGGCGTGCGTGCCTCGCTCAGGTTGCTGTGGCAGGTCAGCACCGCCACCGGGGCATCCGTTACCGCAGCACCGGTCGTGCTCAGCCGGCGCAGCACCGGGATAGCCCGCACCCGGGTCGGCGTCTCCTCATACCAGTCGGGAGCGGTGGCGTCGACGATCCTGGCGGTCTCGAACGCCTCGGTAACCTGATTGCGCCACTCGACCTTGATCTGCTGCCCGACGAAGTCGCGATAGAACAGCGTGGCGGCACTCGACGGCCGGGCATGCGCGACGGCGACGAAGCTGCCAGACTGCGCCGGAACCCATACGACAATATCGGCGAAAGCGAGGTCGGCCAGCAGCTGGCCGTCGGCAACGAGCATGTGCAGCCAGTCCACGTCTTCCGCGCTGCTGCGGCCCTGGGCAAGAACGAGATCACTGAGAGTCGACACGATCACTAGCCTAGATCCCCGCGCGCTCCCCCCGGCACCCGCTGTGGTGATGCCACACCATTGGGTCCATGATGAGAACATGCACACAACGGCGGGCACTAAAGATCGCACCTTGATCGTCATCCTCGGCACTATCGCCGCCCTGGTGCTCGTCGCCCTCGTGGTGGTCTTCACCCGCGGCGCACCGGCACCGTTCGACCCACGCACCCCGGAAGGCGTGGTGCAGGCCTATTCTGCGGCCGTCATCGCCGGTGACGAAGATGCGGCCGAAAAGCTGCTCACCGCAGAGGCCTTGGTGGGCTGTGGGCCCGTCGAACACGGTCCAACCAACAGCCTTCGCGTCGTACTAGTGTCAACGACGGTTCGCCCCAAATCAGCCGATGTCGTCGTGTCCCTGGTCACGTCCTACGACGACGGCCCGTTCGGCGCCTCCGAGTATGAGTTCGAGAGCAATTTCGACCTGGTCAGGGCGGACGGTGCCTGGCTGATCGAGACAGCTCCCTGGGAGCTCTCCATCTGCCCGAACCCGACGGTAACGAAGTAATGTCCATCGTGGTTCTCCTCGTCCTCGTCGCCGTGCTGGGCGTGGGCATGACCGGCATCGTCATCGCTGTGCGCCGATCTCCTGGACAGCCCGCTAGCACATCAACGCCGACAGCACGCCGAGTGGTCGTGTACATCCTGTTGTTCGCGCTCGTGGTCATCGCCGCAATCGGCCTGAGCGGCCTCCTGGGGCGCGCCTTCGATACCGGCACCAACCTGGCCGGTATCGATGTGACCGGACTCGCGCGGTCCCTCGCCTTCACCCTGATCGCCGGTCCGTTCGCCGCGCTGCTCTGGTGGGTGTTGTGGCGGCGGATGGCGAGCGCGGAGCGGGCGTCGATCTCCTGGGGGCTCTACCTGGCCGGCCTGCAGACGGTCGCGCTCGTGACCGCGGCTTCTGCCCTGCTCGGGACCCTGGCGGCACTGGTGCGGGGCGACTGGCAGCCGCGCACCCTCGCGGTCGCGCTGATCTGGACGCTGGTATGGGCCTGGCACCGGTGGATGTCCCGACACCCGTCCAAGAGTCCCCTGCAGTTGACGAGCGTCGCGCCCATTCTGAGCGCGATTTTCGGCTTGCTGATCGGAGCGGTGGGGGCGGTGACCGCGCTCGCATCCCTGGTCAATGCGGCCGTCGACGCGCTCCAGTCCTCGATCGTCATCGGCGATCCCTGGTGGCGGCTGGCCCTGCAGGCAGGCGTCTGGTTTCTCGGCGGCACCCTGATCTGGTGGTGGCAGTGGATGCGGGAGCGCGCCCGGCTCGTGCGCGGTGTGCTGGCCGATCTCACCCTCGTCGTCCTGGGGATCGCGGCCGCCGCTGCCGCGTCGCTGGTGGGAACGGGCACGGTGCTGTTCGTGCTGCTGCGGCTGGCCTTTGCCCGGGAGCATCCGCTGGACGATATTCTCGATCCGCTCGGCACCGCCTTGGCGACCGCTCTGGTCGGCGCTCTGGTCTGGGCCTACCACCACGGTCTGCTGCGGCAGCGAGCGCTGCCGACCCGGCTGGCCGCCACCCTCGTCGTTTCCGGTTTCGGTCTGGTGGCTGCGGCTACCGGGCTGGGAATCATCGTCAATGCCCTGCTGTCCGGCCTGGCGCCGGTCGTGGTCGGGTCGGACACGCGCTCCCTGTTGCTCGGCGGGCTTAGCGCCGCAATCGTGGGTGGCCCGGTCTGGTGGGCCGCCTGGAAGCCGCTGCGCCCGGTCGATCCGGTGTCCGCCCAGGTGACGGGCCGCCGGGTCTACCTCATTCTCATCTTCGGGATCAGCGCGATCGTGGCCATTATCACCCTGCTCGTGATCGGCTACCGCATCTTCGAATTCGTCCTCGACGACCTGAGCCGACAGAGCCTGCTCGACCGGGTGCGAGCACCGTTGGGGCTGCTCGTCGCCACCGGCCTCGCCGCCGGCTACCACTTCTCGGTCTGGCGGAGGGACCGCGCTGCGCTGGCTGAGGCTGGGCTGCCCGGCCGTGCCATCCACCGGGTCATTCTGGTCACGGCCGGCGACCCGACCGCGACCCGCGACCTCATCGCCGAGCTGACCGGCGCCGCCGTCACGGTCTGGCAGCGTGCGGCCTCCCCCGACGGCGCTGCACCGATCGACGCTGCACCGATCGACGCTGCACCTCGCGACGACGTCCTGCCATCGGCCGAGCGCCTCGGCCTGGCCTTGGCCGGGGTCACCGGAGCACGCGTGCTCGTCGTCGTGGGCGTCGGCGGCAGCGTCGACGTCATCCCGCTGCAGAACTGACCAGCGCAGGCCTGATCGATCAGTACGGGTCAGATCAGATCGCCGGGGCGGCCTTGCGGCCAGGCCAGCGCACTCGCCGCGGCACCCGCTCGGTTTGGCCGACCGCAACGACGATCAGCTCATCGAGCACAAATCGACGGATGCTGACGCGCGCCGGGGATTTCGGCGCCCCGTCCCGCAGGGTATGGCCGGTCAGTACGGCGGTATCGAGCGCGACCTGGTCGTGCGGCACCAGAACGGCTGAGTCGATGTTGCCGAGCAGCTTGAGGGTTCTCAGGACCTGCCCACGCGGATTGAGCCCCAGGGCGCTCGCCCGCACCTGATTGATCACAACACTCACGGCACGGCCGGTCGTGACCTCGGCGAGGTCCACCCAGGACCGCAAAAACCGCGCCATGCCGATCGGGTCGGCCAGTCCGCAGGCGACGACGTGGTCGGCCATCCGCAGCGCGGTCACCGTGGCCGCGTTGCGGCGCGGTGCCAACAGATCGCTGCTCAATTCCTCGTCGCTCTCCAGATTGAATCCGGTGTCCAGCACCACGTAATCCACCCAGTGTCGCAGCGCATCGATCGTGCGGGTGACCCGCTCGGTCGACAGTTCCGGCCAGCGAGACGGCCGGCCGAGACCGGTCAACACCCAGAAGGCGCCCTTCGGGGAGTTGTAGCGCTGGGCGATGCGCTCGAGTTCTGACCGGTTCAGGCTGTCGCTGCCGGCCAGGCGGCAGGCGGCGGCAAAGCCGGGAGCCTCGTCGAGCATGCCGAGCCGCGGCGCGATCGACGCGCCGTAGGTGTCGACGTCGGCCAGCACCACGGTGTGGCCGGCCGCGGCAATTTCGGCTGCAATGTTAATGGCGAGCGTGGTGCGCCCGGGCGCCCCGGACGGGCCCCACACCGCAATGACGGAGCCGGCACTCAGCGCGCCGCCGGTGAAGTGCCGATCCCCGACGCGCAGCGGCACCACAACGCCCGAGACGAGCAGGTCTTCGATCTCCGCCCAGTCACAGGGCAGGGCCACGGTTTCGTACAGGCCGAGCGAGCCGGCGTGCCGACGTTCCTGTTCCGATGCGGCGATGGCGACGACCCGGATGCCCCGCTCATCGCAGGCGGCGATCAGCTGGCCGGTCAGAGACTCCCGCCGACCACTGACCACGACGACGTGCGGCTGCCCGTGCGACAGCGATTCCAGAAAATCCCGAGCGGTATCCACGCGCGTCACCACACTGTGCCCGCACTCGATGATGTCGGCCAGCATGCGCTGCTCGGTCGTTCGGTCCAGCACGAGCGCGATCCGGGCCATCAGGGAACCACGGGGGTATTGACCGGCACGATCGCGAGGGCATCACCGTTCATGATCGCTTCGAGCACGTCGGCGACGTTCGCCTTGGGTACGAGCAATTCCACGGATTGACCATTGTCTGCGGCGATAATGCCGGTCGGGATCACGATCCGCACCACGACAGCCTGCGCCACGAGAATCGTCGGCGGCGCGTATTCGCCCGGCCCGGTCGCCCGCGCCGACCAGATGTCCACCACCGAACCGGACAGGACCCTGGCTGCCAACCGGCCGGGAACGTCTACGACGACACTCGTCGTCAGCTCTCCGGCTGATGCTCCGACCGCGGAGCGCGCCACGAGTTCCCCGGCCAGGATGGTCTGGGTGACCAGCAAGCCCGGCACGACCGTGGGCGACAGATAGAGGTCGGCGGCTCCGCCCAGCCGCACCCGGGTTTCAACGAGGTCGGTCTTCGTGAGGCGATCGCCGACGGTGAGCGTGTGGCGTGCGGTGTAGACCGCCGTGGTGCGGTCACTGCCGACGACGATCGCACTCACGCCGGCAATCGACGCGGCCACGAGCACGAGGCCGATGACGAATCGGGGGTCCACCCAGAAGCGGCGGCGCGTACGTGTGGAACCGGGTGACATCATCCGCTACCTCGCTTGTTTGGAAGGATTCGCTCTTATCGTGGCCCACTGTGCCACCCGGTGAAAAAGTTCTCCACAGGGCAGCGTCATTTCAGCCGGATGACATGGATCTGCCAGATCGGCACGATGCGGTAGTGAGCGATTTCGGGGCCACGGCGCAACGTTCCGAGCGGATGCACCGCCAGATCAATGTGGTCGCGCGCCACCCGGTCGATGGTTCCGGCCACCACACCGGCCCGGGTGTCCAACTCCACGGCGCGCCGGCGACGGCACAGGTTGCGCAGGACGAACGGCAGTCCAACCCGTTCGATTCCCCGACCGGTCGCTGCCGATTCCACGGCCAACGACGCCCTGATCTGTTCCTCGTCGAGCAAGACTGCGGCGATGGCCGCGAGCGGGACCACGCACTGGCCGCGAGCGCTCTCGGAATCGAGCAGGTCGGCCGCAAGCCAGTCCCGGCCCAGCGCGGTAGGACGCAGGGCGAGCGTTTGGCCCGACACGAGCACCACGCGCAGCCGCAGGGCGCTGCCGAGGCTCGCGGACCGCACCACGTTGCTCAGCCGGGTGCGCAGGGAGAGCTTCTCCAGACGCTCCCGTTCCTCGTGCAGGCACAGGTCAGCGACCTCGGCCTGCAGCTCGTAGTCGAGCTGCCCTTCCAGGTCGTCAAACAAATCATCCCAGCGCACACACCGAAAGTAGCCGAACCTGGGCGTTCTCGCTCACGTTGTCCACAGGCTCTTTAAGCCCTCGACAGTGCCGGAACAATGCTGCTTAGGTTTCCGCCATTGCAGCTCGTGCTCGACCTCAGGAGGCATCATGCCGTCACCCGGTAGCAGCGAATCGAATGCGCAGGCCCTTCGGCGGGAGCGAATCGAAGACGACGAGTTCTTCGGTCCTCAGCCCAGCACCCTGGCGGAGCTCCCCGATCCGGAACCGCTGCTTCGGGCCCTGGCGATCTGCGCCTTCGAGGTCATCGCCGGAGTCCGACAGATTGAACACCTTGCGAGCTGGGTAACCGACGACGTCTATGCCCATCTGCGCGTTCGAGCGTCGATCGCGGCGCGCGCGCGCGCCGTCACCGGCCAGGTTGCTGACCGCCCCCGGCTCGCCATCGGCCACGTCACCCAGGTGAAGCGCGACGCTGGAGGCCTGGACGCCGTCGTCGTCGTGTTCGAGCGGCACCGGAGCTATGCGGTCGCGATCTGTTTGGAGGGGATGGACCGGCGGTGGCGGGCCTCGGTCCTGGTCGTGCTGTAAAGCACGGCCAAAACCGAGGGCGCCCGAAACGCTACGTTGTTTTCTTACCCTGCGAGCGACGCTCCGCCCGGTTCACGGGGGCAGCACCCTCGGTTTTCTGACCGAAAGCTCCACGCTGGGGCGGTCCGGCCGGCTCGGTCGGCTCGTCGTCGCTCGCTGCGACGGTGGCCGTGCGTCTGGCTCGATCGGTAGCGGCCTGCTGAATCTGACCGCGCTGGTTGCGCACCTCGACTCCACCCGAGTCGCTCGGGGCGGTGTAGCTGAGCTTCTCCTCGGGGGAATCGGCCGGGGACAGCCCCTTGGCTGCGACGACCGGTCCGGCGACGGCTCCGGCTCCAGCCGTCACCTCGACGTCGAGGTTGAACAGGAACCCGACCGTTTCTTCGCGAATCTGTCCCATCATCTGCTGGAACATGGCGAAGCCTTCACGCTGGTACTCGACCAGAGGGTCGCGCTGAGCCATCGCGCGCAGACCGATGCCGTCCTTCAGGTAATCCATCTCGTACAGGTGGTCGCGCCAGCGTCGATCGATGACCGACAGCACCACGCGGCGTTCGAGCTCGCGCATGGCCGGAGAACCGAGGGACTCTTCCCGGCGGGTGTAGGCCAGCTTGGCGTCGGAGAGAATCTCGCGGCGCATGAAGTCGCGGTTGATCTTGCCCTTGTCGCCGGCCTCTGATACGACCTCGTCGATGGTCAGTCCCACCGGGTAGAGCGTCTTGAGCTCGGTCCACATGGCATCGAAGTCCCAGTCGTCGCCGTTGCCTTCGCCGGCGTGCACGTCGAGCACCTCGTCGATGACGTTGGTGAGGAAGGTCTGGGTGCGCTCGTGCAGGTCGTCGCCCTCAAGGATGTGCCGGCGGTCGCCGTAGATCGCCTCGCGCTGGCGGTTGAGTACGTCGTCATACTTGAGCACGTTCTTGCGAATCTCGGCGTTGCGACCCTCGACCTGCGACTGGGCGCTGCGAATGGCCCGGCTGACGACCTTAGACTCGATCGCCATATCGTCGGGCACCCCCTGGCGCCCCATCAGTGCTTCGGCGGCGCCGGCGTTGAACAGGCGCATGAGGTCGTCGGTGAGGGAGAGGTAGAAGCGGCTTTCGCCCGGGTCGCCCTGGCGACCGCTGCGTCCGCGCAGCTGGTTGTCGATGCGACGGGACTCGTGCCGTTCGGTGCCGAGCACGTACAGGCCACCGGCGGCGATGACCTTGTCGGCCTCTTCCGCCACGTCGGCCTTTACCGCGGTGAAGACGTCATCCCAGGCGAGTTCATACTCGTCGGGGGTCTCAATCGGGCTGAGACCCTTCGCGTTCATCTCGGCGACGGCGATGAACTCGGCGTTGCCGCCGAGCATCACGTCGGTACCACGACCGGCCATGTTGGTGGCCACGGTCACCGAACCGAGGCGACCGGCCTGCGCGACGATCGCGGCCTCGCGGGCGTGGTTCTTGGCGTTGAGCACCTCGTGCCGCACGCCCTTCTTAGCGAGCAGACGCGACAGGTATTCGCTCTTTTCAACGCTCGTGGTGCCGACCAGAACTGGCTGCCCGGCCGCATGGCGTTCGACGATGTCCTCGACGACCTGACGAAACTTGGACTCTTCGTTCTTGTAGATCAGATCGGACTGGTCGAGGCGCTTCATCGGCTTGTTGGTGGGGATGGCCACCACGCCGAGCTTGTAGGTGCTCATGAACTCGGCGGCCTCGGTCTCGGCTGTTCCGGTCATGCCGGAGATCTTGGAGTAGAGGCGGAAGTAGTTCTGCAGGGTGACCGTGGCCAGGGTCTGGTTCTCGGCCTTGACCGCGACACCCTCCTTGGCTTCGATGGCCTGGTGGATGCCCTCGTTGTAGCGACGGCCCATCAGGATTCGGCCGGTGTGCTCATCCACGATGAGTACCTCGCCGTTCATCACGACGTAGTCCTTGTCCTTCTTGAACAGGGCGTTCGCCTTGATCGCGTTGTTCAGGAACGAGATCAGCGGGGTGTTGGCCGATTCGTACAGGTTGTCGATGCCGAGGTAATCCTCCACCTTTTCAATGCCGGGTTCGAGCACACCGATGGTGCGCTTCTTCTCGTCGACCTCGAAATCTTCGTCGGGGACCAGGCGCTTGGCCAGGCTGGCGAACTCGTTGAACCAGCGGTTGGCTTCACCGGAAGCGGGTCCGGAGATGATCAGGGGGGTGCGTGCCTCGTCGATGAGAATCGAGTCGACCTCGTCGACGATGGCGAAGTAGTGACCGCGCTGCACCATGTCGCTGGACTGCCAGGCCATATTGTCGCGCAGGTAGTCGAAACCGAATTCATTGTTGGTGCCGTAGGTGATGTCGGCGGCATACATTTCCCGACGCGCAGCCGGAGTCTGGCCGGAGATGATGCATCCGGTCGTCATACCGAGGGCGCGGAAGACGCGGCCCATGAGCTCGCTCTGGTAGCTCGCGAGGTAGTCGTTGACCGTGATGACGTGCACACCGCGGCTGCTGATCGCATTGAGATAGGCGGCGGTGGTGGCGACCAGGGTCTTGCCCTCACCGGTCTTCATCTCGGCGATGTTTCCGAGGTGCAGTGCTGCCCCGCCCATCAGCTGTACGTCGAAGTGACGCAACCCGAGCGTGCGGGTGCTCGCCTCGCGCACTGCGGCGAACGCCTCAGGGAGCAGGTCATCGAGCGATTCGCCGTTGGAGTACCGTTCCCGCAGGGTGACGGTCTCATTTTTGAGCTCCTCGTCGGTGAGCTCGTGGAAGTCCTCTTCCAGCGCGTTGATGGCTTTCGCGTAGTTTTCCAGGCGGCGCAGAACGCGGCCTTCACCAACACGAAGAACCTTTTCAAGAATTGACGCCACGAATGTACTCCACTAGTCAAACGGTGCAGACACGCGCTGCGGAAGCTCGATTGAACCGCTCCCGCAGCGCCTGCCTGCGCCTCTCGTCTGGCAGATGCCAGAGCGCCGACCTGGTCGGCAACTAAGGCAATGCTAGTTGGTCAGTTGGCACGCCCGCTGGCAACGGGCACAGCCTCGTGCAACTCCCTGACGGCACTATCGAGTTCGATGACTCCATAGTCCCAGCCCTTGCGGCGGTAGACCACGCTCGGACGCTTGGTTTCGATATCCTGGAACAGGTAGAAGTCGTGCCCGACCAGCTCCATGAAGTAGAGCGCATCGTCGACCGACATGGGCGCAGCGGCGAAGACCTTGCGACGGATGACGACGGGGCAGTACTCGTCCTCGTCCGCGACGGCGGGGGCATCCGCTTGCACGATGGGAATCGCGCCGGTGCGCACCCGCTCGAGCGTTTCGGGGTTGGCCGGCGTGATGTCGATGACGCTGAACCCGACCGCGGATGCCTCGTGCAGCGAGGTGGGGCGGTGGGCTCCACCGCGGTGCACCTTCTTGCGGTCCTTGGCGCGGCGAACACGCTCGAGTAAACGGCCGAGCGCCACGTCGAAAGCAGCGTACTTGTCGGATCCGTCCGCTTCGGCCCGAACGAGCGGACCCTTACCGATCAGGGTGAGTTCAACCCGGTCGTTGCCGACGGCTGCACCGTTCTTCTCGTGGTGACGGCTGACCTTGATTTCGAGTGCGAGGGCCTTATCCGCGAGGAGTGCGATTTTCTCGGCCTTCTCCGTCGCGTAATCCCGGAAGCGATCAGTGATCCCAAGGTTGCGTCCGACGATGTTAGTTTCCATGACGACCTCCAGTTTGGCGGACCGCCCTCAAACCGGGCGATCATTGCGCGCCTTTGACTCCACCGTAGCCGGGGCGATGGGATAAGTCACAGTATTTGTTAACCAGTTTGTGCGACGGGTCGTTATCGCGGCAGCAGACGCCGTGTTTCCGCCAGTGTGGCCAGGCCAACGACGGTGCCGCCCGCAGCGAACACGGCACGGCGCGCCTCGAGGAGCGTGGCGCCGGTGGTCACGATGTCGTCGACCAGGATTACAGCGACTCCGTTGAGTGGATGTCGGGCCATGAGGCTGTGGTCTTTGTTCGCGGCGCGCTCAGTACGGCCCAGACCGACCTGGTCGCTGACCACGCCGCGTTGGGCGAGCAACGGGGCCGGGTGGAGGCCAGCGCGATGCAGCAGTGCATCGACCGGGTGGTAGCCGCGGGCCCGCCAGGCCCGGCGTGAGGAGGGGATGGTCACGAGCTCGATTCCGGCCGGGCCCGGCGCGACCCGGCTGAGTGCGGGCAGGCTCGGCGCGGGCAGGCTCGGCGCGGGCAGGCTCGGTGCGGCGGCGAGCGCGGCCACGATGGCTGCTCGCAGCGGTGCGGCCAGCGCCGCGGCGGCATCCGTTCGCCCGTTGTCTTTGTAGGCAGCGATCACGTGGCGAGCCACACCCTCGTAGGTGAGCGCCGACCAGATGCGCACGTCGTCGCGGGTGACCGGGTGCACGGCCGGGAGCAGCGCCAGCCGGCAGGCCGCGCACAGGGCACGGTCAGCGGCTCCACAGCCGCTGCAGGAGGTGGGCAGCAGCGCCGCCCAGGCGTCCAGTGCCGCAGCGGTCAGGTGGTCACGCAGCCGGTGGCTCATGGCGCCAGTGTGCCCGATGCTGCGGTGCGGATGGGAGCGAGCGGGCGGGTGGCGGACGGCCGCGCCCGGCGCCGCCGGTGGAGGAGTCGGCCGGCTTCAGCGCGCGCTCAGCGGCCGAGACCCTGCTGGGTGGCGAGCAGCGTCACGTCGTCGATGCGGGCCTGCCAGCCCGCTCCGCGTTGCACCTCGAGGCTACCGATGTCGGTGAGCGCACGCAGGTCGCGCACCGAGTTGCTGCCGACGATGAACCGGCTGCTCGCGGGCGACTCCAGGGTGGAGCTGACGCCACCGAGCTGTTGCGTGACGATGCGGGACTCTCCGCTCGGCAGGGCACTGAGCGAGGCGACGGTCAATTCGTCGATCCAGGTCGCATCGAGGCCGACCCCTCCGCCTCCGGCCAGCAGTACCGGCGGTCCGATGCCGGTGGGAACCGACCCATCACGAATGATCGACGCGACCACGAATCGGGTTTCGGATCCGGTGCCGAGCAGGGCGATCAGACGGGAGCCGTCGCGGGAGATTTTCAGGGCGGTAATCGACGTCGCCTCCGGCCAGGGTGTTGGCAACACTGTCGCTTCCCCCGTTGGGCTGTAGACGACCAGCGCGCTCGGGTCGTTCGACGGCACCGACCAGACGAAGCCGTCGTTGTCGCTGGACGGCGCGAGCAGGCCCGAGCGAGAATCAAGCAGCTCGGGGTCGTCGCCGGCGCGCACGACGTAGACTCCGTCGGCGGCGAGAACCGCGGCTGTTCCCTGGCCGGACGAGAGCGTCACCGCGGTGGGGGCCAGCTGGGCGATGGTCGCCGACAGCCCGTCGAGCGGGGTGATGCTTTGCCCGGTCGCGGCGAGAAAGCCGAATTCACCGCCGCGCAAGACGAGCGCGCGGGCGTCGACGCGCGGGTCCACCGTGGGAGCCCCCGACTGCAGGTCGTCGATGGACTGGGAGTTCTGGTCGATCGTGATGTCAACGGACAGGCCAGCTGGCAGGCTGGCCACGAGCTGCGCCTTCATGCGCTGCAGGGTTTGCCGATCGGCGTTGAGCGCCTCGCTGTTCAGATCGACCATGGCCTGGCGCCCCACAACCTGTACGGCGTCAGCGGTGAGTTTGGACCCGGCCGGGAACGCTGTGGCGACCGCGCCATCCAGCCAGGCGCTCGGCCCGCCGAGCACGGCGTTGACCAGTTTGGTGGGGGCGGATGCTCCGCGCGGAAACCAGCGCAGGTCCGGCACCAGATAGCGAAACCCTGGGTCGTAGAAGTACACCGGCTGAGCGCTGAACACATCGTTGAAGGTGTTTTCGTCAATGACGGTGCCGTTGGGGGCCGCACTAATGCGCCACTGGTCACCGACCTTCGCAAATTCGTAGCGCAACGGAACCGGGGTGGCGTCGACCTCGCGGTATTCGCCGGACACGTCCACCTCGGCGATCGGCGTGATGGCCACGAGCGTTGTGCCCTCGTCGACGACCGTCAGTGTGCGCCCGGAGCCATTGTCGACCGTGACTCCGACAGTGGGGTCCCAGACGGAACCGAACTGCGGAACGAGAAATTGGCGAGCGATATCGTAGTTGTTCTCCGGGCTCGAGGAAGCATCGATGAACCCGCGCAGAATGGAATCCGTTGATGCGTCCTTCTGCGGCAGCGCCGGGAGAAAAACCGGAGCCGGATTGGCGTCGGGGACGAGGTCCGTTCCGGCGTGCACCACTCCGTCGCGGGGAATGCCGGTGCAGCCGCCCAGGCCGACGGCCAGCGCGATAGCGACGAGCCCGGCCGGTACAACGCGGCCGACCCAGCCGCGCCACGGTGAATGGTGGTTATGCATGCGGGCCTCCGCCCAGAACGGGCACGTGCCCGGACTCGCCGAGCTGGTCCGTGGCGTCGGCGGGTGGCAGCGGAAGGGGCGAGGATTCGAGCAGGCCCTGGGCGGTGCGGGGCAGGGTCAGCCGAAAGCAGGAACCCTCGCCGGGACGGGACCAGACCTGCAGCCATCCGTTGTGCACGCTCGCGTCTTCCCGGGAGATCGCCAGCCCCAGGCCGGTGCCGCCGATCGTGCGCTGACGGGACGGGTCAGCGCGCCAGAACCGGTCGAAGACGTGCGCGACTTCGGCCTGGCTCATGCCCAGGCCGTAATCGCGCACGGCGAGCGCGACCGCCTTCGCGTCGCTGTCGACCGACACCACGACCGGTTTGCCCTCACCGTGCTCGATAGCGTTGCCGATGAGGTTGTGCAGCACCCGACGGATGCGTCGCGGATCGACGTCGGCGTTGAGGTACCCGCCCGGCGCCACCAGCCGTAGGTCGCTGCCCTTGGACTCGGCCAGGGATCGCAGGCTGTCGATGGCGTCCTCGGCGAGATAAACCAGGTTCGTCGGTTCGCTCTCCAGCTCAACAGAGCCGGCGTCGTAGCGGCTGATTTCGAGCAGGTCGCTCAGCAGCAGCTCAAACCGCTCCACCTGGGTGTGCAGCAGCTCGGCCGTGCGCCCGGTCGCCGGCGGAAAACTCGCCCGCTGGTCGTAGAGCACATCACCGGCCAAGCGGATGGTCGTCAGCGGCGTGCGCAGTTCGTGCGAGACATCCGAGACAAAACGTTGTTGCACCTCGGACAGGTCGGCGAGTTCACGAATCTGACTTTGCAGGCTGTCGGCCATTCCGTTGAATGATCGCGCGAGCGTGGCGATGACGTCTTCGCCCTTCTCCGGGATGCGCACCATGAGGTCGCCGGAGGCCAGTTTCTGGCTGGTTTCGGCGGCGACCCGCAGCGGTGTGACGACGAAACGAACGACAATCCAGGTCACGGCCCCGATCAGCAGCACGAGGGCGACACCGGCGACGCCGAGCGTCTGCTGCACGAAGAGCAGCGTCGCTTCGGCGTCTTGCAGGCTGTACGCGATGTAGAGCTCGTAGCGGCCCGCGACCGGAACGGTGATCTGCGACCCCACGACGATGCCGGGGACGGTCGCGGTCTCGCCAGTCAGAGTGACCGATTGCCAGAATTGCTCACCGTTGTTGCCCTGGACCTGGGTGCGCAGGTCGGCGCCGATCACCCCGGTGGACTGCCCGAACGTCGAGGAGTCCTGCGGCGCAACGGTCGACGATTCCTGGCCGGGCACGCGAAGCACGGCGACCAGCCGGCTCGATGACGTCGTGGAGATGGAGGTTCGAGCGGAACTGAGCAGGTTCTGGACCTGAACCCGGTCCGTGGCATCCGAGGCATCAAACAGGCTCTGCGCGGCGCTCGTCGCCCGGTTGGAATCGAGCAGCACCTGGCTGAGGCGGGACTGAAACAGGTCATTGCCGATGCTGACCGACATATAAACGCCGACGACGAGGATGGCCAGCCCGGAGAAGGCGACCGAAATGGTCACCGTACGAAACTGCAGGGAGGATCGCCACGACGAACGCAGCAGACGCGGCCAGTTGCGCGGTCTGCTCCAATAGGTCAGTTGCGGCATGGGGAGCCCCACCGGTTCTGCTGTTGCCTGACGTTCATGGTGGGGCTAGCTGACGACACCGGCACGGTAGCCGACGCCGCGCACCGTCATGACAATTTTCGGATTGTCCGGATCGTGCTCGACCTTGGCGCGCAGTCGTTGCACGTGCACGTTCACCAGCCGGGTGTCAGCCTTGTAGTGGTAACCCCAGACCTGCTCCAGCAGCATCTCCCGGGTGAACACCTGTTGCGGTTTGGAGGCGAGGGCCAGCAGCAGGTCGAATTCGAGCGGGGTGAGGTTGATCGAAGCATCGCCGCGGGTGACTTCATGGCCGACCGCGTTCACGACGAGGTCGCCGATGTGCAGGCTAAGCGCACCGTCGACGGCCGGCGGACGCAGGCGGGTGCGGATGCGGGCGACGAGTTCCTTGGGATTGAACGGCTTGACCATGTAGTCGTCGGCACCGGATTCGAGCCCCTTGACCACATCAGTGGTGTCGGAGCGGGCCGTGAGCATGATGATGGGCACGCCGGATTCGGCCCGGATCAGGCGGCAGACTTCGATGCCGTCGAGGCCGGGCAGCATGAGGTCGAGCAGCACCAGGTCGGGCTTCTCGGTGCGAAAAATGTCGAGGGCGAGTGATCCGTCGGCGCAGTAGCCCGGGGTGAAGCCTTCGCCCTGCAAAACGATACCGATCATCTCGGACAGGGCGGTGTCGTCATCGACAACCAAAATGCGTGCGGTCATGGGTCTCTTTCCAGAACAAGGTCAGGTGTGTTCTGATGGTGCGCGGGGCAGATTGCCCGATGAGTAGGGCAAAGTCTGGCATAAGAGTAGCCGAGACCGCTGACAGAGTGGTCGCGCGGGCGTTTCTTCGAGCGACCTGTGCCAGCATGGAATGGTGACCGACCACTGGCAAGCCCCCGACTCCCCGGTTCCGCCCCAATACGGGGAGTTTGCCACGCCGACACCCGCCTACCAGGGCCCCCGTCCGGGGCAGGGCTGGGCGCCGCCGCCCAAGCCCGGGTTGATCCCGCTGCGACCGATCGGTCTCGGCACCCTGCTCGGGGCATCCTTTCAGGTGTTGCGTCGAAACCCCAAGGCGACGTTCGGCAGCGGCCTGATCATTCAGGCGGCCATCATGCTGGTCACCGTGCTGGTTGTCGGCCTGGTCACGCTGTGGGCGTTCGACCGGATCGACAGCGCCCCACTCGACCAGCAGGACGCCGTCGCGGCCGGCTCAGTGCTGACCGGCGTCCTCTCGGCCATTATTCCGCTGGCCCTGACCGTGATCGCCTCGGCACTGTTGCAGGCCATCATTGTGGTCGAGGTGGCCCGCGCGACCCTCGGCGAAAAACAGCGACTCAGCGCTCTGTGGCGGCGAGCGGCGACCCGCCTCTGGCCACTGGCGCTGTGGACCCTCCTCATTACCGGCGCGCTGCTGCTCGGCGTCGCCGTGGTTGCCGGCATCGTCGTGCTGCTGGTCGCCGTCGGCGGTGTCGCGGGCATCGTCGCCGGGGTTCTGGTCGGCGTCTTTGGCGGGCTGCTGCTCGCTGCGGCGAGCTTCTACTTCTATACCAAGACCAGTGTGGTGCCGAGCCTGATCGTGCTCGAAAATTTGGGCGTGCGGGCATCCGTTATTCGGTCATGGTCGCTCACTCGCGGCTATTTCTGGCGCACGCTCGGCGTGCTGCTGCTGGTCACCCTGATCGTGCAGGTCATCAGCCAGGTCGTCAGCCTTCCCGTCTCGCTCGTACTCGGCTTCGGAACCGTGCTGGTCGACCCCAACGGTGCCTTTGCCTTTGAATCGTCGATCGTGACGCTCGTGGTCACCTTGATCGTTGCCATCCCCATTGCGGCCGTGGCCGCGGTCGTGCAGTCGGCGGCCGTCGCGCTGATTTACCTCGACCTGCGCATGCGCAAAGAGGGCCTCGATTTGGAACTCGCACGCTACGTGGAGTCGGCGGCGCAGGGCTTCGACGTGCCGGACCCCTATCTGGTCACCGGGCACCCGGCGCCATGACCGTGGCCGTGGTGCTGCTCATCGGCGCGGTCGGTGTCCCGGTTGATCCCGACGCACCGGATGCCCGCAGCTGGCTGCGCGAGGAACTCGCCAAGGCACAGTACACCGCGGCCAGGCCGACCTGGTTCGATCGGGTCGCGCAGACTTTTCTGGACTGGCTGCAGTCGCTGACGTTGCCGTCCGGTGGCGGCGCCAACTGGCTGCCGGTGCTCGCGACCGTGGTCGTGATCGCGGCGATCGTGGCCAGCTGGCTGGTGTTCGGGGCTCCGAAACTGGCTCTCCGGCGGCGGATCAGCAGCGAATTGTTCGGCGCCGTCGACCAGCGCAGCAGCGCCGAGATGCGCACGGCGGCCTCTCGAGCTGCCAGCGTGGGCGACTGGAGCCTCGCCTGTGAAGAGATTTTTCGCGCCGTGGCCCGCGGTCTCGCGGAGCGCACCGTGCTGACGGTCACCCCCGGCACGACCGCGCACGATTTCGCAGCGCGGGCCGGGCTGGCATTCCCCCAGTCCGGCGCTGCCCTCTCGAGCGCCGCTGACATTTTCGACCGCGTGCGCTACCTCGAGCAGGCCGGCACGGAGGCGGAGTATCGCGCCCTCACGGAGCTGGACGCCGAGCTCGGCGCGGCATCGCCCGCGCCGCTGGCTGGAGTGCTGTGAGCGCGCCCGTGATCGTTGGTGAAACGGATGTCGCCACTCCGACCCTGCGCGCCCAGCTGCGCCGTTCCTCATTCTGGATCATCGCCGGTGCCGGCATCATCGTGGTCGCGATCGTCGCCGTGCTCGTGTCGGGCGGCGCCAACGTCGCCGGCCGCGCGCTGGCCGGGGACAACCCCGCTCCGGCCGGTTCGATGGCCCTGGTCGAGGTGCTGCGCCAGCAGGGCGTCACCGTGACACTGGCCGATTCCCTGGCCGAGGTGCGAAGCCTGGCCGAAACGGATTCAACCGTTCTGCTCTACGACGAAAACAGCTATCTGGTCGATTCCCAGCTGGCCCAGCTGACCCGGCTGGCCGCGCGCACCGTTGTCGTGGCGCCGGACTTTCTCACCCTGCAGTCGCTCGCTCCGACCGTCGGTTTCGGCGGGGTGTCCGGCGCGGGATCTCTCGTCGCCGACTGCGCCCTACCGGCCGCTAACCGCGCCGAAGAGCTGATTCCCGGCGGCGACACGCTGTCCCTTCCGGTCGATTCCCTGCTGATGGGCTGTTTTCCGAGCGGCGACAACACATTCTCGATGGTCGCCAACGACCGAACCACACTGGTCGCCGACCTGCGGGTGTTCAACAACGAGAACGTGGCCGGCTACGGCAACGCGGCGCTGGCCCTCGGCCTGCTCGGCCAGAGTGACTCCCTGATCTGGTACCTGCCGACGCTCGCCGACCTGCCCCGCACCGGGCCGCCCTCGCTCGCCGCGCTGACGCCCGGCTGGGTGACCCCGGTGCTGCTGCTGCTCGGGCTGACCGCCGTGGCCGCCGCGTTCTGGCGGGGACGGCGATTTGGGCCGCTCGTGGCCGAGAACCTGCCGGTCACGGTGAAGGCGAGCGAGACCATGGAGGGTCGCGCCCGGCTCTATGCCCGCGGCAATGCCCGGCTGCGCGCCCTCGATGCGCTCCGAATCGGGGCGGTGCAGCGACTCGCCAGCACCGTCGGGCTCGGGCATCTCGCCGCGTTGGAGGAGATCATGCTCACCGTTGCCGGGATCACCGGGCGCACCCCGGCCGAGGTACGCAGTGTACTGGTCGAGGCTGTTCCCACCAGCGATGCCCAACTTCTGGCATTGTCGGACGCGCTGCAGGCTCTGGAACGCGCGGCCAGCCGGGCCGTCGCTGCGGGAGTGGCGGCATCCGTTTCACAACAGTCTTTAACCGATCCAGCCGAAAGAATGGAACCATGACGATTCCCACCACGCCTACCCAACTTCCGGTCGCCGATGAGGCAGCAGCCCTGCGCGCGTCGCTCAACCGGGTGCGCGCCGAGGTCGGCAAGGCCGTCGTCGGCCAGGACGGCGCGGTGACCGGGCTGATCATCGCCCTGCTCGCCCGCGGCCATGTGCTGCTCGAGGGCGTGCCGGGGGTGGCCAAGACGCTGCTCGTGCGCACGCTCAGCCAGGCGCTGAGCCTCGATACCAAGCGCATCCAGTTCACGCCCGACCTGATGCCGGGCGATGTGACCGGGTCGCTCATCTATGACGCACGGGCCGGCGAGTTCGAGTTTCGGCGGGGGCCGGTGTTCACAAACATCATGCTCGCCGACGAAATCAACCGCACGCCGCCGAAGACCCAGTCGGCACTGCTCGAAGCGATGGAGGAACGTCAGGTCAGCGTCGACGGCGAGTCGCTGGGGCTGCCGGAGCCGTTCATCGTGGCGGCGACCATGAACCCGATCGAGTACGAGGGCACGTACACGCTGCCCGAGGCCCAGCTCGACCGGTTTCTGCTCAAACTCGTGCTCGACGTGCCGCAGCGCACCGAGGAGATCGAGGTGCTGCGGCGCCACGCGGCCGGATTCAACCCGCGCGATCTGGCCGGTGCCGGCGTCACGGCGGTGCTGGGTGCGGCGGAACTCGCGGCGGCGCAGGCTGCGGTTTCTCGGGTCGGTTCGAGCGCGGATGTGCTCGCCTACCTCGTCGACCTGGCCCGCGCCACGCGCGTGAGCCCCTCGGTCAAACTCGGCGTGAGCCCGCGCGGAACGACCGCGTTGCTCGCGGCGGCCAAGGCGTGGGCCTGGCTGAGCGGGTATGACGCGATCACGCCCGATCACGTGCAGGCGATGGTGTTGCCGGTCTGGCGGCACCGCGTGCAGCTTCGACCCGAGGCCGAACTCGAGGGCGTCTCGGTCGATGCGATACTGCGCGGCGTGCTGCAGCAGGTTCAGGTTCCGATCTAACGATGACGATCAGCGGACGGTTCGTTGCACTCGTCGCTCTCGGCGTGGTGCCCATCGTGCTGCTCGGAAACACGGCGCCGGTCGCTTTCGGGCTGCTTTCAGCCTGGCTGCTGCTGGTGCTCGTGCTCGGCGGCATCGACCTCGCTCTCGCCGCCTCGCCGCGCGCACTGACCGTCGAACGGATGCTGCCCGCCCGCGTACGACTCGGCGAATCGGTCACGAGCGGGCTCTACCTCAGCAATTCCGGCCGTCGACGCCTGGTCGGCGTTGTGCGCGACGCCTGGCAACCGTCGGCGGGTGCCAGCACCAACCGCACCCCGATCGAAATTCCGCCGGGAGAACGGCGCCTCGTCTCGCTCGTGCTCACGCCCTTTCGCCGGGGCGAACGTCGAACCCTGCAGGTGACGGTGCGCTCCCGCGGCCCGCTGGGTCTCTGGAACCGTCAGGTGACCCTGAACGCGCCCGGGCGCATCCGGGTCCTACCGCCGTTTCACGCTCGCAAACACCTGCCGTCCCGCATCACCCGGCTGAAGGAGCTCGACGGGCGTACCAGCGTGATGCTGCGCGGGCCGGGCACCGAATTCGACAGTCTGCGTGAATACGTGCGCGGTAACGACGTGCGCTCGATCGACTGGCGCGCCACCGCCCGGCGGAACGATGTGATGGTGCGCACCTGGCGGCCGGAACGGGATCGCCGCGTGGTCATTGTGCTCGACACCGGCCGCACCTCGGCGGCCCGGGTGAGCGACGAACCACGGCTGGACACCGCGTTCGAGGCCGCGCTGCTGCTCGCCGCCCTCGCCTCGGTCGCTGGCGACCGGGTGGACTTTCTCGCCTTCGACCGGCGGGTGCGCGGTCGGGTGCAGGGCGCCAGCGGGGCCGCGCTGCTGGCGCAGATGGTCGATTCCATGGCCCTGATCGACCCGGAACTGATCGAAATGGACTGGGCGGCCGTTCCCGCCCAGGTGCGCTCAATCACGAGCCAGCATGCCCTGATCGTGCTGCTGACCTCGATCGACGCTGCCGGCGCCTCGACCGGGCTGCTCTCGGTGCTGCCCCAGCTGACCAAACGGCACACGGTTGTGGTGGCATCCGTTCTCGACCCGGTCACCGTTCTCGCGGCCGGTGAGCGCGGTGGCCGCGACGAGATTTACCGGGCTGCGGCAGCTGAGCGGGCCCTGCTCGACGTGGCCCGCGTGTCGGCCGCGATCCGTCAGCTGGGAGCGGATGTCGTCACCGACTCCCCCGCGCAGCTTCCGCCGGCCCTGGCCGACCGGTACATCGCGCTGAAGGCCGCCGGGCGGCTCTAACTCAGGCGCTGTAGATTCGGGTGCTTCCGGCTTCGAATTCGCCGAGGTCGCCGGTCTCGCCGGCCCGGAAGGCACGGCCACCGACGACGATCATGTACGCCAGAAAGGCACCCAGAGCGACTGCTCCGATGCCGATCTTGACCGGCCACGGCCACGGCTGCGAGGTGACGAAGCCCTCAATAATGCCGGACACCAGCAGCACGAAAACCAGACCAATGGCCACCGTGAACAGCGCCCGCCCGTCTTCGGCGAGGGCTTGCCCGCGGGTGCGTGCGCCGGGAGCGATCCAGGCCCAGAAGATCAGTAGCCCACCGGCCGCCGCCACAAAAATCGCGGTGAGCTCAAGCAGACCGTGCGGAGCGATATACAGAAAGAACACGTCACCCTTGTCATAGGCGAACATCACGGCCGCCGTGGTCCCGAGGTTCATCGCGTTCTGCAGAATAATGAACGGCACGTACACTCCGACGATGCCGAAAGCGATGCATTGCGCAGCGATCCAGGCGTTGTTGGTCCAGACCATCCCGGTGAACGATGCCGCCGGGTTCGCCGAGTAATACCCCACGAAATCCTCATTCGCGATCTGCGCGAGTTGGGCATCCGTTCCCAGGTTGGCCAGCACCTGCGGATCGTTGAACGCCCACACGGCGTAAAGCGCGGCAACCGCGAACGTCACGACGGCAACGGCGAGGGTGAGCCAGCGCAGCCGGTACAGGGCCGCGGGAAGCTGAGCCAGGAAGAACCGGGGAATCTGCGCCAAAACATTGGCACTCACGCCGGTGAACCTCAGCCGCGCCCGCGACAGACCGACCGATAGCCGATCCCCCTCGAGGGTCGACCCGGCGGTGGACTTGATGGCGGAGAGTTGGGTGGCTCCAGCCTGATACCGCTCGATCAGCTCGTCCGCCTGGGCACCGGTCAGACGCCGACTGGCCCCGAGCTCGGTCAGGCGGTCCCAGTCTGCGCGATGCGCTGCCGTGTATGCGTCGAGATCCATCTGGTTCAATAGTAGACATGAAGGAGACCGCGCGTCCGTCTGATCGTGCCGAACATGACGACTTGGCGCGCGATGACGAGCTCGTGACCGGCGAGGCGGTTGCGCTCGACGTGCGGCCGGCCAGCGTCATTCTGCGCGCTGCCGGCTCGATCATCGACACGATCGCCTACGCAGCCCTGTATTTGCTCATTCTGCTGGCTTTCTTTGTGACCTTCGGGGACAGCGCCGACCCGGCGCTCACCCAGGCGGTCGTGATCGCCGCGCTGGTCTTCTCTATTCTGGTCGTGCCCGTGCTGGTCGAAACTCTCACACAGGGCCGTTCGCTCGGCAAACTCGCCATTGGCGCCCGCATTGTGCGCGACGACGGCGGAGCGATCTCACTGCGGCACGCCTTCATCCGTTCCCTCACCGGCGTGCTTGAGATTGTGATGACCGTCGGCGGACTGGCCGCAACCGTGGCCCTCCTCAATGGCCGCTCCAAGCGCCTTGGCGACCTGCTCGCCGGCACCTACAGCCAGCACGAGCGCGTGCCGCGCAACCGCGAGGTCGTGCGACCGCTCCCCTCAGAACTCCTGGTCTGGTCCCAGACCGTCGACGTCGCCCGGCTGCCCGACCGCCTGTCCCGCCGCGTCGCCCAATACCTGCGCCAGTCTCCACACCTCACTCCGCTCACGCGCGAGCACCTGGCTCAATCCCTGGCCGCCGAGGTCACTCCGTTCGTCTCGCCATTGCCTGAATCTTCCGCCGAGTACCTTCTCGCTGGAGTCGCCGCAGTGCGCCGCGAACGCGAGTACACCGCGCTCCTCCTCGAACGTGAGCGTCTCGCCCGCCTGGCCCCGGTCTTGACCGGCCTCCCCCACGGCTTCCCCAACCGCTAGAGAACCACAGTGGCTGGTTTTCGCAGGCCGCCTCGCGTTGGTCGATGGCGGTTTCGACAAGCTCGACCAACGGATGAGTGCGAGCGGGAACATGCTCGCTGCGACGTGACACACGTGGGCGGCGCGTCGGGTATGGAGACCTCGCTGCGTTAAACGCACTACTGGGGGCTCCAGGTGTTCCTGACCGAACCGGTATTCGGCACGGCGATGCCACCGATTCTTTATGTCTCTATCAACGGCGCCGTGATCATCGGAGCGGGGGCCGTGAAGCTCCTCGCACTGGTCATGGCCATGCCCGCCGCAGACGAGTGGATCGGCGAGACGGTCGCCATCCTCGCGCCGATTGGGCGCGTCGCAGCTGGATAAGCGCAGGAGATCCGCATCAGCGAAAAGCAACGGGCCACCCGCGTGGACGACTAGTCCCGGCAACGCACGTTAACGCAAAAAGGCCACCCTTGGGTGGCTCGTTAACGTAAAAAAAGGCCACCCTTTCGGGTGGCCTTTTTGTTTGNCCCTTTCGGGTGGCCTCTTTGTTTTTTCTAAGTTAAGTCCGGCGGTGTCTTACTCTCCCACAGGGTCCCCCCTGCAGTACCATCAGCGCTGAGAGTCTTAGCTTCCGGGTTCGGAATGTGACCGGGCGTTTCCCTCTCGCTATAGCCGCCGAAACATCTTGTGATGAACCACACCGAAGTGTGATCGTCAAGTCGTTTCGAACAATTATCGCTTCGCCACCCAAACACTCTGAGTGAACTATTCAATTATGTTACGTATTCCAATACTCTACAGTACTGGTGCT
>NZ_SOHG01000070.1:0-28713 GCF_004403155.1 Cryobacterium sp. Hh7 | reverse complement strand
CGAAGAAAAGTTAGGTCATACAAAACCCAGCCGCCAAAACCCGAGTTGACCAGCACTTCTGGAACTCTGACCGAGGCTAGCTAGGAAACTCCCGCTAGGTCCGACTTGAGGGCTGCCTGCGCGTCATTACGACTCGAGCCGGTCGCTGTCACTTTGCGCGTCTGACCGTCCCAGTCGCGGAAGCGAGTCACGGCGCGAAAAATCCCGAGACTGACCTGTTGAGTCGTAATGGCACCGAACGTGCTGATCGGGAGCCGGGGTCGTCCGGCCATCAGCGTCTGTCCCCGTGGGCGCTGGATGGTTCCGGCTCGTGGAGACCGTCCAGCCACCGCACCACGTCTGAAACGCGGTAGCGGATCTCCCGCCCGACTCGAATGCCGGAAGGGCCACGGCCGTCGGCGCGCAAGTCGTAGATCGCCTGCGCCTGCACGCCGAGATATTCGGCAAGTTCACTTGTCGTTAAAACCGGCTCAAGCCCGAGCCCGAAGTGTCGTTCGCTGTCCATAACCAGTAGGTAATCGAGGTCACTCCAGACAACTCGAACTGGGTCGTGCACCTTCTCTACGAAGACCCTGAGAAGGCGAAAATTTTTGAATAAACGGTTAATAAACGGATAGTGCGTCAAGTCTTGCCCTTTCGGTAAAGACAAGAAACCCTGATCAGATCTATTTTACAGTAGGGCGGCCGGGACTTGAACCCGGGACCGACGGTTTGCGCCCTGCTCCTTATTGAGTCTTCAAGGCACGCGCCAAAACCTCGAGTATTCTCGACCTGACGAGGAGTTCTTCGGTCTAGAGGCCTCCGTTCTCTCGAAATAGCTGGACTGGCTTCGGCCTGTTTCGAGGCAATAAACGTTGAATAAATGTGCGTGCGTCAAATCTCACCGCGAACGGCCATCGCGATCCGGCGCCTTTCCGAGATCAAGCACGGCCAAAATTCTAAAAGACCACCCGAATGTCGTCAAGAGTGCACGTTGACTCTTAGAAAACCTCCGCGTAACTATATTCATTGCTGACGATTTTCAATCGCGTTAACAGCTTGCACCGCATCGGTGCGAATGGCGTAGGGATGCCCGACTTCGAGAAAGCCTGGGTCGCAGCCCACGACACTCCTGGCTGCGCCTGCACGTTCCTGTGTGAATATACATTCTTCACGCCGTTGGTCATTGGCGAGTAGCCGCTGGACTGGCCAGCGGAATCGAAACGCGACACGCTGCTGGGTCGACGCGCTTCTGCACTCAGTATCAGCAGAAGGCCTGACACCAGCGCCTCCGCCCCGGAGTTCATACAGACGCGATCATGGGCCGCATCATCCACAACACGGTCTGGGTGGAGACGGGTACTTAGAACATGAGGGACCACAGCGCGGTGGCCAGCGCGTGATTGATGACGGATAGCGTCAGTGGCTCCCGGCCAAACCACGATTGGCGTTCTCTCGCACGATCGGTGGTGCTGAAATGCACCAATGGGTGGTGCTGAAATGCTCAACCCACCCCTGAATAATTACGTCGGTAAGTTCCACCCCTAATGTACGTGAGCGCCATCGACAGCTCGCGCCGTTGGTGTGGCTGAGCACCACCCGAAAAGCCCCTTCCACCCTGGGATGGCCTGCACCGGCGTCGCATCGCCCGCGACCACCGCATCCGAACACACTACGTCCGCATGCCTGACCTCGAGAATGCCTGGGACGCCGCCGAAGACAGCCCCGGCGGGGCCGCATACTATCGCCACAAAAGAAGACTCTCCGGAGCAGCTCAGTTGGGCGCCTGCTACCTTCCCTTCCGCTGTTGCGCGCTATAGACCATAAGCAGAGGCTCCCCCACCTCTCTCAGGACTTCCCCCGTCTGATAATCAACTTGAGGTAGCTCAGGAGAAAGATTGCACGTTGTTGTGTAACCCGCCCTCTCCTCTCGAGCCGCCTTGAAATAGACCCAGCCGCACCCAGCGACCCTGTGGCCTTGTGGCCTTGTGGCCCTGTGGCCCTGTGGCCCTGTGGCCCTGTGGCCCTGTGGCCCGAAAATATGCACCCGCGCCGCCGCCGCCCAGACCGGGGAGAGCCATGGTTCTTTTCCCCTAGGACCAATGTTCATCGCGACCACGACGACCGCGAAAGCTGCGACGACCGTTGCAGTGCCCAGCGAGCGACAACACCATCAGATGTGAGTCCGCTCAAGCGCTCCGGGGGGCTGCCCGCAAGGGCGCGCGCACGGGCTTCGCCCACAAACCGGCCAGTCGTACCGCTCGAAGGGCGGTGAAAAGTTCGGCCGCCTGCACGGGTTTGGCTACGGAACGCCCGGTCATCTCGGTTATCCGCCCCAGTCGGTGAAGTACCGTATTTCGGTGGCAATGAAGTTGCTTGCCGCACTCGGCGGTCGAACCGTCGGTGGTGAACCAGCATTCAAGCGTGTCCAGAAGCACGCGGGCATCGTCTGGATCAAGGTCAGCCAGCCCGCCGAGAACGCCATCGCGGAGTTCGGCAGCGTATGCGGGTTGAGACACAAGAATGGTATCGATCGGGGCCGCGCCGTAGAGATGCACTCCCACCGCGGCGGGGGCGATGCAACGCATGGCCAAAAGCGCTTGTCGCACCGCGACAGGCGCGCGCTCGAGGGCTTGTATCGGCAGGCTCACCCCGATTCGTGAACTGACGGTTCCGACCAGTGCGTGCGCGGCGGCGGAAGGGTGCGCACCCGCCACACTTCCGAGCAGGCCCAGATACTCACCTTTCCACGGAGCCCAGGCGGAGCTGACCCCCATCCCCCGCAGTCGGTCGGTTATGGCGGGAATTGGGTCATCATCTGAGTGCCGCATCTCAACGGCAAGAACGACGAAGGTTGCCTCCTTGGGAAGGCCAAGAGCACGAACCGCTCGACCGGCATCCCCCGAGAACTCGCCTTCCAAAATCGCGAGCAGCACGACGTTCTTGCTCTGCTGGTCTTTGCGTTCCCGTTCGTCGACGACCTCTCGGTACGTCTCCGCTGCGGCGCTCGAGTACCGGTCGATAATGCCCCATACTCCGGATGACGCGGTAAGCAGCGCTGTTGCGTGTTCGGGCGTCGTCGCCTTCGCCATCAACGCGTCCCACAGGTGTAGACCGGCAAGCCGGTATGCGTGCAGGAGACTCGCCATGGGGATGCCGTGCTCCGCTTTCACGCGGCCGGCATGGCGGGGTGCGGCGAGCGAGTCATTGATGCCGAGCAGGCACTGCAGGATCGCCTCGAGGTTGTCATGCACGATACCTTCGAGCACACCGGCGCCGAGCACGCTCTCGGCGTAGTCGTGCTCGCCGTTGATGATCTGGGCAACGATGCTGTCTGATAACTCGCCGACCGAGTCGATCATGCCCGAGAAGAGCTCGCGAGCGCCGTCCACCATGACATCCTGGGTCGGCATGCTCTGCGGCGCTTCATTGCGTTCCATTTGCACAGTGTAATCCGGTGACTCTTCCGTTTGGTTGTGCGGCCGCACAATGCACAGTTCCGAAATCGCGGCGGCGGCCCATCGCTATCGCTGACGGTGGAGCCGAGACTAGCCTGACACCGCAACCCGGAATCCGGGTCGCCGTCAGGCAACAATCAAAGGAGATTGATGACTACCACCGATCCGATGTCGAGGACACAGCCCATTCGGCCCCTCGACCAGCAGCAGCGCGACCAACTCGACGCCGCCATCATCGAGCTGGCCTCGGGTGCCAAGCGCTGGGCCAGCACCCCACTTTCCGAACGAGCCGCATTACTGGGAGCTGTGCACGCAGCCATGACGGCGGCCGCTCAGGAATGGGCGGAGACTGCCGCTGCGATCAAGGGACTAGACCCGTCATCACAGCTCGTCGGGGAAGAGTGGATCTCCGGCCCGTATGCCAGCCTTTCAGGCGCCGGTACCCTCGCTCAGTCCATCGCAGCCCTCGCTGCGGGGAGGAGCCCCCTTGCCAGCAGCCGATTCAGAACGGCCCCCGGCGGTCGCGTCATCGTCCCGGTACTTCCGACCAACGGGTACGAGTGGTTGCTGCTGCACGGATTCAGCGCTGAGATTTGGATGGCTCCTGGCCGCTCTCCCGAGGAGGTACGGGCCAGCGCTGGCCTGGGTGAGCTCACGCCGACAAGGTCGGGCGGAGTGGGACTCGTGCTCGGCGCCGGCAATATCACGTCGATTCCGCCGCTCGACGTGCTGTACGAGATCGTCGCGAACAACCGGTCGGTGCTGCTCAAACTCAACCCGGTCATGGCTGGAATGAAATCCGTTTTTGATAAGGCTCTCGCCCCCTTGATCAAATTCGGAGTGCTTCGTATCGTGCAGGGCGCCGGCGACGTCGGTGCGTATCTCACGCAGCACAATGGCATCGCGCACGTGCACATCACTGGGAGTGCGGCAACACACGATGCCATCGTCTGGGGAACGGGCGCGGATGCCGCGAGGCGCAAAGCAACGGGCACCCCGTTACTAGGCAAACCGATCACCAGCGAACTCGGCGGAGTATCGCCCATCATTGTGCTTCCGAGCGCATGGACGAAGCATGACCTACGCTATCAGGCCGAGCACGTCGTTACTCAGCGCTTGCACAACGGCGGATACAACTGCATTGCCGGCCAAGTGGTTGTCGTCAGCAGCAACTGGCCCCAGAAGAAAGCGTTCCTCGCCGAACTCCGACGGGCACTGGCGGCAGCACCTCAACGCCCCGCCTGGTACCCCGGCAGCGATGGGCGCATGAGAGCCGCATCGGCTGCGTATCCGACCGCCGAGCGGATGGGCCAAGACGGCTGCCGCCTGTTGATCGATGTCACAGCCGAAGACGACGCATCGAACGTGATCACCACGGAATATTTCTCCCCGGTGCTGGGCGTTGTCGAAGTGCCGGGCACGGGGCAAGCCTTCCTCGACGCCGCCGTCACGCTGGCCAATGACGAGTTCGTCGGCACCCTCGGTGCGAATCTCATTGTCGAGCCCAAGGTCATCCGGCAGCTCGGAACCGGGTTCCTCGAGTCCATTGCACGCCTGCGCTACGGCACGATCGCCATCAATGCGTGGACCGGCCTCGGATTCCTCACAGCAACCGCGTCGTGGGGCGCCTTCCCCGGTGCCACCATCGACAACGTGCAGAGTGGCATTGGAACCGTGCACAACGCCCTGCTCATCGATCGGCCAGAGCGCACGATCGTTCGCGGCCCGTTCCGGCCGTTTCCGCGATCGTTCGCACACGGAGAATTCACTCTTTTCCCGAAGCCGCCGTGGTTCGTGCAGGCGCGTTCCGCCGCGACGACCGGACGTCGTCTCGCGGGTTTCGCGGCCAAGCCGTCATGGCTGAAGATGCCCGCCATCTTCCTGGCGGCATTCCGGGCCTGACCCTCCGGTTATCCCGCACGCTCCCCCACACTCATCCCCAGCCAGAAGGCGAGCCGCCGTGTTCACCAGTCCCTTTCCCGACGTCGAAATCCCCAATCTCAGCGTCTTTGACCACCTCTTCGGTTCACTCGAAGTCGCATCCGCGAACCACATTGCCCTCGTCGACGGGGCGACCCGTGAGACCACCACGTACGGCGAGTTGGTGCGCCAGATCGAAGCAGTTGCGGGGGCACTCGCCGCTCGTGGCATCGGTGTGGGTAGCGTCGTGGCGCTGCACTCCCCGAACCGATCCGCTTTCGCCGTGGCGTTCCATGGCATTCTTCGAGCTGGCGCTACGGCGACGACCGTCAACGCACTGTCGACGGCCGGTGAGATGGCCACGCAGCTGGCCGACTCCAAAGCGGTAGCCATCATCGCAGCGGATACGCTGTTCGCCGTCTCTGCGGAAGCCGCCGATTTCGCCGGTGTGGCAGCAGACAACATCATCAGCATCGGTGAGGTCAGCGGGAGCACGAGTCTGGCCGACCTGATCGTGGAGGCGCATCCCGCGCCCGAGGTACATTTCGATCCGGCAACGCACCTGGCCGTGCTGCCATACAGTTCGGGCACGACGGGCAAGGCCAAGGGCGTCATGCTCACCCACCGCAATCTCGTGGCCAATGTTGCGCAGTCGGCACCCATCATCGGCGTGAGCGCCGATGATCGCGTTCTGGCTGTGCTGCCGTTCTTCCACATCTACGGCATGACGGTGTTGCTCAACATCTCTCTGGCACAACGAAGCATCCTCGTGACCATGGCACGATTCGATCTGACTGATTTCCTCAGTCTCATCCAGTCCGAGCGCATCACCTACGTCTTCATCGCTCCTCCCATCGCGGTGGCGCTTGCGAAGCATCCGCTGGTGAGCGAATTTGACCTGTCGAGCCTGCGCACGGTGTTCTCGGGGGCGGCGCCCCTAGGAGCGTGAGTCAGTAACGTCTACTCGAAGTTGGGCCGCGAGTTGCAGGCCAAGCTGCCGAGAACAGACCGAGGCGTTGATGGAGGGATCAGCCAGGTTTTCGATGTCTGATCTTTGATGCCGAGCGAAAATAGGGCCAGGGCCGCCGTGACTTCGTTGGATCGGGGCCGAGACCGCCCGTCAGGGCGGTCTCGGCCCTGTTCATTAGGTAGCCGGTCGGGCCGTCGGGGCGCTTTGCGTGGCCAGGAGCGCCTTGGTGTGCATGGTGTGCAGTTTCATCAAGTTGTGGCAGGCGGCCATCAGGTCCCACTCATGGGCTGCTTGCTCCAACCCGCGGAGCAGGACGAATTTCCCTTGCCGGGTGTGGATCTGACCGAACACGGGCTCCACGATCGCTTTGCGCCGGGCGTAAACCGCGCGGCCCTTCTTCGTCTTCAGCTTCCGCGCCATGCGCTCCCGGAGCGTCGCATCGGCCGGGATCCGGCCGCGGGGAACGTCGGGAACACGCTCACCGTGCTTGACCCGGCCGGTCGCGATGAAAAACTCGGTCCGGCCGTCGCTGGCCGCTTCAACAGTCTTCGCGTAATCCAGATTTGCTGCTGAACAATAGCCGGCATCGGCCAGGAACTGACCGGGCAGGACGCCGCTCGTGGCGTGGAGTTTCGTAACCAGCGGCACGACCTGTTCAACATCCACGCCAATATTCGTCAGCGTCGTTGCGACGATGATCTGGTGGTCGGCATCAACGATGGCTTGCGCGTTGTAGGCGTAATGGAAAGACCCGTCCGCGGTCTTCATGATCCGCGCATCCGGGTCAGTGAAGTTGCGTTGCGCCTTCGGAGCAACGACCGCGTTCTTGGCCGCGTCATCATCTTTCTGCGCGACAGCATCGTCATCGTCGCCCTTGTCCCGGGCCTTCTTCTCCGCGTCTTTCCGTGCCCGAGCGGCCGCGTCGGCCTCCAACGCGGCGCGTGCCTCAGCGAGTTTAACCAGGCGTGACTCCCGCCGGGCGAGCTCCGGCGGCAACTCGTCACCGCGTTTGTCTCTCCCGAACCGGGCATCCTCAGCGTCATCGATTGCATCGGCATCAGCCAGCAGCGCAGAGACTTCATCGGCGAGGACTTTCTGCTTCTCCGTCAACCGGGCATAACTCATCGCCTTCCGCCGGGACGCGTTCGCACGCACCTTCGTGCCGTCCAACGCGACCTGCCCGAGCGAGACCATTCCGGCCGCCCGACACAGTTCCAACGCCTGCAAGAACACGTTCCCCAGGCTCGACAGATGCCGTTTGCGGAACCGAGCGATGGAACGAAAATCCGGTGCCTGCTGCGCAGCCAACCAGCGAAACGCGACGACATCCACACAGACCCGTTCCAACTCCCGTGACGAGCGAACCCCGACGCAGTACCCGTAAAGCAAGACGCGGACCATCAGCCGGGGGTCGTAAGGGGGCTGGCCCTTCGACTTCGCGTAGGACGCGTAGAACTTCTTCAGGTCCAGCTGAGTTTCCACGATGTCCGCGATGAACCGAGACAGGTGATTCTGCGGCAGCCACTCATCCAACGACGGCGGTACCAGCATCACTGCCGCCGGTTCGAACGCCCGAAAACGTTTGTTCACACCAGCGCCAGCCTCGACCCCGTCATCCACGATCGGGTCAACATGTTCAAGTTCTGTCGCGGGGAACAGGCCATCAGAATCGCTCATAAGCAATTTTCCCAGACCAACACCCCACGGCCGGGAAATCGACCGGCGTTTTAAACTTTGCTACTACTGACCCACGCTCCTAGACGGCATCGTCGGCGGCGCTGTTGCCGAGCGGCTGAATTGCGAGGTTCTCCAAGGCTATGGAATGACCGAGATGAGCCCGGTATCGCATGCCTCACCCCGAGGTCGAACCGACATTCCCCTGAACTCGGTCGGTCTGACGGTGCCAAACGTGCAGTGCCGTATCGTTGACCCGCTCACCGGAGACGACATCGAGATCCCGGCCGTGGGCGTGAGTGAGCCCGGCGAATTGCTGTGCCGCGGCCCGAACATAATGGTGGGCTACCTCGGAAACGATGAAGCAACCCGGGCGACCATCGACGCCGACGGTTTTCTGCACACCGGCGATATCGCAACGGTGAGCGCCGAGGGGTACGTGACTGTCGTTGACCGACTCAAAGAGCTCATCAAATACAAGGGATATCAGGTCGCGCCCGCAGAGCTTGAGTCGTTGTTGCTGGGGCATCCCCAAATCGCCGACGCCGCAGTCATCGGTGTGATCGACGCGGATGGTGAAGAGGTGCCAAAAGCATTCCTGAGACTGCAACCGGAGGCCACGCTCACCGGGGAGGAGATCATGATGTGGGTCGCCGATCGGGTGGCCCCGCATAAGAAGGTTCGACAGGTGGAAATGATCGACTTCATCCCGAAGTCGGCGTCAGGCAAGATCCTGCGTAAGGATCTGCGGTCAAAAGGAGCGCTCGTATGAGTACCAACGCTGAAGAATTCGACTACATCGTCGTCGGTGCAGGATCGCCCGGAGCAGCTGTCGCAGCTCGACTCACCGAAGACGCGAGTATCTCCGTTCTGCTGCTTGAAGCCGGTGGTGTCGACGATAAGCAGGAAATCGTCATCCCGGCCGCGTTCCCGAAGCTGTTCAAGTCCGATGCCGACTGGAATTACCAGACCGAGCCGCAGGCCGAGCTAACGGGGAGGTCGATCTACTGGCCACGTGGCAAGGTGCTCGGCGGCTCATCCTCCCTGAACGCCATGATGTGGGTGCGCGGATTCGCTGCCGACTATGACCACTGGGCAAGGCTCGCCGGGGACGGCTGGTCGTACGAGGCGCTCCTGCCGTATTTCCGCAAGGCGGAGGCAGTGGAGGGCAACAGCGATCCCGACCAAGGCACGGACGGCGCGAATTCGATCTCGCACCAACGCAGCCCTCGATCGCATACCGCAACCTTTCTTGAGGCTGCCGCCGAGGTCGGAATGCCACTCGTCGCGCCGAACTCGGCAAACCCGGAAGGGGTCAGTCAAACGATGGTGAGCCAGCGTGGCGGCATGCGGCACAACACGTCGGCCGCCTACCTTGCGCCGGCAGCCGAACGCTCCAACCTGGTCGTTCGCACCGGGGCACACGCCACTCGAGTGCTGTTCGACGGAACCCGCGCTGTCGGTGTCGAGTACCTCAGCGAGGGCACCCCGACCTCGGTCTTCGCGCGCCGCGAGATCGTGCTGAGCGGCGGAGCGGTGAACACACCGCAGTTGCTCATGCTGTCGGGCATCGGCGATGCGACGCACCTCCGCTCCTTCGGAATCACCGTGCTCGTCGATGCTCCGGAGGTCGGATTGAACATGCGCGACCACCTGTTCGCGGCGCTGGCAGTCGAGACCGACGATGACACCCTCTTCGGTGCCGAGACCGAGGAGCAGCTCAACGACTTCGTCTCGCAGCAGCGCGGCATGCTCACCTCCAACATTGCGGAGGCGTACGGTTTCGTCAAGACCGACCCATCGCTCGCCTTCCCCGACATCGAGGTGCTCTTCGCCGCCGTGCCATATATCGGTGAGGGGCTCGTGGCCGCGCCGCGGCACGGCGTCAGTGTCGGCGCTATTCTGCTGCGGCCCAAGAGCCTCGGAAGCGTGCGACTCGCCTCCGCCGATCCGCTCGCGAAACCGCTGATCGATCCGAATTACCTGGGCGATCCGAACGGAGAAGACCGTAACACTTTACTCGCGGGCCTCGGCGTGTGCGAGCGTATTCTTGCCGCCACGGCGTTCGCTCCAACGCGGACTGACGGCAAGTTCATCCAACCCGCCGGGTCGGATGCTCAGACAGCGGCCGAGCGTGATGCCACGGTGATCGATGAGTTCTCACAGACCCTCTACCACCCGACGAGCACCGCTCGCATGGGATCGGATGCTGGATCAGTGGTCGACCCGGAGTTGCGTGTGCGCGGCGTGCAGGGACTTCGCATCGCCGACGCGTCGATCATGCCGGAGATCATCCGGGGGCACACGAATGCTCCATCCATCATCATCGGCGAGAAGGCGGCTGATCTTCTGCGCGCATCGGTGCCGACCAGAGTGGAAGCGGCTTCGGTTCATTGAGGTGAGTCCAGCGGCGAGGATCGCGCGGCAGCGCGGATCCATTCGGCGCAGGATCACGGTCGCGGCGAGAGTCTCCCTCGCGACCGGCGGTGGCGTGAATCAGAGGCTGGTCAGCGATGTTTGCAAACAGATTGGGCTTCATCCGCACGCCTTCCGTTCCCTGTTCCCTACCGATGATGTGCTGTTGGATGCGGTGAATGATCTCCTCGTTGAGGAGTGTGCGCAACGACTTCGAGGTGGGGTTTCGGCGTTCACCCCGAAAGGTGATGGTGTGATTCTCGACACCTGGGAGCGATCCTTTGAAGCTTGGCTTCTCTCCTCGTATACCGAGTCGAACTTCTCCGAGTCCCCCTATATCGCCAGAACACTGCCTGCGCTGCTAGAGCAGGTCAGCGAAAGGCGGTCGTAGTCGAGTAAAACCGCGAGGTGGCAACGATGATGCCTGTCCAGATCGGAAGCGTGCATTTATCGCGCCCAGCCATGCGCTCGCTACTTTCCGGTGGCAGCGGGCCCCTGACCCTCCCGTGGATTGCTTGACTCCAGAATCGCACTCTTGCGCCGTCCCCAGCGGATGAAAAGCCCCAGAGCCACGACGACGCCAACCACAACGAGAACCTGGACCACCACCCAGAAGATCCACCACGAAAGAGCACTGAATTCCATTTCGACCACCCCTCGATTCGCGGACACCTGAGCGCCCTACCGAGCGCGAGCCTAGGCCCGGGGTGTCGTTCGAGGCAGTACGCCGTCGAGCGCCTGGCCAGGAGAGAGCATCCCCAGCATCTCGTTTGACGGACATCGAGCACGACAGATCTGGGGCTGATCCACGCAACGGTCGAATACTCTGAGGCCGTGTCAGAGGGGAACCCTTGCGGGGTCTCCTGCACGGTTAGGGACCGTAGCCGAAATCCCCAGAAAAGCATTGGTGACAGGGCATTTCCTCGACGATGTGAGGTTGCAACGATACTCTCCGCGTGCTCCTCCAATGTGGGCACGGCGTTGTGAAATACATCGCAGTATTGACTGAACACCGCCGGTGTCCCGTTGCCTCCGAAGTGGGGGTTTTGAGCTTTCCGATTTTCCCAGACCGACTAGTAAGCAGTTACCGACGCTCTAAGCATTGTGCCGCGTGATGTGTCCGGCGGATGCTCGACTCTGCTAATCGTGGCGCCCTGTGTCAGGGTCCCGGGTCTACAAGCCCTGCTGCCGCAGCAGTTCAGGAATATGCTCGCGAAAAGGGAAGAACCCGCGCGCGGCGTAGGGCCAAGCGAGCGTGTCCCAGTGCCGCCTGACGATCGTGACCGTTATTCCCTCCGAGGCGAGAGCGGCGCCGAGCGTCAGCATCCGTTGCTGCACCGGGCCTACCGGTGCGTTCGGCATAACCACCGTATCGAGGCGTTCGGACTCCGCCCACTTCAGAACCGTGGAGGGGAGCGCGTCGGGCAGCACTCTCCCCGGTCGCCCGACGGCGTCTAAGGCCCGCTTGGCAGCGTCATCGAGGGCTGATGCCGTGAATCGCCGCACTGCATCCGAGGCGCCGGAGGGCGAGCGCTCGTCGGGATCGGTGGATCCGGCGATAGCCACGAGTCGGCTGTTCGAATCCAACCAGGAAAACTCGGCGCGCAGGCTTGCCGCGTCCAGATCCTCTTCGTGCAGCAACAGCCCCACTCGGGAGCCTAATGGGGTGGACTCGGTGGGAGCAATCGGTGCCCGCGTTGGCAGTGGCTCTTCGATGATCGCTCGTGCCGACGTGGCGAGTCCCGATGGCGAGAACCGGCCCTCGGTGTAGCGAGAAATGTTCGATGCCGTCGCGAGGTAGGTCTTTCCGGCTGTCTGGAGCCCGGCAACCCACCGCCAGGAGAGCGTGTTGGAGGCGGCATCGCCATCAAGAAGGTGTCGATAGAAGAAGTCCGCACCGAGTTGCCACGGCAGGCCGAGCGTGAAGATCCAGATGCTCGCAAACCACATGCGGGTGTGGTTGTGCAGGTATCCGGTGTCCACAAGCTCACGCACCCACGCATCCATCGCATCAATGCCGGTGTGCCCAGCGATGGCTTCGCGGTAACCTCCGGAGCGTGTGTCACTCGCGAGCCCGGGCTCGGCCACATCGCGGCGATACCGTCGCCACACCTCGGGATTCTGTTCGAGCCATCCCTTCCAATACGTCCGCCAGAAGACTTCCTGCACAAATTTCTCGCATGCACCGAACCGATGCCGTTCAAGCACAGCCGAAACCACTTCACGCTCGGTCAGGAGTCTGTGGCGGAGGTACGGAGAGAGACCGGAGACGTTTTCACGGGAGGGTCCAGTGTCGTGATTGCGGTCTCGCGTGTAATCTAACCCCGCATGAGGGACGAACAGGCCGAGGGTTTCGAGGCCGGCAGCTCGGGTAGGAGTGAACATCCCTCTCATCATGCACCATGTGAATTTGAGAAGGTCCAGGTCGGCCCCCTGGGGCAACCCAGAACGGCGAACTCAACCGGTCGTCGCAACGAATTGTTGAATTCGCCGCCGGACTGCGGGACAGATCTGGGGCCAAACAGCCCGGCGGCCGCGCCCGCTGATGCCGTGTCACTCGGGGACGTCGAGCGACACAGTTTTTTGGGCCAAAGCACCCGGTGGCTGAGTGCGCCGACGCTGTGTCACACGGGAACCTCTTGCGGGACACACCCCATCTCGAGAAAGCCTGAAGGCTTCAGGCTGAAATCACGAGGATGACCGGGGCAGATTCCTCAGGGCCTCCACAACGCTCGGTACCGCCGACTCGGACCCAATTGAGCGTCACGTCCTCGTCGGCGAGGACAATCCCAGTCGCTGAGAACGCACGGAGTGTCACATTTCTCGGGGACGACATGCTGAGGGCGATCTCCCACGAGTGGTAACTGATCTTGGAAGCAAAATACGGGAGCTCCACTGCACGAGGATCGGACGTGTACGTCGCAAGATCCTCCGGTCCCAGCACCTCGGCCGGAGCCGACTCGTCGGAATGCGACTGGCTTGGAGCAGGGGTGGAACACTCACCATCTACGCACAGCTGCACGAGGCTGACGTCATCCGTTTCGCCGTTGAGCGTCACGGTGAGCGTGTTGGCCCACCCTATCGCCGGGCACGCATTCATCATCGGACCCGAGCATCCCACCAGTACTGCGCTTGCGATGAACGCAGCGCCAAGACCGAATAGACGCTTTCCCGCCGTGGCCAGTCCTGTATTGGCCATGTCGCCCCCGTTCGCTCCGTACCACTGAGGGCAGCGGAGCCATTGGTCGTGGCGCTCGCAGTCTTCATCACCGTCTGTGGTGGAACGCGTTCTAATCCCCGTCGGCTAGGGCGCGTGCAGCACGGCTTCCCACGGCGGCGCCATAAAGCACGAAGACGAGCAGTCCAACGGCCCCAATGAAAATGGATGTGAGCGCGAACGGCAAAGAAAGAGGAAGTACACACGGAAAAGCAAAGACAATCGAGCACCAGCCGGCCCACTGGGTCGGCCGTTTAGCTGCTTGATGTGCGGTGAGCCACGCACTATCGCTCGCCATGGTCACGGGAAGACGAATTCCGGCAACCGGATTGCGTCTAAGTCGTCCGCTGGCTGCAGCCTGCGCCATCCAGAGCACCAGCACGCCAGAGCCCACCGAGACCACGAACAGCACCAACCTGGCTATTGTCTCTTCGCCCATACCTTCACCCTACGGTCTGCGTCATCCGCCGACCAAGCGAGTGCATACCCGTTAGCGGAAGGGCTTACGCGACAGTCCTCCGGCCGATCGACGCTTGGAATCGGATCAGGTATCCATCCGGGTCCTGCACAAGAAACTGAGCCACACCAGCCTCGGTAGCGCCTGTCCTGTACCACTTCGTCTCCGGTTCCATGAAGAGAGGCCAACGAGCATCGCGGAGAGCGCGTTCGAGCGGGTGGATCGACGGGACAGTGATCTGGAAATTGATGCCGCGACCGAATGGGTGCTCCAAAGCCGCCGGTATCCAGTTCCGTCCTGCCCCCCGTTGCTCGAGCATGATGTGCGCCGTACCCCTGCTGATATGGGCAAACCCGTCGTCTGGCCGATCGTACAAGACCTCAAATCCGCAGAAACCGCACCAGAAATCCAAACTCGAAGCCAGCGATTTGACCAGGAGCTCCGGGACGAGGTCTGGACCCGACGTGGTTTCCGCATTTGTCATGGGTTCACCGCAGTTCTTTACGGAACCAGTGGTTTGCGTACGGGTCTTCGTTGTGCGCTTCGCCCTCGATGAAGCCAAGCGACGCATAGAGCATTCGCGCCTCGACGAGGTCGGTTCGCGTGTCTAACCGCAATGCGATGAGCTCTAATGCGCGGGCTTCGTGTTCCAGAGTTTCCATGAGAAGCCGCCCCACGCCGTTACCGCGGGCAGTCGGCTCGACGAAGACTCTGGTCACCTCACCGATCGCTCCGGGGCGAACCCTCATTCCTGCGCAGCCGAGCACGGTGTGCCCCTGGCGGGCGAGCAGAAGGAGCCCGGTTGGAGCGACGAGGTCATCACTGGGGTACCCTGCCTGAGCGGCCAAGACCTCCTGCCGAGACGCGGGACGCCCGTGGTAGCGACCCACAATGTCCTCGTAGTAGCGAAGGGACACGCCCTCGGCGTGAGCGGACGTGGGTAGTGCCGTAGAGATAAGGATCGGCAACGCACGCAACATGCCTTCCACACTAGTTCCCGAGCCACCACGTGACTGTCTCGCACCCCGTTCACGAGTGCTGGCCATAACCCGAACCCTTCTGGGTCAGGATGCGCCCACTACCTCGACCTTGAAGCCGGCCTCGTTCTCGAGGTATGCGGCGTAGTGGTCGGGGCCTCCAGCGTGGGGATAGCGATCCGCGTAGAGGGAACTCCAACCGTGGTCTATCGCTTCGCCAACAATGCGGTCGACGTCGGCCGCGGATCCTCCATGGAGCGCGACGTGGTTGATTCCGGGGAGTCTCCGGTCATGCGCGTCGCCGGAGAGGGCCGGCGGTCGTGTGATCACAAGGTAGGCGTCACCACACCTCCAGGACATCCCGCCGTCCCACTCCTGATCGACCGACCATCCGAGCTTCACGAGGAGCCAGCCCCAGGACCTTCGCGCGCTGTCGAGGTCAGCGACCCAAATCTCAATGTGGTGAACCCCAAATGCCATGTGGCCATCGTTCCATGGCGGAGCCGGTCGTGCCTCAACGGGAACCCACTGCGGGACAACAACATGTTTGGAGTCGCCACCATCAGTTGCGGCTGACGGCTAGAAACGTAGTGCGTTGCCTTCAGCTGTAGTCGGCGCTGACTGTGCGGGCTTTACCGTCGAGGCGGATCGTGTTGCCGTGCGGGACGATCCACTGCGGTCTGGTGTGTCCGAATGGCACTCCGACACAGATAACGGCTTCTGAGTTATATCGAGCGACTTGCTCGATGATGGTGTCGCGCTGAACTGCGCGCAGTCGAGTGCGCTCGATCGCTAACGGGACGGCTGAATTAAGTTCGCTAACGGGTGGCCGGGCGACGAGGACACCGGCGACGGCATTGAGAACTCCTCGCTCGCCCAAGGCACGCACCCAACGCTTCACCGTGTCGGCATTTGGAAGTTCCTCGCTCGTTTCGAGCAAGAGAATCGCCCCGTCCAGGTCGGCGACGTCGGGCATCCGATTGGCGAGAGCGATCTGATCTATGACTTCGATGCATCCGCCCCACGTCGGACCTTCGGCCACCGTGTTTAGTCCCGCCCATGCCCATGGTTCGGTCAGTTCACGAATACCGAATTCCGTCAAGGCGCGGCGATCCGTCCACGAGACGCCGAAGTCTTCGGACTCGCCCGGATCGGTGAGGTCGATAATGCCTCCGTCAAGAAGCGCCGCACGCAGCGAAGCCACATGCACGTCATCGACATGCGGGCCTGGTCCGAGGTGAACTTGTGTTGAGCCACCGTAGTAGCTGGGCACCCCGAGCTTCCAGAGAAGGTTGTGCAGGTTCGTGTTGTCACTGTATCCGAGGAACGGTTTGGGGTTTGAGGCAAGGATGTCGGTATCGATATGTGGGATGACGGTGATCTGATCATCCCCTCCGATCGTTGCAAGAACCGCCCGAATACTCGGATCAGCGAACGCCGCCTCAATATCGGCAGCTCGCGCCTCGGCGCTCGCACCGAGCTGCCGTGTCGTTGGATACTCAACCGGCACAAGCCCAGTAACTTCTGTGAGGCGTCGCATCGCCTGCTCGTGAACGTCCTCGGACACCGCAGGAGCCGCGAACGCCGGGGATAGGATCGCGACTCGATCGCCGACACTGGCTTTGGGGGCGTTCGTGAATGTGCGCATCCAGTCATTGAATCAGAGGATCGGATCACCACGCACGTTCATAACGCCCGCAAAAAGAACGACCTGCGGGCGTGGATAGGCTGGCCCGATGCTATTCCAGACCGAACACCTATCGGTGCGACAGTTTCGCCACGACGACCTCAACGACTTCTCAGACCTCTGCGCGGACCCGAACGTGATGCGATTTGTCGGGGACGGGACCGTCCTCAGCCGCCCCGAAGTATCGCAGTGGATCGAAATCTGCGAGCGAAAGTATGTCGATCGCGGTTACGGCACCTCGGCCGTCTTCGACGCACGATCTGGCGAGTTCGTAGGCTACTGTGGCGTGATTCGAGCGCCGGATCGAGACTTCGATGAACTCACATATGTCTTTCATCAGAAGGCTTGGGGCAACGGTTATGCAACGGAAGTCGGGATCGGCATGCTCGACCACGTGTTTCGCATCTCCTCGCTGGATTCGATCTCGGCGACGATCGAACAGGAGAACGAGGTCTCCAAACGCGTCGCAGCAAAATTGGGGATGATTGAACTGCCATTCGATACCGAAGACGTGAGTTATTGGAAAATAACACGCGAGCAGAACTGCGCTCGATAGCCCTATTTCGTCCCTGACGGGGAGCCCTGTTCACGGTGTCGCTAGACCAACCCTCTGCGGGAATTGGGCGCAGCCAGTGAGCTGATAACCCAGCGGTCCCCACCCACCACTGCGCCGCTACAACCGAAACAGTGTGGCTAAGATCTGCGCTTCCTGTGCGGTCTCTTTTTCTTCGTGATCGGTCCCTCCTCTGAGGAGGTGGCCGCTGACGCATTGGTCTTCGAACTCGGCAATATTACGGTTTGATACGCCGATGAGGAGGCCCCGCCCCCGGATATCGATTTCACGACATCGGCCAGAATTATGGCCACCGTAATGACCACTCCACCTATCGAGCGCAGCACGGTGAAGGTACGTCTGAATGGCGTGCGGCTCCGGATCTCTGTTCGCATTTTGAGGCCCCCTTACGATTTAGCCTATCGAGTCCATGAGAGCTCACCACGTGTCACGGCCACTTCGATGAGACGATGGCCCCAACTTGAGTAAAACCGCAGGTTGCGAGTGCAAGCGCTAGAGTCAGCGGTCCTCACATGTACCCGCAAGCCGAACCCTCTGCGGACGTCCGGCCATAGAGTCGTTGCATGGTGGGCCTGTGGGAAAGAATCGCGCGCGTAGGCGCAACAGCATGGTTTGCGATTGCGGTTCTGCTGACAGTCGTTGGATACTTTGGCGGCGAGGACGCCCTAGGATCTCTCCTCTGGCTGATCCCCCATGCGGTGATCTTGTTCGGCGTGTGGCGCGGCAGCCGAACCGCATGGGCAATATTAGTGAGCGTCAGCGTGGCCCTGGCCGCGACGCTGGCCGTCGTCGGCATCGGAATGCAGTTCGGGTCCGGATTCGTCATGAACATCTATTGGTGGGGACCCACGGCCCACGGCGCAGCGCTGCTGTGTCTCGTCGCTTTTCGAGCAAGCAGACGGCGAGCAGTCACAGTCGAGCCTGAGGCGATCCATGACTCGCCGTCTGAACTTGAACGCACGCAGCACGCCCCCCCTTGAATGCTCGCGTCAGATTCAAGGGCTCGGCCGGGATGGATGGGCTTTCGTGCGGTCGCAGATTCAGTGGGCCTAGTCCGGTTCACGGCCGGTGAGCGCCGTCACCCGATGGTCCTGAAGGGCAGTCCGCAAGCCGGACCCCACTGCGACGGTTATTGACCCGTTCACATCAGAGCGGGATGGTTTCGCCCTGGATGGATTACTAATTGGATACGCACGCGTTTCCACAGAGGAACAAGATCTCACCGCCCAACAAAACGCCCTGGAACGACTGGGCGTTAGATCGTCACTGATCTACACCGATCACGGTCTGACCGGAACGAACCGGGCCCGACCCAGGCTTCGCGAAGCGCTGGCCGCCTGCTGTGCCGGAGACACCCTCGTCGTCGCCAAACTCGACAGACTCGCGCGCTCACTCAGAGATGCGAAAGACATCATTGATGAACTGACGGCCAAAGATGTCAAGCTCAGCATCGGCGGAGCGGTGCATGATCCGAACGACCCGGTCGGGCGCCTCCTCTTCAACGTCCTGGCAATGGTCGCTGAATTCGAGTCGGACCTGATTCGCGCCAGAACGCGGGAAGGAATGCAGGTGGCCAAAGCGAAAGGACGTCTTCGCGGTAAGCAGCCCAAACTGTCGGTGGCGCAACAGAAACACTTGATCGAAGTCCACACCGCCGGCCTTCACTCCAGCGCGGAACTCTTCAACGTCGCGCGGTCGACCGTTTATCGCACTATTCAACGTCAGTTCGAATCGGGCCATTGATCGGGGCCCTCAACCGCTGTCTCGTTGCCGGACTGGCTGGTCCGGCAATGGGAAGCCTGCGCGAGAGGCCATTTGTACATTTGAAGACCTTTTGTACATCTGGGGAGTGGAATGTACGCTTGAAACATGCCAACCACGGTCCCCGTCAGCGTCTCTGATGCACGCGACCAGCTCGCATCGATCATCGACCGGGCTCGCACCGAGCACGAGCCGGTCTTCTTGTCTCGCCGCGGGCGGCGAGTTGCGGCTGTTATCGACGTCGACGATTTGGAGCGTCTCATTGAATTGGCCGAAGACATGGCCGATATTCGTGCCGCTGAGGAATCCCGTGAAGAGATGCGTCGCACGAAAAGCGAACCGACTCCTTGGGAACAGGTGAAAGCAGACCTCGGCCTCGTATGACTTACTCGGTGAAGATCGCACCGGCCGCTGAACGGCAACTGCGAAAGTTCGATCCGCAGGTTCGACGTCGAGTTCAAGCAGCGATCGAACTCTTGGCAGACGATCCGCGGCCACCCAAGGCGATCCAACTCGTTGGAGGCTCTGGCGAATGGCAGGTCCGAACGGGTGACTACCGCATCATTTACGAGATTCACGACGACCTGTTGATCGTGCTCGTCCTCAGCCTTGGACATCGACGCGAGATATACGAATCCCGATAAGTGATCCCGCAACAGTAACCCTGAGCGGGAAGGAAGGTTTCTCGGGTCCGTTGCGGATAGGACTGACTGAGCAGCCGCCGGCGCTATTAGATCATTCCGTGGCGCGCCAAGCAGTCGAGGTACCAGTTGAAGCCGACATCATCTACGTCGCCAGTGACCATGGAATAGTAGTTACGCTCGTTGGTTCCGGCTTCCCGGTAACCCGTCACCGCGACCAAGAATGTGCTGAGGTAATCGGACATTCCATATACTTTGGCCCCGGTCACCTGACCACCTTCGCGTTCAAGAACAATCGACGTGCGCTGCCCCAGCGCGTGCTGAATCGTCAGCAAGTTGTAGGCCAGCCATGACGCATCCGTCAATGCCGTATGAGCCGTTTCGGTACCCGGGCGATGATTCTGCCTCAGGAACAGGCTCCTCCAATAGTCCTCGTAGGCCTCAGGGCCGCAGTCTTTCATCGCTTTCTCTTCTACGCTGTACAGGCGTTGAAGTACATCAGGATGAGTGATTGTGTACAGCTTGTAGATCAGGTCGTCACGGACCTCTTCATCATTGCGGTAGTCCGCACTGGAAATCGCTGCCAACGGGATCTCATAGGCCCGAAATTCCTTTTCCAGCCAACCTTCAACGGCCTCCGTTGTCCACGCTCGCGTATCGGTTTTCTTCCAGCGCTCAAACAGACTCGTCACCGTGTCGCTCCGTCTCATTCCATCGACAGGTCCACGATATCGGGTGGCTCAGCCGGATGTTTAGACCGCCGCGAGAGGATGTGTCGATGCCGCTGGCCCCCATCGTCGTGGACGGGTGCACTGGCGCCGAAACTGTCCGTTTCACCAACCCCTACCGGGAAAGTTGGAGTCAGGCCGATGACCTTGTTGCGGCAAGCCCTACTTCGATGCGATCTCAGACCTGAGTAGAGTCGGTGAGCGGTGTGCTCGAGATCGTTAGTCCCCTGACAACGTCTCCGGTCATGGACACCGAGACGGTTGACTCTCCGTGAGCTTGGTTGTCGTGATTGGCATAAGACAGCACATCGTCTGAAGTACATAGGAATGTGGATGACATGCCGCCGCTATCCTCGACGGTCACACTCCCATTGCCCACGCAGTCGAGGGCGATCCACAGGCCCTCGCCCTTGGCATCGATAGGACCGCCTAGCTGCGTGTTGGAAAGGCTCACCCACGTCCCGAGAGTCGTGCCGGTTGCGGTCGGAGGCGCGATTGACTGCGGAATGGGGGTGGATACCGACGAAGGTTCGGCGGGGGCACTTGTCAGCGTCGACGTACGCGGCGAGAGCGGAATTTGTCAAGGCGAATGAGACCAGTGGGAGTTTAGGCGGCTAGTTCGAGCCCTTCATTTTCGATGGGTCTGGCGGCTGGTTTGTTGATCCATGCCGTCTCGGGAATGGACAGAATCTGTGGTGCGTGGCTGGTGCTGAATCGCTCGGGGAAGCGTGCCCGTGCCGCGTCCAACGTCGCTGCCCGTTCGACGGCCTTCGCCTCGGCGAGACCGTAATGAACGTCGGCTGGCGTGTTGAGGCCGATCCCGGAATGGCGATGCTCGTGGTTGTAACCATCCACGAACGCAGCCATGAACGTCTTCGCGTCGGCGAGGGAGCCGAAGCGTTCGGGGAACATCGGAGCGAATTTCAGGGTCTTGAACCACGCCTCGCTGTAGGGGTTGTCGTTGCTCACGCGCGGCCTTGAATGCGACTTGGTGACCTCCAGGTCAGACAGCAATGCGGCGACGGTCTTGGACGTCATCGACGTGCCGCGGTCAGCGTGCACGACCTGAGGGACGCCGTGAATGCCGAAGATTTCCTTCATCATCTCCACCGCCAGCTCGCCTGATTCCGACGCGTGAACATACGCGCCGACGATATAGCGGGAGTAAATATCGATCATGACGTAAGCATCGAAGTACTTGCCCTTGACCGGGCCGGCGAGTTTCGTAATATCCCAGCTGAGTACCTGGCCTGGGCCCGTGGCGATCAATTCGGGGATCGCCCGTGCCGGGTGGCGTGCCTGGCGGCGGCGGTCCTTGACCTGCTGATTCTCGTTCAACACCCGATACATCGTTGAAATGGAGCACAAGTACGTGCCCGCATCCAGCAGCTGCGCGTAGATCTGGATCGGCGGCAAGTCCACGAACGGCTTCGAATTCACGACGTCAAGAATCTCGCGGCGGTCGTTGTCGCCGATCTTGTTCGCCGGAATCGGAGCCGGCCCGCGCACCGGCATGCGTCGTTTCCGGGTGGCGGTCGCTCGAGGGATGCCGACCAGGTCGGCCGCGACGCGAGTCGAGATCCCTCGGCTGGCCAGTTCGCGGTAGGCGGTCATTACGGCTTCGTGTGCGGTGTTTCGTCCCGCGAGCTCTTCGAAAGACTTTCGAGTAGCTCGTGCATTTTTGACATGATCTCCAACGCCACCCCCGTCGTCTCGAGGCGCTGCTCGGTCGTGCTCAACTGGCGGCGCAACCGAGCGATTTCCGCTTGTTCCGGCGTTAACCGGCCAATCTTCTCGCCGGGCTTCTTCCCCGCAAGTACACCGGCGTCACGCAGCTTTCGCCACTCCGTGATCTGTGAGGAGTACAACCCCTCGGTGCGCAGATACGCGCCGCCCTCGTGGTCCTTGATCGCCGCGTCATACGCGGCCAAATGGGCTAGCTTCTGCACTGGGCTGAACGACCTTCTCGAGGTCGGACCACCAGCTCTCGGTCCGGGACTACTCATATAACTATCGTCGCGCACGGCGATCAAAGACGGGCTGGACATGGTGATGATTCCTGATTCTCGCCCTACGTCAATCGGCGGACTTGCTCTGAGCTACTGGCCTCACCCGATCCTGACACGTAGGGGAGTGGTGGTGAACTTGTGCATGCGCTCAACAGCGGAACCAGAAGAACCGTCACCCCCGTGGCGATAGCCAGTTTGCAGATACTCATCCGTTCCCCCAAACGATCATCCTCGAATTTGATCAAGAATAGCCAGAGTTCACGAATGCCGCCACCGACCACCGCCCGCAAGCGGGACGATCACCGCTGCAGATTCAGGGGTGCTTTCAGCGATCGAAATGAGGGTGCATTTCGACTGAGCTGGGTGCCCGCATGGGAACGGCCTACGGGATGGTATTGCTGGACAGAAGAAGACCACGGTCGGCGATGTCAAAGAGTGGGGCGTGATGTTGGCTGAGATCGCTTCGTTTCTGTCGGCCTCGCTACCCTGAGGTTATGAGCTACACATACGGCACCAATAGTGTCGCCTACATCCTCGCCGCCGCGATGCTCCTTGTCGTTGTCGTGACACAGCTGGCAGCCTCCGGCAGAATTAGTCGGAACGGTTTCATCGGAATCAGAATCCCGCCGACAATGACCAGTGATGCCGCATGGACAGCTGGCCACAAGGCCGCCCGGTTGCCGTCATGGATTGGCTTCGCACTTGTTGCTATCACTGCGGGAGTGGCACAATTCATCCCGGAAGCCAACGCTATCCTCATCGCAATTCTGTTGCTCTTCCTGGCATGGTCAGTCATGGCTGCTTGGCGCGGCGCACGATCGGCGATCAGCTAACTTTTCGAATGAACCTAAAGAGTCGATTCGGAAAGCCATGCAGACGACTTATCGCCACCCGACCGGGGAACGGTCCGAGCGACGTCGGTTAGTTTCCCGCAAGAACCCAAGGAACCTCCAACGGGACCGAATCGCGTGAAGCCAACCCTGTTGACGTCTGCACTGAGACGACCGTAAGCCGAACCCCCACCGGGACGATCTGACATGAAACCGAATGCGAACGTCCCCGCGGCCGTTCCCATCTGACACTCCGCGCCTATGTGGTCATTTGGTATTCGAGAAGCAGGACGATAACGCCCCCGGTGTACTTTTCAAAGAGCGTCGACAAGCGATGCCGACTGTCGCGGTTCACCGTAAGGTGAACGTACCGCTTGATGCCGAGGGCGGCGCTGGTTTGGTCGGGTGTCATCAGGGGGGACGCTGGTATCGAACAGCTTCGAAGCAGACATCTCCTCCGCGTAACCGCGCCGGGAGCGGATGAGCGCCCCAGCACGTCCGCTGCCGTGCGGTCTTTCGGCCCGGCTGAAATCCGAACGCGAGGCCTACCGGAGGGAACTGAGCCAGCTCCAACTCGCGCTGGCCAAGGCGCAGGGTGAGAACTTAGAGCTCAGACGGCGCCTCGCCGGCCACGAGGATTAGGGCTAGAGATATGAGGAGCGGCCCGGCAAGCGGCCGCATTCGGAGGAGTGGAACTAACCACCCGGCCCGGTCGGATCGATCGGCGCACCGTCGCCATCCTCAGGTAGGTCTCCGCGCTCCACCGGTTCGCCCGGAGTCTTGGGAACGTCGGAGAAGAGCAGTTCGAGTTCCGCATCCGATGGCACGTGCACTTTCTTCGCGGCTGTCAGAAGATCCGCTGGCGACGCGTCGTTCATTCCGGATACCCAGATCAGCGCACCGTCTCGCACCGCGACGTACTCGTGGATGCCTCCAGTCGACCGATGCCAGACGCCATCCTCATTGGCACACGTCACCGCTCCGCCGGGCGCATCCCAAAGGGGTGTCGCAGCACACGACGCTTCCGTGAGTTCACCGGAATCGCTACGGATGGTCAGCATCGCACCCGTGCTGCTGTTGAACCAGGTAGCCGACATCCCGTCTGCAGCACCCGGCCCGACCGACTGCGGTGCGAGATCGTAGCCGTCCACCTCAGTCGTGTACACGAGTTCAGGAGCGATACCAGCAGCTCTCGCGAGCTCGGCGATCGAATCCAGGCTCGCCGCATCCGCGCCCGTCATCGATGCGCATCCAGCGAGAGATACGCAGACGGACGCCACAGATGCAGCCACGGCTAATGTCCACGCCCGAGGAAAGCGACCAGTTCGACGCAAGAGCACACCCTCCTTCGGTCACGGCCGTGCTTGGCGACTCTGAATCGCCAGCTCGTACAGTGTGAGTCTACGGTCCGGCCTACCCGGCCGGGGCATGCGCCGACGACGCGCAACAGAAGAGCGCTCACAGGGGGGATACGGGGAGTCTGCACGCCCCATCACGAACCCCCAACGGGACGGTCTGGGTCTAATTCTTCAGAGGGATTCGTGCCAGAACCGTCGAGTGGCGAGTCGGGCGGTCAGAAAGAGAGCAAAGCCCAGGACTCCGAGGATCCCGGATCGCGCAGTTGCGGCAACGAACAGCATTGTTCAGCGATTTGCATTCCGCCTCTGTTCGGGGTGTACCGTGAGGTTTTCGAGTAATGGGGGGACTAAGTGAACATAAACGGGAAACGTCGAATCACGGGACGGACGGGGATCGCTGTTGCTGTTGCTATTATCGCGGGCACACTTGCGTCATTTCCTTTTGGTGCGCAAAGCGCGTCCGCAGAATCCCAAGGAGCGGAAGTCGTTGGTACTGAGACTGACGCCGCGGGACGGACCGTCGTTTTACGTGAAGGAACGTACAACGGCAGTGTCGGGTTCGGTTGGACAAAGATTCAGCAACGGCACAACATCCATAGCAAACACACCATCGGGTTCGTTCTCAAAGCTCCCAATGGCGGAGTGCAGCAGGGCGAAGACCGTCTATACGTCGCTTACGCCCAAGAGATCACGTGCACCGACACCTGCGTTGTGACGGATGAGCGGGAGGTGCGGGTGATTAATAAGGAGGCCATTTACGCCAGCTATTACGGGGTCACCCTGAATGCCGTCGTGGGAATCACTACGGCCTACTGCGTCAATCCCGACGGCGCGCTTTCCTGCCCAGCCTGGGTGGATCGGGCTATTGGCGCGGAAAAGCCGGCTTCGGCGTCTCGAACCTCTGAAACTTCAACAGTGACGACAACTTGGTCGTACGCACCCAAGGGGATCGACGCACAACATGACCGTTGACGTTGAGCTGTTCCTGCACACCATCCGGCAGCAGTTGCAGCAGACACCACGAATAGCTCCGGAGAAAGATTGGGTGGCTGGCGGACAGGCCGCTGACGGTCGTGCGGTCGTTCTCTACACGGCGAAAGACGGAGGTGCGCTGCTAGGAAGAATCTGGAACCTGGACAGCTACGCCGTGCTTTTCGGTACTGAGGACGCAGCGAAACTGGCCCGCGCCGCTTACACGAGCGAGATATTAGAGCCGGAAGGACCCACCGTGTTACGACAGGAGGGCTGGGCAGACGGACTAGTCGAGAAGGCCAACTCGGTGCGGTGGCTCGGGCTGGTGCCAGACAATACCCCTGATTCCACCGTTTAGCTTTCGGAAGACAGCCTTACCTGATAAAAGTTTTTCGAATCCCCGCTAGCGATAAGGCTACGTCGTGGCTAAGCAAATCGGTGAAGCAGCAGGGACGAACTGATAGCCGTCGGGCGGCGACGCATCCAAGCCCGGGGGTCTGTATCGGCAGGCTGAACGCGGTTCGCCCTGCTCAGGCAAATCAGCCTTCCAAGGCCAGTGTCTAGTTGCCGCGGCCGGCACAGATAACCTATTTGCAAATTTTTTAAAGAAGATTCGTCACGACGGCATGGGTCCACAGCTGGGTGGATAAATAGCGGTAAGAAGTGACCGTAAGCGGGACCCCGAGTGCGACGATTATTGACCCGCTCACCGCAAAGCGGAACAGTTTCGCCATGGATGGATTACTAATTGGATACGCACGCGTTTCCACAGAGGAACAGGATCTCACCGCCCAACAAAACGCCCTGGAACGACTGGGCGTTAGATCGTCACTGATCTACACCGATCATGGTCTGACCGGAACGAACCGAGCTCGACCCGGGCTTCGCGAAGCGTTGGCCGCCTGCCGTGCTGGAGATACCTGTTAACGCCGACTGAAAACAGGGCCAGAAACGCCAACTGAAAACAGGGCCACCAACCATTATGGAAGGTGATCAAATTGGATGATTGGGCTGAGATTCGCCACCTGCATTCGACGGGGAAGCATTCGAAACGGGAGATAGCACGGCTGATCGGGGTGTCTCGCGGGACGGTCGATCGGGCGTTGGCCGTCGATCGGTCGCCGACGTATCAACGGGAGCCGACGGGGTCGAGCTTTGACTCGTTCGCCGCCCAGGTGCGGGTGCTGCTCGCGGCGACGCCGACGATGCCGGCTGCGACCGCAGCGGAACGGGTGGGCTGGTCGGGGTCTCCGTCGTTGTTTCGGGCCAAGGTCGCTGAGCTCCGACCGGAGTATGCGGTGCCGGATCCTGCAGACCGACTGGTGCACCCTGCCGGTTTCCAGATCCAGTGCGATCTCTGGTTCCCGCACGAGGACCTGCCGCTGGGACATGACCAGGCTGCTGCGCCACCGGTGCTGGTGATGACGTCAACGTTTTCGGGGTTCATCCAAGCGCGCATGTTGCCGTCGCGGACGACACCGGATCTGCTCGGCGGAATGTGGTCGCTGCTACAGGAGGCCGAAGCTGTTCCTGCGCGGTTGACGTGGGACAACGAGACGGGCATCGGCCGTGGGAAACTCACCGAGCCCGCTGCCGCTTTCGCTGGCACCCTCGGCACTCAGATCAAACTGCTCAAAGCCCGCGACCCCGAGTCCAAGGGCATGGTCGAACGAATGAATCGGTTCTTCCGCAGCCGCTTCATGTCAGGCCGCACTTTCACCTCTCCTGATGATTTCAACGAGCAGCTCGCCGCGTGGTTACCCGTGGCGAACAATCGTCTCTCCCGGTCCCGCCGGGGTCGACCCAACGACCTTGTCAGCAGTGATCGGGCCGCGATGCGCGGGCTGCCGCCGATGGCACCGGAGGTGATGTTTCGCAACAGCGTTCGGCTGCCACGCGATTACTACGTTCGAGCGTTCAGCAACGACTACTCCGTTGACCCGGCCATGATCGGCCGAGTCGTCGACGTGGCGGCGAGCCTTGACCGTGTCACTGTTCACCACGACGGTGTCCTCATCGCGGCGCACCGCCGAAAATGGGCGCGACAACTCACCGTCACCGACCCCGCGCACGTCCTCCGCGCGGCCGAGCTGCGCACCCAGTTCCAAGCCCAACGCGCCCGCCGGCCCCCGAGCACGACCATCGTCGAGATCGCGTCGTTGACTCGCTATGACGAACTCTTCAACGTCGACCTTGAACCGGCGCCGACCGTGCTGGCGGTCGCGTCATGATCGGCCCGGAAGCGACCTCACAGATTGAGTACTACGCCCGTGCCCTCCGAGCACCCCGGATCAGTGAAGCGTTCCGCCGCCTCGGCGACAAGGCCCGCGACGCGGGGTGGTCCCACGAGGAATACCTCGCCGCCGTGCTCTCCAAAGAAGTCTCCGAACGCGAAGCTTCCGGCGCCGGACTGCGAATCAAAGCCGCACGGTTCCCGGGGTTCAAGACCCTCGAGGACTTCAACTTTGAGCACCAGCCCTCCGCCGACCGAAACCTCATCGCGCACCTGGGCACGAGCGTGTTCCTCACCGAAGCGAAGAACGTCGTCCTCCTCGGACCTCCCGGCACCGGGAAAACACACCTCGCCGTCGGCATCGGGATCAAAGCCGCCAAAGCCGGCCACCGGGTCCTCTTCGACACCGCGACAGGCTGGGTAGCCCGCCTGCAAGAAGCCCACTCACGGGGCAAACTTGCCGCCGAACTAACCCGGCTACGCCGTTACAGCCTGCTGATCGTCGACGAAGTCGGCTACATTCCCTTCGACCAGGACGCCGCGAACCTGTTCTTCCAACTGGTGTCCTCGCGCTACGAACACGCGTCGCTGATCATGACCAGCAACCTGCCGTTCGCCAAGCCGCATACGTTCCAGGTGACGTATGCGAGTTGGTACCTAATCTTCATAGGTTGAAGCGAAGACTTCTTCCTCGCGGTCGACAGCATCGAAGACGTAGTGCAGTGCGCCGCCGGCTGTCATGCCGAATGCGGCGTGAGCTGCTGCGGATATCTCGGACAGTGGGCCCTCTTAAAATGGGGCGTTACTGAAAGTAGAGATCAGCATGACCGCATCGCGGAGAAAATTTACCCAG
>NZ_SOHG01000053.1:0-158901 GCF_004403155.1 Cryobacterium sp. Hh7 | reverse complement strand
GAAGCAAGCCCTCAGCCAGCTCGTGATGATTTACCCCGACCGAATCAACCCCCACCTCTAACCAATTCCCAACACTTACACAAAAGATTTGACAGGCTCTATCCGCAGCAGCTCAAACACAGCCCGCTGAGCACGCCGGTGTCTGAGCTGAACGGCGTCGCATTGAAACAACGGATTGCCACTATGACGTACCAACTTTTGGCCGAAGGCGAGACAGGTCCCGGCCACCGGGTGATCACTATCTCTGCGCACTCCCCAAATCCAACATGTTGCATGGGAATTGCCTGGCCTGATTCTTACCGCTCTTTCGGCAGGAAACCAGCCACCAACTTGGCAGGAATCCAGCGCCGAACCGGCCCACAAAGAGTTGGTCACACACAAAGACGGATGGACGACACTGTTCACCTGCGTCTGCAGCCCGCCCACCCATAACTACTCGGCCCCACCGGCACAAGCAGAAACTCCAGCGGGACACCCGAGGCAACGAGGCCAGTCCCTCACCGTGCCAAAAACCAGAAACCAGAAACCAGAATCAGAACGAAATCGAACATTGTCGAGAAGCCGACGGGTGAATTGAGAGTAAGTCACATGGCAGCGGCTGGCTCGAAGTCAGCGCGCTGACCAGCCGCCGTCCATCGTGTAGCTCGACCCGGTGACCATGGCAGCATCGTCGGAGGCGAGCCAGGCCACGAGCGACCCGACCTCGGCTGGTTCAACCAGTCGTTTGATCGCGCTCTCGGTGAGCATGATCTTGCTGAGCACCTCGGCCTCCGGAATGCCGTGCACCAGAGCCTGGTCGGTGATCTGCTTCTCGACCAGGGGGGTGCGCACGTAACCGGGGGCCACGCAGTTGCTCGTCACTCCGTGCGCCCCGCCCTCGAGGGCGGTCACCTTGGACAGGCCTTCAAGCCCGTGCTTGGCCGAGACATAGGCACTCTTGAACGGCGAGGCACGAATGCCGTGCACCGAGGACACGTTGATGATGCGCCCAAAGTTCGCCGCGTACATCTGCGGCAGTACGGCCCGAATCAGCAGGAACGGGGCCTCCAGCATAAGCGTGAGAATATTGTGAAAATCGGCCGGATTGAAGTCCTGGATCGGATTGATCCGCTGAATTCCGGCGTTATTGACCAGAATGTCGACGCCGTCGAGAGCCGTGGCAAGAGCGTTATCGGTGAGGGCCTCGGTGGCCATCAGGTTGACGGTCCAGATTGATCCACCGACCTCCTCGGCCAGGGAGGTCGCCTCCGCTGTGTCGATGTCGGCGACGACGACGTGCGCGCCCCGAGCGGCGAGCGTTCGAACGACGGCCGCGCCGATTCCGCTCGCCCCGCCGGTGACGAGGGCGCGACGACCGGCGAGGGGCTGGCTCGGGGTTCGAACGGAGACGCTGCTGGCAACGAAGGTGTTGGCGCTGACGGCGTCGGTGAGATCAGTCATTTGGTTCCTTTTGGTTGCGCGATCGCTGCAGGGTGGGTCGGTCAGAGGCGGGGCACCCCCGGCGCCCCGCCTCTGACGATCGAATGAGTTGAGCCGGTCAGTTGCCGGAGGAGGCGGGCTCGAGCCCATGCTTGCGGGCGTCGACCGCGTCGACCTCGCGCAGCGATGCCCCCTTGGTCTCCTTCAGGGTGACGACGGCGACCACGGTGATCGCGCAGGCGATCATGATGTAGATCGCGACGGGAATCCACGTGTTGTACTGCTGCAGCAGCGCAGCGGCGATGATCGGCGCCATCGAGCCGGCCAGAATCGACGTGACCTGGTAGCCGAGTGATACCCCGGAGTAGCGCATCCGAGTCGGGAACATTTCGCTCATGATCGCGGGCTGACCGGCATACATCAGGGCATGGAAGCAGAGCCCGACCGTGACGGCGAGAATGATGAGCACCGGGTTCAGCGTGTCGAACATGGGGAAGGCGAAGAATGCCCAGCTGGCACCGAGCACGGCACCGGCGAGGTAGACGGGCTTACGGCCGAGGCGGTCCGAAAGGCGCCCGACCTGGGGAATCACGATGAAGTGCACGACGTGGGCGATCAGCAGGGCGATCAACAGCTGGCCCGTGTCGTACTCGTGCACCGTCTTCAAATAGACGATCGAGAAACTCACGATGATGTAGTACAGGATGTTTTCGGCGAAGCGCAGACCCATGGCTCCGAGGATTCCCTTGGGGTACTTCTTCACGACCTCGAGCACGCCATAGTTGACGGCCTTCTCGGCCTCAACCTGGGCACGGGCCTCGAGAAAAATCGGGGCTTCGCTGACGTGGGTGCGAATGTAGTAGCCGATCACGACGATGATCGCGGAGAGCCAGAACGCCACACGCCAGCCCCAGCTGAGGAACTGCTCGGGCGGAAGGAGCCAGGTCATGGTCAGCAGCACGAGGGTGGCGAGCAGGTTGCCCACCGGAACGGCGGCCTGCGGCCAGCTTGACCAGAAGCCACGCGACGCGTTCGGGCTGTGCTCGGCGACGAGCAGAACGGCGCCGCCCCACTCGCCACCGACGGCGAAGCCCTGGATGAAACGGAGGGCCACGAGCAGCGCGGGGGCCCAGTAGCCGATGGTGTCGAAGCCGGGCAGGCAGCCCATGAGGAAGGTGGCGGCACCAACCATGATGATCGTCACCTGCAGGGTGTGCTTCCGACCGAGTTTGTCACCGATCTGGCCGAACACGATGCCGCCCAAAGGCCGCGCAATGAACCCGACGGCGTAGGTGAGGAAGGCGGCGATAATGCCGTCCAGCTCACTGCCGGCGTTCGGGAAGAAGACCGTGCCGAAGACCAGGCTCGCGGCCGTGGCGTAGAGGAAGAACTCATACCATTCCACGACCGTGCCCACCATCGAAGCGGCGACGATCTTCTTGAGGCCGGACTTTTCAGTTTCGCTGCCGGCGGTTGGCGTGGTCTGACCGGAACCGGCAGCCCCAACGCGTTGATTGACACTCATTGTCTGTCTCCTTTGTGTCGTCAATGACACGTACTGTGCGGTGAGAAGTGCGCGGAAGATTTCGGCCGCCTGGCTGAAGCACGACCTGACTGAGTATTCCCGCAGGACGGCCGGGCAACAAGAGTCAAAATGACAGAGCGCGTGTGCATAATTGCAGATATGACCTTTGAACCGGCTGGTACCGACCCGCACCCTGATGATCTGCTGATCTTTCTGGCCGTTGCCCGCACCGGGCGTTTCACGACCGCCGCCGAGGGCCTGGGCCTCAACCACACCACGGTGTCCCGGCGGATCGCCGCTCTGGAGAAGGCGCTCGACGGCCGTCTGTTGGCCCGCGCTGTCGGCGGCTGGGAGTTGACCGAGCTCGGACACCGAGCCCTGACTGCGGCCGAAGGCGTCGAATCGGCGCTCACCCTGCTGCGCAGCTCCGCGACAGATTCCCCGCAGCTGTCCGGAGTGGTGCGCATGTCGGCCACCGACGGGTTCAGCGCCTACATCGCCGCCCCGGCCGTGGCAGCGCTGCAGCGACGGCATCCGCTGCTGCGAGTTGAAATCGTCACCGTGACACGTCGCGCCCTGCAGCACCGCTCCGGCCTGGATATCGAGGTCGTGGTCGGTGAGCCGCAGGTGCACCGGGCCGAATCGATCCTGCTCGGCTATTACCACCTCGGTATGTACGCCTCCCGGCCGTACCTGGCCGAGCACGGCACTCCGACGACGGTGGAGGAGCTGACGCAGCATCCGCTCGTCTATTTTGTGGATTCGATGCTGCAGGTCGACGATCTCGACGCGCCCAGGCGGCTGGTGCCGCAGATGCGGGAGTCGCTCAGCTCGACGAACGTCTTCGTGCATGTGGAGGGCACCAGGGCCGGCGCTGGAATCGGCTTCCTGCCGTGTTTCATGGCCGATCAGCACGCTGATCTGGTGCGGGTGCTGCCGCAAAGTTTTCAGGAGCGACTGCCGTACTGGATGGTATTGCGCACCGAATCGCTGCGGCTGCCCGCCGTGGCGGCACTGGTGGGCGCCCTGCGTGCGCAGATGGAATCGTATGCCGCGGCGTTGCTTGGTCATCACGACGACCAACGAGATCCTGCCGCGCAACTGGCCATCTAGACTAGGAGCACACCGGCGGGAGTGGTGGAATTGGCAGACACGCAGGATTTAGGTTCCTGTGCTTTCGAGCGTGGGGGTTCAAGTCCCCTCTCCCGCACACGGTCATCGGGCGTCACCTCCCCCTAATGCCGGGGCGGAGCGGCCGGGCAATTTCCCACGATTGCGCGATACTCTGGGCTCGGTATCCGCTGCACTCACCCGATAAATGCCCGCCGCCAACTGGAGTTCCCTGCATGAATCCCACCGCACTGATTCCCTGGCTCGACCCGACCCAGATCATCGAATCGGCCGGTCCGTGGGCGCTGCTCGTCGTCTGTGCCATCGTCTTCGCCGAGACCGGATTGCTCGTCGGATTTCTCCTCCCCGGGGACACGCTGTTGATCATCACCGGCCTACTCGCGTTCCCCGCAGCCGGCGTGATTCAGATCGACATCTGGTGGGTCGCACTGGCCATCGGCTTTGCGGCATTTCTCGGCGGCGAGGTCGGCTACCTCATCGGTCATAAGTTCGGCCCGCGCGTCTTCGAACGCAAGGAATCCGGCTTGTTCAGCATTAAAAACGTCGACCGCACCAACGCATTCTTCGTGCGTTTCGGCGGCGTCGCCGTCATCGTGGCCCGGTTTGTGCCGATCGTGCGTACCTTTGCCCCGGTCGCCGCCGGTGTCGGCCACATGGACTACCGCAAGTACACCCTGTACAACCTGATCGGTGCCCTGCTCTGGGGAACCGGGCTGACCCTTGCAGGCTATTTTCTCGGCTACATTCCGCCGGTCGCTGACTTCGTGACGGCCTACATCGACCTGATCCTAATCGGTGCCGTCGTGATCACCTTGATCCCGACGGTGTACCACTACGTGCAGTCGGTCGTGAAGGCCCGTCGCCTGCGCGATCGGCCCAGCGAAGCCACCGGCAGCCACCTGCTCGACCCCGACACGTTCAACACGAACCACTCCGGCCGGCACGAGGTCTGATCAGCTGGTTCTGATCAGCTGGTTCTGATCAGCTGCTTCTGATCAGCTCAGCGGTGCTGCTGGTCTTCGTGCTCGGCGTGCTCGGCCGGTTCCAGCTGAAAGGTGGAGTGGGCGACGTCGAAATGCTTCGCCAGGCACCCCGACAGCTCGTCGAGCAGGGTGCCCGTGCCGGCAGCGAGCACCGTCGGTTCGACGACGACGTGGGCGGTGAACACGTGCGCGCCGCTTGTAATGGCCCAAACGTGCACGTCGTGCACGGCGACGACACCGGCGGTACCGAGCAGGTGGCGCCGAATCTCGGACACGTCCGTGTCGGCCGGTGTTGACTGGCTGAACACCCGCACGACGTCCCGCAGCAAGAAGTAGGCGCGCGGCACGATCATTCCGGCGATGACCAGCGAGGCGACAGCATCCGCCCCCGCAAAACCGGTCAAGAGGATGACGATGGCCGCGACGATCACAGCTACCGACCCGAGAGCGTCACCGAGCACCTCGAGGTAGGCGCCACGCATGTTGATCGACCCGGCGGCGGCTGGACGCAGCAGCACCATAGCCGCCACGTTCGCGGCGAGACCGATGATCGCAACGACGAGCATCGGAGTGCCGAGGACCTCCGTGTCGCTCGGGCGCACCAGCCGCAGCACCGCCGCGACGGAGACGACACCGGCCACCACGAGCAGGATCAGACCATTGATGAGCGCGCCGAATACCTCAGCGCGCTGAAAGCCGAAGGTGGCCCGGTCCGTGGCTGGCCTTGCCGCGACCAGGGTGGCGGTCAACGCGACGATGAGCCCGAACAGGTCGGAGAGCATGTGCCCGGCGTCGGCCAACAGGGCGAGCGAGCCGGTCAGCCAGGCTCCCAGCACCTCGAGCACCAGCACGGAACCCACGATGCCGATGGCGATCGACAAACGCCTCCGGTTCGATCCGGTGCCGTGCGCGTGATCGTGGCCCATGGCACAAGGTTAGGGCCGTGGTGGGCTGCTCGCCAGCCGCCCGGCGAGTTGGCGGCGAATCAGCTGCCGAGCACCTCGCGCAGTACCGGAACGAGACCCTCGAAGGCGATCGCCCGATGGCTAACCTGGTTTTTCACGTGCCCCGAGAGTTCGGCGGCCGAGATGGCATAGCCCTCCGGCAGAAAGATCGGGTCGTACCCGAATCCATTCTCGCCGGCCGGTTCGAACAGAAGCTGCCCCGGCCATTCGCCGGTCACGGCACGTTCGGTGCCGTCGGGCAGTGCGAGGGCTGCCACGCAGGTGAAGTGCGCGTCGCGGTGCTGCTCGGGAACGTCGCTGAGTTGCCAGAGCAACAGGCGCAGATTCTCGCCAGCGTCTTTGGCCGGGCCAGACCAGCGCGCAGAAAAGATGCCGGGCGCTCCGCCGAGAATGTCGACGCAGATACCGGAATCGTCGGCAATGGCCGGCAGCCCGGTGTGGGCCGCGGCAGCACGGGCCTTGATCAGGGCGTTCTCGGTGAAACTGACGCCGTCTTCGACCGGCTCGGGGCCGTCGTAGGCGAGCACCTCAACGCCCGGAAGCTGTGGGGCCAGGATGCGCCGCAGCTCTTCAACCTTGTGGGCGTTGTGCGTGGCGAGAACGATCTGCACGTGTCAGTTCCCCAGCGCGCTGGTCTGAAACTCGGTCAGGGTGACGGCGCCCTTCAGCGCCAGATCGAGCAGCGTGTCCAGTTCACTGCGGTCAAACGGTGCCGCCTCGGCGGTGCCCTGCACCTCGACGAATTTGCCCCGACCGGTCACGACCACGTTCATGTCGGTGTCGGCGCGCACGTCTTCGGTGTAGGCCAGATCGAGCATGGGGACACCGCCGATGATGCCAACTGACACGGCCGAGACGCTGTCGATGAGCGGCTGCGCCTTCTGCGAGATGAACTTCTTGCTGCGACCCCACTCGAGCGCGTCAGCGAGGGCAACGTAGGCGCCCGTGATGGCCGCGGTGCGGGTGCCGCCGTCGGCCTGCAGCACGTCACAGTCAAGCACCAGGGTGTTCTCGCCCAGCGCCTTCATATCGACGACAGCGCGCAGGCTGCGGCCGATCAAGCGGCTGATCTCGTGGGTGCGGCCGCCGATCTTGCCCTTGACCGATTCGCGGTCCATGCGGCTGTTGGTCGAGCGGGGCAGCATCGAGTATTCGGCAGTGACCCAGCCCTTGCCCTTGCCGCTCATCCAGCGCGGAACGCCGTTGGTGAACGATGCCGTGCAGAGCACCTTGGTGCGCCCGTAGGAGATCAGTGCCGACCCTTCGGCCTGGTCGCTCCAGCCGCGCTCGATCGTGATCGGGCGAAGTTCGTCGTTGGTGCGCCCGTCGGCGCGCAGGGTTTCGGTCACGGTGTACTCCTAGTGGTTCGGGTTCAAGACGGAAAAGGGTGGCGATGCGAGTGCGCTCAGATTGATCGCGCCGGTTTCGATCAGTTCGACCCGGTTGATTTCTGGGCCGATCAGGCGATGAGCGAGGGCCAGAAAATCCTCGGCGCTGTCACCGGTGGCCTCGTAGCGATAGGTCGGCGGACTCGTGCGGCCACGTTCGAGCCCCTGGCTGACCAGCACCCGGTAGACGTCGTTGGCGGTTTCGGTGTCGCTGGAGACCAGAGTCACGCCCTCCCCCATGACATATGAGATCGCGCCGCGCAGGAACGGATAGTGAGTACAGCCGAGCACCAGGGTGTCGACCTCGGCCGCGCGCAGCGGTGCGAGGTATTCCTCGGCGACGGCGAGCAGCTCGGCGCCGGTCGTGACACCGGCCTCGACGAACTCCACAAATCGGGGACAGGCCTGGCTGAACAGGGAGATTTGGGGCGCCGCAGCAAAGGCATCGTTGTAGGCGCGGGAGTTGACGGTGCCGACCGTTCCGATCACCCCGACCCGCTGGTTACGCGTGGTCACGACCGCACGCCGAACTGCGGGCTGGATGACTTCAATCACCGGCACGCTGTAGCGTTCGCGGGCATCGCGCAGCATGGCCGCCGACGCCGTGTTGCAGGCAATGACGAGCAGTTTCACGTCCTGGGCGACGAGGTCATCGAGCACGTCGAGTGCGAAACCGCGCACATCGGCGATCTTCTTCGAGCCGTAGGGCGAGTGCGCCGTATCGCCGATATAGAGGATGGATTCGTTCGGCAACTGGTCCTTGATCGCCCGGGCGACGGTCAGGCCGCCCACTCCGGAATCGAAAATACCAATCGGTGCATCCGTCACGAAGATCAAGCCTAGCCCGACCGAGCGGATAAGCTGTGCCGGGTGACCCCGACCCCCACCTTCCCCGTTCCTGCACATGGCGACCCGGCTGCCCGCACGCCGGCACTGCACTCGCCGGCACTGCACTCACCGGCACTGCGAACCGACCGCTACGAACTCACGATGGTCGACGCCGCAATCCAAAGCGGGACCGCCGATCGCGAGTGCATGTTCGAGGCCTTCGCCCGGCGCCTGCCGGCGGGCCGCCGCTATGGCATCGTCGCCGGTACCGGCCGACTGCTGGACCTGATTCGGCAGTTTCGCTTCGAAACCGAAGAACTGACCTGGCTGGAGCAGAACGGGGTCGTGCGCACGCCCACCCTCGACTATCTCGCCAATTACTCCTTCAGTGGCAACGTCTGGGGCTATCAGGAAGGGGAAGCCTACTTTCCCGGGTCGCCGCTTCTGCTAGTGGAAAGCACCTTCGCCGAGGGCGTCATTCTAGAGACACTCATTTTGAGCGTGCTCAACTACGACATCGCGGTCGCGAGCGCGGCCGCGCGCATGGTCTCGGTCAGCCTCGGCCGCCCGATCGCCGAAATGGGCTCACGCCGCACCAATGAGCATTCGGCGGTCGCCGCCGCCCGCGCCGCATTCATCGCCGGCTTCGCCTCGACCAGCAACCTCGAAGCCGGCCGCCAGTGGGGCCTGCCAACGATGGGCACCGCCGCGCACTCATTTATTTTGCTGCACGACAACGAAGAAGAAGCATTCCAGGCGCAAGTGGATGCCTTCGGTGCGGCCACGACGCTGCTCGTGGACACCTACGACGTGCCCGCCGGCATCGCCCGGGCGGTCAAGGTCGCTGGCCCCGACCTCGGTTCAATCCGCATCGACTCCGGAGATCTACCCACCGTCGTGGCCGCCGCGCGCGCGCAGCTTGACGCGCTCGGCGCGGTCAACACGAAGATCACGGTCACGAGCGATCTCGACGAGTTCGCCATCGCTGCCCTGTCCGCCAGCCCGGTCGACGCCTTTGGCGTCGGTACCTCGGTGGTCACCGGTTCTGGCGAGCCGGCCGCCGGCCTGGTCTACAAGCTCGTCGCGCACAAGGGTCACGGCGATGACTGGATTTCCGTTGCCAAGACCTCAACCGCGAAACTGTCCATCGGTGGACGCAAGAGCGCACTGCGCCGAGTGGATGGCGCCGGTATCGCGCAGGAAGAGATCGTCGTGCTCGACCATGGGCCCGCTGCCCAGTTCGATTCCCGCAGCGGACTGGAACGAACACTCCTCGTGCCCCTCATCGAAGGCGGCACCGTCGACGAACGCTACCTCGGATCGGCCGGGACCCTGCGCGCTCGCGCGCATAATGCATCCGTTATGCAGGAATTGCCGATTGAAGCGTTTCGGCTCGGGCGCGGCGAGGCTGTTATTCCGACCTCGTACCGCTAGCTGCGGCCGGACTACCTGCTACTTGGCCTTCATCTTTTCGTAGATGGCCTTGCAGGTCGGGCAGACCGGAAACTTCTCCGGGTCGCGCCCCGGCAACCACTTCTTGCCGCACAGCGCCTTGACCGGCTTGCCGGAAATGGCCGACTCCATGATTTTGTCTTTCGGGACGTAGTGCGAAAACCGTTCGTGGTCGCCCGGTTCAAGCTGCTCCTGCTTGATGAGTTCTTCGAGCTCACGGTCAAGGGTGGACGTTCCGCCGCCGGGCTGGCCGGGTTCTGCAATGCTCGCGCGAAATTCAGTCATGGCACCAGTCTAAGCAATCTCGGGCCGTCTGGGCTGGCACGGGGTGATCAGGTAGGTGGTGATCAGGCGCGCTGCGCGGAGGCGAGCATCTCGGGTCCACGTCGTTCGAAGGTGCGCGAGCCGAGCCAGATTCCCACGATCACGGCGAGCAGACCGAGCCCGATTCCAGCTCCCAGGCTACGCAGATGCCAGACCGGATCCTCGGTAATTCCCAGGTACGCGAACAGGAGCGCGGGCAGCGCGAGAACGATCGAGCCGGTGAAGGTCAACGATTGCACCAGAGCCGCTGCCGTGTCGGAGGCCTGCGGCTGCGCAAACGGGCTGTCGCCGGGTTTCGTGACCGGGTACGGAAACCTCGTCGAGGTGTAGCTCGAAAAACCCAGACCGGCCAGGAGGATGCAGGTGCTCACTCCCAGCATGGACGGCAGCACCGTCCAGTCTCCGTAGAACCAGATACTGATGGCCGACCCGATACCGATAACGGGGATGGCCATGACCAATGCGGGAACGAGCCGACCGATGCGGTCGGCTACCCCGCGCGTACCGGAGGCAACGTGCAGCCAGATGGCCGTGCTGTCGTAGGCGACGTCGTTGTGCATAGTCCAGCCGAGGAAGACGCACATGAGCGGCACCGGGACCAGGGCGAGGTAGTGCAAGGGCACACCGGCGATATTGAGTGGCAAGACCGCGATAATCGGAACGATCGGGATCATGATGAGCGATACCCAGTAGCGCGAGTCACGGGCCCAGTAAGTGAAGGTGCGCGCCGCGATGGCGCCGACGGCGTTGTGCGGCATGCGGTCGAACCAGCCCAGCCCGGAATACTGCTTCGCTGCCGCTTCGCGACCGGGCGACACGAGCATACGCGCCACGACCAGCTGCCAGATCAACCACAGGGTGTAGACCGACGCTGCAGCGATGACGAGCTTGAGAATGGCCGGGCCCCAGGCACCGGTGGAGGCGTCCCCGGGCACTGCCCAGGCTGCACCGAGCGGCGTCCAGCCCAGAATTGAGGCGAGCGTGCCGAGCAGGGTACGGCCGTTCCGGGCCCAGTCCGTACTGATCAGCACCACGACCACCGGGGAAATCATGACCAGCACGACGACTCCGATGAGGCCGGTGAATTCTCGCGAACGCCGGGTGGAGAGCAGAAATGCTGCAAGGGATGCGCTCACTCGCGACAACAGAACGCAGGTGGCCAGGATGAGCCCGGCTGAGACGAGCGCGAGCAGCGTCTGGCCCACGCCACGCGACCAGGTAAACACCGTGCCGAGCAGAACAATGCTCAGCGTGACGGCCGGAACACCGATCAGAGCCGACCCTGCCAGGCCCAGCGACAAGGAACGATTCGGAATGCCCAGGAAGGCGAACTTGCGTGGGTCCATGCTGTCGTCGATTCCGGCGACGATCGGGATGAGCAGAAAGCCCAGCACCACCACCGATCCGGCCACGATGAGCGAATCACGAATCAGAACCGGGTCACCGACGAATCGCATTGAGATCAGGGCGACGAGAAAGGTTATGGCAACGCCGAGCCCGTAGAGCAGGCCGACGACCAGGCCGACGACCTGCCAGGGACTCCGGCGAAATAGGTTAGCGAGCAGCCGGAGTTTCAGGCCGAAAAATTGTGCAACCATTCCATGCCCTCCGCCACCTTGCGCCCACCGGCGAGTTCAACGAACCGGTCTTCGAGCGTCTTCTGACCACGCACCTCGTCAACGGTGCCGGCCGCCAGGACCCGCCCCTGCACGATGATCGCGACGTGATCGCAGACCCGCTGAATCAGATCCATACCGTGGCTGGACAGCACGACGGTGCCGCCGGCAGCAACATACTTCTGCAGAATTTCGGTGACGTTGACCGCGGAAACCGGGTCGACCGACTCGAAGGGTTCATCGAGCACGAGTACGCGGGGGGAATGGATCATGGCACAGGCCAGGGCGATCTTCTTGGTCATGCCGGCGGAGTAGTCGGCGACCAGCCGGTTGAGTGCGTCCTCGAGGCCGAACGCCGCGGCCAAATCCGCCGACCGGGTACGCACAGTGTCGTTGTCGAGCCCGCGGAGCGTGCCAGCGTAATAAAGCAGCTGCGCCCCGGTCAGCCGATCGAACAGCCGAAGCCGATCGGGCAGCACCCCGATGACGCGCTTGGCGTCGTTGGGTCGCTTCCACACGTCGATTCCGTGCACGGTGACGGTTCCGGCTGCCGGCCGAAGCAGCCCGGTGATCATGGACAGGGTCGTGGTCTTCCCGGCACCGTTCGGTCCGACGATGCCATAGAACGACCCGGCACGAACAGTCAGGTTGAGGTCGGAAACCGCGATGGTCTGTCCGAAGCGTTTGATCAGGCCACGCGCCTCGATCACAATCGGGGCCGGCTTGGCCACGGATGCGGGCACGGACTTCGGTTGTGCCTTCAGGCTCGCCTTCGGTCCGGCCTTCGGGGCCGTCCTGGGTGCCGTTTTGGGCGCTGACTGGGGCGCCGTTTGAAGCTCGGCTGGAACCTCGGTCTGTGGCTCTAGCTCGGCGGGAACCTCGGTCTGGGGATCCGGCGCGGCCGGGTCTGTGGGCGCAGCGGTGCGGAGCCGGTCCTGGAGCGCATCGCGCGTCGCATAGGGACGAGTCGTTTCGTCGGTCGCGCTGTTGGCGAGCGACGACGTCGTGGCCGCGGATGGTGCCGGAGCGGTCGTTGACGCGGGGACGGATGCCTTTCGAACCGCCGGCTTGCGCACGGTCGGTTTACGTGCGATCGGCTGGGTCGTTGTGTCCGTTGTGTCAGAGGAGGTTGATGCGTTCGGTCCAGGCGCGGTCGATTTCTTAGCCGTGGCCGCAGCCGATGCCGATGCCGATGCCCCAGCGGCTGGCTTGCGTACAGCTGGTTTACGCGCGGCAGGCTTACGCGCAGCCGGCGTCGGAACGGGAGGTTCCAGCGTGGCCGGTTTGACGAGAGCAGACTCAATTGCCGCCGGACCCGAGGAGTTGAGTTCCACGATCTTTCGTTCCACGGCGTTCGGCGCTTTCGATTCAGCGGAAGTGACAGTTACAGATTCGTCGTCAGGTTCGGAGTCGAGCGGTACAAAAGTCACTCAGCTAACCTACCAAGGACCACCGACCTGCGGGCGCGGAAGGCCGCTTGACAGCCATTTCAACCTGTGAGTACGCTCCATGCCGGGTCACGAAATGGACACGTGCTGCGACGTTTCTGCCCGCGGAACGACCCGACGGGTTATGGTGAGATTGACATAACGGTGTGTCTTTACGTGAACATGTGGGTGAATCCTAAGCAAACTCTTCGCAAGCGAGTGGGTTTTCAGGCGTAACCCCAACCATTCTTGAGGAGATAATCGTGACGACACAGGCAGGTAAGACGCAGTCGGTCAAGACGCAGGTCGTTATTCTGGCCGCCGGCATGGGCAGCCGCCTCGGACGCTCGCTGCCGAAGCCGCTCACCGAACTTAACGATGGCCGCACCATCATGCAGCAGCAGTTCGACAACATCGCCCACGCCTTCGGCAAAGCCGCCAAGGTCACCATCGTCGTCGGCTACAAGCTCGAGCACATCATCGAAGCGTTCCCACAGGCATCCTTCGTTTACAACGAAGAATACGACCAGACCAACACGTCGAAAAGCCTGCTGCGTGCCCTGCAGGCGTCGAAGTCGGGCGGCGTGCTCTGGATGAACGGTGACGTCGTCTTCGACCCGGCCATTCTCGACCGCGCGGCCGCCATGATGGCCCGCGACCAGTCCTTCGTCACCGTGAACACCGACAAGGTGTCCGATGAAGAGGTCAAGTACACGACGAGCGCCGAGGGCTATATCAAGGAGCTGTCCAAGACTGTCAAGGGCGGACTCGGCGAAGCCGTCGGCATCAACTACGTGTCGAGTGCCGACAAGGCGACGCTGATCCGCCAGCTGAGCAAGGTAGCCGACCAGGACTACTTCGAGCGCGGCATTGAGCTTGCGATCGAGCAGAACCGCATGCTGGTGGAGCCGGTGAACATCTCCGACTTCTACGCCGTCGAGGTGGATTTCGCCGAAGACCTCGAGCGCGCGAACTTGTTCGTCTAACCGACATCACATGGCCCGACCGAACCCCCGCGCCTCGGCGTGGGGGTTTTCTGGTGCCTCAACATAGTTTGCGCGCCGCTGGCGTAGATTTGACGTAGGAAAATTCAGAGGATGGACAGACGTGGCGCACAATTCCATGACCGATGATCGGGATGTTCTGGCAGGAGAGACCGTGGTGCTCGTTGCCGAGGACGGAACGCCGATCGGCACGGCCGACAAGGCGCTCGTGCACGACCGTGATACCGCGCTGCACCTGGCATTCTCCTGCCACGTCTTCGATGAGAACGAGCGCATTTTGGTCACCCGCCGTGCGCTGACCAAGAAAGCCTGGCCCGGCGTGTGGACCAATTCTTTCTGCGGTCACCCGGCGCCCGGTGAGACTCTGGCGAATGCGGCGCTGCGCCGGGCCAGCCACGAACTCGGCATCGAACTGACCGAACTCACCCTCGCTTTACCTGATTTTCGCTACCGTGCGATCGATGCGTCCGGAATCGTGGAGAACGAAATCTGCCCGGTGTTCACGGCAGTGACCCAGACGCCCGTTTCGCCGCGAGCCGACGAGGTCATGGAATGGCGGTGGGTGCCTCTCGACGACCTCGTCCTGGCGGTGCGTACCACGCCGTGGGCGTTCAGCCCGTGGCTGACTCTGCAGCTCCCGCTGCTCTTTCCGCAGGTCTAAATCGTTTCGGCACTCGCCAACAGCCCGGCCGAGCAACATCAATCGTTCAGAGCCTGGCCTCGTTTCTCGGGGAGCCCGAAGGTACCGAGCGCGGCGACCACGAAAAATGCCGCGAAAACAGTGAACAGCAACCCGGTTCCGCCGGTCTCGCGCAGTATGGGAACGGTCAGTGGCGCCACGATAGCGGCGATTCGACCGCTGCCAGCAGCCCACCCAGCTCCAGTTGCCCGGATGCGAGTGGGATACACTTCCGGCGTCACCGCGTAGAGCGCACCCCACGCGCCCAGATTGAAGAACGAGAGCAGCATACCGGCCGCGATCACCTGGCTGGCGTCGGTTGCGGTGCCAAACAGGGCAGCCGAAATGGCTGAGCCGATCAGGAACACAGCAAGGGTGCTGCGCCGCCCCCACCGTTCGATCAGATAGGCCGATGCGGCATAGCCAGGAAGCTGCGCCACCGTGATGATCAGCGTATAGCCGAAGGAATGTACCAGAGAAAAGCCGGAGGCGACCAGCAGGGTCGGCAACCAGATGAAAGCACCGTAATAAGAAAAGTTCACGCAGAACCAGACCAACCACAGGGCGGCGGTGCGGCCACGCAGCCCCGGCGACCACAAAGCGGCCAAGCCCCCCGTGCGAGCTCGTCGATCTGGTCTGTCACGATCGGACGGGTTCAACTCTGGGTGTGCCACCGCTACTCCGGCCGAGCGTTCGAATCGGCGAACGGTTGACTCTGCCTGCACAAATCGCCCCCGCGATTCGAGAAAACGAACCGATTCCGGAAGGCCCAGGCGCACGAACATGGCGTACAGTGCCGGTGCAGCGCCGACGGCCAGGGCCCAGCGCCATCCGTTTTCCGACGACGGCACCACGAGATATCCGATCACGGCCGCGATGGTCCAGCCAACTGCCCAGAACGATTCCAGCAGCACGATGATGCGCCCGCGAATTCGTGGCGGCGCAAACTCGCTGACCAGCGTCGAAGCGACCGGAAGCTCGGCTCCGAGACCCAGCCCCACGAGGAATCTCCAGGCGATCAGCACGGCCACCGATCCGGACAGAGCGGATGCTCCCGTCGCCAGGCCGTAGACGAGGAGGGTCAGAGCAAAGACCTGGCGTCGTCCGATGCGATCGGCCAGGAGCCCACCGAGACCGGCGCCTACGGCCATGCCGACGAAACCTGCGGAAGCGATCCAGGACAATTCCACGTCGGTTGTGTTCCATTGCACCGCCAATTGGGCCAAAACGAACGAGATCAGTCCCACGTCCATGGCGTCCAACGCCCAGCCCAGGCCGGAGCCGACCAACAGGCGGCGATGCTCGCGCGTAAACGGCAGGGCGTCTAATCGCGCCGTACGCGTCAATCGTGCCGGGACGTTCGCGGGCACTGCTCGATTCACATTTGCCGGAACTTCGGCCACAGGGTTTCCACTTCGCTTGGACCAGCACAATCAACAAATACTTTACGCGCGTGACGACGGAACCTATTCAGCGTGCGTCAGTACATTCCGAGCTGGAGCTTTGCCGCCTGCGACATCCGGTCCTGGCCCCACGGTGGATCCCAGACCAGTTCAATATCGATTTCGCTGACGCCGGAGACCGATTTGATCGCGGTTCGGGCATCCTCTTTAAGCACATCGCCCATGCCGCAGCCCGGAGCGGTCATGGACATTTTCACCTCGACCCGGTGGGTGCCATCGGGCAACAACTCGTCTTGGCACAGGTAAATCAGGCCCAGGTCGACGACATTGATCGGTATTTCCGGGTCGAACACGTTCTTGAGCGCGTCCAGTACGTGATCCAGCTCGAACGGGCCTTCCTTCACCATCATGGATCCGACGCTGGAGGTGGCGGGCTGGCTCAGGCCCAGCGCTGCGGAATCCTCAGCGCCTATGCGCACGAGGTAACCCATCGCGGTCTGCACGGTCACGCTGTCGCCCAGGGTCTGCGTCACGACCACCTGCTCGCCGGCCTGCAATAACATGGGCGATCCGCCCGGAATCACGGTTGCCTGACAGTTCTGACTGAGTTCCACTATCTGGTAACCGCTGGAGCCCATCATCAGTCTTCCTTCGTTTCCAGCGCGTTGCGCAGCGCCTGCCAGGCCAGGGAGGCACACTTGACCCGCGCCGGATATTCCCAGACACCGGAGAGCACGGCAAGCTTGCCTACCTCGGCCAGGGAATCGTCGCCGGAGGGTTCGGTCGTGAGCATGGCGTGGACGCGATCGAACAGCTCCAAAGCCTCATCTTCGTGCAGCCCCTTGACGGCCATGGTCAGCAGTGAGGCGGATGCTTGCGAGATGGTACATCCGTCGCCCAGAAAGGCCACGTCGGCAAGGACACCATCGCTGATCTGAACGGAGAGCACCACCTGGTCGCCGCAAATCGGATTGACCGCCTCGACCGTGCGGGTCGCGCGCTCGATCGTGCGAAAGTTGCGTGGTCGCCGCCCGTGGTCGATGATCATGTCCTGGTAGAGACCCCTAATACCCGCACTGACCGAAGAGCCCGCTGGCTCGCCCGGGCGTTCCGCCCGTGCCCGCCTCTGACCGGGGCTCGTCGTCACGGCGCGAACGGGCGTCACGATGCAACCAGATGGGCGTCATTTCCGAACCGACCGGCGACCACGCGTTCCAGCTGTGCTCGCAAGGGCAACAGGTCGATCCGGTCGACCATCTCGTGCACAAACGCGTAGATGAGCAGGCCCCGGGCTTCCTCGAGCGGGATAGCCCGCGCCCGCAAGTACATCAAGGCCTCGTCGTCCATCTGACCGACGGCGGCACCGTGTGTGCATTTCACGTCGTCGGTGTAAATCTCCAGTCGGGGACGAGTGTCGACCTCGGCCCGGTCGGAGAGCAGCAAATTCTTGTTCTTCTGGTTCGCATCCGTTCCGTCCGCACCGTGCCGCACCATGATATGACCGTTGAATACCCCGTGGGAACGCCCATCCAACACCCCCTTGTAGAGCTGGTGACTGGTACAGTCGGTCGCTGCGTGGTCGACGAAGATCGTGTTGTCGTGGAGTTGATCGCCCCGCGGCAGGTAGATACCGTCGAGGCTGACCTCGGCCCCGACGCCGTCCAGCAAAACGCGCACCTCGTGCCGGGCGATGGCGCCGCCCAGCATGATCGAGCGGGAGGAGAATCGGCTACCGCGCCCTTGCCGCACGGAGAGCAGCGCCACGTGGAAGGCCGTCACCGGCTCGTTCTGAACCTTGTAGTGCTCGATCTGCGCGTCCTCGGCCAGGACGACTTCGGTGACAGCGTTGGTGCAATACACGTCGGCCTCGATCCCGGCGTAGGTCTCGACGATCGTTGCTCGCGAGCCGGGGTCGGCGATCAGCACCGATCTGGGGCTGGAGATCAATGGCACTCCGCCCGCGTCAGAAAAGAACACGAGTTGGATCGGTTCGTCCACGATGGCGCCGGCCGTGAGGTGGATGAATGCGCCGTCTTCGGCGAGCGCATCGTTGAATGCGGCGAAGGCGTGGCGCGCCCCAGGCGTGTGGGCGAAGAAGGGTTCGAGGCGGTCAGGCCCGGCTGCCAGCACGGCGGCCAGGGTAGTGACGACGGCACCGGCTGGCAGCCCGGTCAGTCGGGAGAATTGCGCCGAATAGTGGCCGTTGATGAAGACCAGGCGTAGTCCACCGAGATCGACCGCTGCAGCGTCGATCATTTCTGCCGTGACCCGACTGCCGGAGGCGACGGTAGCGGCAGCGAACGGCACGGCCAGGAGGGGGGCCAGCCCGGTGTACTTCCAATCCTCGTTCTTGTGGGTCGGGAAGCCGTGTTCGCCCACCCACTGCAGGGCGTCCACCCGAGCGTCATTGAGCCAGGCAGGGTCGCGCGTTCCGAGCCGAGGTTCGAAACCGGCGAGCACCCCGCCGGCCGCCCGCTGCAGGGTCACCGGGACACCCCGACCGGGGTTGAACGCCCAGAATCCACCGGCTGCGTGTCCGTGTAGCCATGCGCTTCGAGCTCCAGCGCCAGGTCTTTGCCGCCGGAACGCACGATGCGGCCGGCGGTCATGACGTGCACTTGATCGGGAATGATGTAGTCGAGCAGCCTCTGGTGATGCGTGATGACGAGCATACTCCGGCCTTCGCTCCGCAGAGCGTTCACCCCGCTGGCGACAACCCGCAGCGCATCGATGTCGAGACCGGAATCCGTCTCATCCAGGATGGCGAGCTTGGGTTCGAGGATCGCCATCTGCAAGATTTCGTTTCGTTTCTTCTCGCCGCCGGAGAAGCCCTCATTCACCGAGCGGTTCATGAACGTCTGGTCCATCTCAACCAGTTTCATTTTCTCCTGGGCCAGCTCAAGAAAATCCACCGGATCGAGTTCGTCCTGCCCGCGCTGACGACGGAGGGAGTTCAGTGCGGTGCGCATGAAGTACATGTTGCCGACGCCCGGGATCTCAACCGGATGCTGAAAGGCCAGGAATACGCCAGCGGCAGCGCGGTCCTCTGGTGACAGAGCCAGTAGGTCCTGCCCCTCATAGCGGACGCTGCCCGAGATCTGGTAACCGTCTCGACCGATCAGCACACTGGCCAGGGTGCTTTTCCCCGACCCGTTGGGACCCATGATCGCGTGAACCTCGCCCGGTTTGAGCTGCAGGTTCACTCCTCGCAGAATTTCTTTGTCCTCGATACTGGCGTGCAGTTCTTCGATTTTCAGCATTATCCAACGCTTCCTTCCAGGCTTACGGTTAACAGTTTTTGCGCCTCGACGGCGAACTCCATCGGCAGCATCTTGAACACTTCCCGGCAGAAACCGTTCACGATCATCGACACCGCTTCTTCTTCGGGGATGCCGCGCTGGCGGCAATACAGGAGTTGTTCCTCGCCGATTTTGGAGGTGGAGGCCTCGTGTTCGACCTGTCCGGTTTTGTTCTTCACCTCGATGTAGGGCAGGGTGTGTGCGCCGCTGTCCTTGCCGATCAACAATGAATCGCACTGCGTGAAGTTGCGCGCACCGACTGCCGAATGTCGCATATTCACCAGCCCCCGGTAGGTGTTCTGGCCGTGTCCGGCCGAAATCGCTTTGGAGATGATGGTGCTCTTGGTGTTCTTACCGATGTGCACCATCTTGCTGCCGGTGTCGGCTTGCTGATGCCGGGCCGTCAGCGCCACTGAGTAGAACTCTCCGACCGAGTTGTCACCCTTCAAGACGACGCCGGGGTACTTCCAGGTGATCGCCGAACCGGTCTCGACCTGAGTCCAGGAAATTCGGGAATTGCGCCCGGCTGCCATGCCTCGTTTGGTGACGAAGTTGTAGACACCGCCGTTTCCGTCAGCGTCCCCCGGGTACCAGTTCTGCACGGTCGAATACTTGATCTGAGCGTCATCGAGGGCCACCAGCTCGACCACGGCGGCGTGCAGTTGGTTCGTGTCCCGCACCGGCGCGGTGCACCCCTCGAGGTAGCTCACGTAGGCGCCCTCCTCGGCAATGATCAGGGTGCGTTCAAACTGACCGGTATCCGCAGCATTGATCCGGAAGTAGGTGGAGAGTTCCATCGGGCAATGCACGCCCTTGGGGATGTAGCAGAACGAGCCGTCGGTAAACACTGCAGCGTTCAGGGACGCGAAGAAGTTGTCGTTGTACGGGACCACCGTGCCGAGGTATTTCCGCACCAGGTCGGGATGATCTTGCACGGCCTCAGAGAAGGAGCAGAAAATGACACCGACCTCGGCCAGCTTGTCCTTGAACGTGGTCGCAACCGAGACCGAATCGACAATGGCATCGACCGCGACTCCGCTGAGTCGTTCTTGCTCCCCCAGCGAAATGCCGAGCTTGTCGAACATCTCCCGCAACTCCGGATCGACTTCGTCGAGACTCGCCAGGTTCTTTTTCGGCTTCGGGGCGGCGTAGTAAATAATGTCCTGATAGTCGACCGGTCCGTAGGAGACATGCTGCCAGGTGGGTGCCGTCAACGTGATCCAATGCCGGTAGGCACGCAGACGCGAATCCAACAACCATTCCGGCTCATTCTTCTTGCTCGATATCAGCCTGATGATGTCTTCGTTCAGGCCTCGGGGTGCCACATCGGTGTCCAGATCGGTGACGAACCCGTACTTGTAATCTTGATTCGCTAATTCACGGACCTCGTCCGAGATACCGGGCGTTATTGTCGGTGCACTCATCTTCGTCTCCAGTTGTTGTGTGGTGTTTTCGGGCACGTTCGATCGAGCCATGCCTGTCGATCAGTCAGTGGCTGTCGATCAGTCAGTGGCTGTCGATCAGTCAGTGGCTGTCGATCAGTCAGTGGCTGTCGATCAGTCAGTGGCTGTCGATCAATGCCCCTGTGGGGGTAGGGCCGCCACCAGCGGATGATCCTTGGCGTATGGACCGACCTTGGCCGCTCCGCCGGGGGAACCAATGTCGTCGAAAAACTCTACGTTTGCCTTGTAGTAGTCGGCCCACTCTTCCGGGACGTCGTCTTCGTAGAAGATCGCTTCCACCGGGCAGACTGGCTCGCAGGCACCGCAGTCGATGCACTCGTCGGGGTGGATGTAGAGCGCCCGGTCACCCTCATAAATGCAATCGACCGGGCATTCATCAATACACGCCCGGTCCTTGACGTCGACGCACGGCAAGGCAATGACGTAGGTCACAGTGCGGTCGGCTTGGTCTGAATGACTTCCAGCGGAATGAAGGTGGTGCACACGTGCTCACCGTCGACTAACCGAGATTGTCGTTCAACGGGCACTCCGAGCAGTCGCGAGAAGACATCGGCCTCGACGTCGCAGAACACCGGAAACTCCGCCGCGACGTGCAGTACCGGGCAATGCCCCTGGCACAGGTGCACGCCGGCGATTGGCGTCTTCGCTTCAATCGGCCGGATCGATGCGGAGAAGCCGTCAGAACTCAGTGCCGTGGCGAGCGCCTCGGCGCGGGAACGAACATCTCCGCCGGTCGAGGGCAGTTGGGTGGCATACCGTCGTTCCAACTGTGCGCCACGTTCGCGCGCGAATTCGGCCACGGCATCCGGCCCGGCCTGTTCTGCGAGAAAGCGCAACGCCGAGGTGGCCACATCGTCATAGGCGGTGCGCATTCCGGCATGACCGGCCGCGGAGAGCACGTACGCGCGGGCCGGCCGACCACGGCCGCCGGCCATCGCGGGCTCGCGCTCCTCGACAGCACCCTCTTCGGCAAGCTGGTCCAGGTGGCGCCGCACGGCCGCCGGCGTCAACTGCAACCGCGAGGCGAGTTCGGCAGCGGTCAGCGGGCCGTCTTCGGCGAGCAGCTCCCGCACTCGGTCCCAGGTGCGGGTTTCCAGAACGTTCGGCCCGGGGCTTGACCCGTCGGCGTCCACGGATCCACGGCGGTGATTTATTAACATTACATAAGCATGTCTTAATTCAGCTTCGACAGCAACGGTAATGCGTCAAACAGTTATCGAATCTCGGTGAGATAGGTGATGTAGCCGGCCTGGTGCAGAGCGGTACGGATCGGTTCGGCGCCAGCGGGCCCGGCCAGGGCGATAATCGCGCCACCGCCGCCCCCGCCGGTGAGCTTGGCCCCGAGCGCACCGGCCCGGCGCGCGATGGCGACCATCTGCTCGAGCTCAGGGCTCGACACCTGCAGGGCATTGAGCAGGCCCTGATTGATGTTCATGAGCTCGCCCAGTTCGGCCGTGTCGCCCCGGCGCAGGGCGTCGGCCCCCTCCCCCACCAGGGAGTCGATCTGATCGAAGATCGCATCGTAACGCGCGCGGTTGTGCAGCCACGCCGCGCGCACCGCGGCCACGGTGTGCGCGGTCAGGGCGTGCACACCGCTGAGACCGATAACGATCGGGATCGGATGCGGTGTGACAATGTCGCTTATTTCGTGACCGCTCGGGGCATCCGTTTTTTTAAACAGGATCGGCCGACCGAAGGTGGCAACGGTGTTGTCGATGCCCGAGGGTGTGCCGTGCACGATCTGTTCGCACTCAAAGGCCAGGCTCGACACCTGTTCGTCGCTGAGCTCGATCGAGAAGCACTCGGCGGTCGCTCGAATCAGTGCGACGGCGAACGCGGCCGACGCTCCCAGGCCGCTCGCGCGCGGAAGCTCGGAAAACACGTCGACCCGCACGCCGGATTCGGGCAGCCCGAGACGCGCCGCGATCAACGCGGCGACCTGATGTGAGACGTCGGGGCTGATCGTTTCCTGCGCCGAACCATCAACGTTCCAGTCGGTGATGACCGGCGCCTGCCCCGGTTCGCCACGAACGACCTCGGCTCGCACGGTGAGGCCGATCGGCGCGGCAATAGCCCGGCGGCCGTAGACCACGGAGTGCTCGCCGAGCAGGATGATTTTTCCGTAGCCGACCTGCGAGTGGGCACCGAGCGGCGCACGCGTCGGCACCGCTGCAGCCGGCATCGCTGCGGTCGGGGGCACTGCGGCCTGGGGCGCTGCAGCCCGCGGCACTGCGGTCGGGGGTGCGCGGACCGGCGACGGCCGGGCTTCGAGTTCGGCCAGAACCTGCCGCGCCTTCCACACCTTGATCTCGCCGTCGACGAGGAGTCGCTCGACGACCTCATCGAACCGCGCCGGGCCGGTACCGGCGGCCACCGCGACCGCTCGGGCGTGCAGGCGCATGTGGCCGTGTTGGATCCCCGTGGTCGAGAGCGCTTTGAGCGCAGCCAGGTTCTGGGCCAGCCCGACGGCCGCCATTACCTCGGCCAGTTCGCGCGCCGAGGCGACATCCAAAATTGTATGGGCGATGCGCACGGCCGGGTTCGATTCCACCTGACCGCCGACCGTGCCGACCTTCAGCGGCATGGTCAGTTCGCCGACCAGGTCGCCGGCGTCGTTGGCGCTCCAGGTCGACAACGGTGCATAACGTGGCCCGCGGGCGGCGTACGCGTGGGCGGCGGCCTCGATGGCGCGCCAGTCGTTGCCGGTGGCGATCGCGACGGCGTCGATGCCGTTCATGATGCCCTTGTTATGGGTGGTGGCCCGATAGGGGTCCATGGCGGCGAATTCGCTGGCCAGAATGATCCCGTCGCGCACCCGGTCGCCGGGATAGTCCCCGGTTGCCAGCAGGGCTTCCGGGATGACCGCCTGGGCACGCACGAGGGCGCGATCGGTCAGGTTTGAAAGGATGCGCAGGAACACCCGACCAGCGCTGATCTGCTCGATCAGGGGTGCGATGCTTTCGCACATGGAGTTGACCAGGTTCGCGCCCATCGCATCGCGGGTGTCAACGAGCAGATGTACCACCAGCAGCTCGCCGTTTTGCGCCGTCGCTCCGCGCAGGTGCACCTCGATACCGCGCGCGCCGCCGCCGCGGGCGACCATGTTCGCGTGGCCGCTGTTGGCCAGCTGCAGAATGTGCTCGAATTGCGCAAGCAGAGCCTGGCGAGCACGCGCCGGGTCGGCAACGTCGACGATCTGCACCTGGCCGATCAGCAGCGGCTCGTCGGAGCTGCTGGCGAACCCACCCGCCTGGCGCACCAGAAGCGCGGTGGAACTGACCGCAGCCACGACGGACGGCTCCTCCACAACCATGGGAACCAGATAGTCCAGGCCGTTGATCTGAAAATTCAGTCCGAGACCGAGTGGCATCGAAAATACGCCGATCACGTTTTCAGTGAGACGATCGGCGGTTTCGGCGTTCAGCAGGCTGACACCGGGCTGCAGCATGGCGTAGTCAGCATCGTTCAACGTTCCGCGTTCGTGTAGCAACTCCAGTCGTTTCTGAACCGACTTCCGATAGAACTTCGCGATGCGTGAGCCGCTCATGACCTTGTCCCCTCTGCGCCAAGGACCAGCGGTACAACGGATGCGCCGGCGTCGGTCAGTGCTGCCGCGAGCCGTTCGGCGGCCAAGCCGCTCGCGCTGAAGGCGAGTCCGACATCGCCGCCGCCAGCTCCGGAAGTCTTGAACACGCCACCAGCCCGCTGGGCCACGACGCGCAGCTCCCGGTGACGCGCGGTAACGATGCCGGCCTCGGCGTGGCTGTCGAGCCGGGCCAGCGCGGTGAAGTAGTCGTCGATCAGGCGCAGAAATTCGGCACGGTCGGCGAGCGCTGATTGTGCCGTGTGCGCGAGCCGGGTCAGCCTCGCCACGTCCTGGGCGTGTTGCAGCGGATGCTCGGCACCAAAGTCGTTCACCCGACCGACCAGGTCGGTTGTCACCGACCCTTCACCGGTGACCACGGCCAGCATGGTGAGATCGTTGGGCCACTGCAACGGCACCGGCGTCGCGCCGACGGCATAGGAGAGCAGACCGCCGTAGACGCTTGCGGCGACATCTCCGCCGCTACCCGTGCCGTTTTGGGCGGCCCGATGGGCCGACTGGGCCAGCGTGAACAGCGCCGCGCGATCGAGGTACAGCCTCGAGGCCCTGGCCAGGGCAGCCGTGAGCGCGCTGGCCACCGCAGCGCTCGACCCGAGCCCCAACTTGTGGCCGTCGCGGGAAAGTTCCGCGCTGTCGATGCTGATCTCGAACGGACCGCCGCCAGCTTGGGCTCGCACTGCCGCTCGCACCGTATCGAACAGGCGCAGGGTCGACCGGGTCTGGGCGTTGAGAGCGGCCGGTAGTTGCCCCTCATCGTCGAGGTCGAGGTGCTGGATACCAATGCTTTGGGCATGCAGCCGCCAGGACCCGGCCGGTACGACCGTGACGGTGACTCGGCGATCGACGGCCACCAGCAGCGCCGGTGCGCCGTGCAAAACCGCGTATTCACCAAGCAGAAAAAGTTTTCCAGGGGCCGATGACGTTATCGCTGTCACGTCAGTCCAGCCGGTAGGCGTCGGGGCCGAGCGCGCTCTGGCGCACCTCGAGCACGCCGCCCACGGTCGACAGTGCGGCGTGCACCCGGGACGCATCGGTCGGCAGGCAGAGCACCTTCACCTGCGGTCCGGCATCAATGGTGAAGTAGGCCGCAATGCCGGACGCGCGCAGGTCGCGAACGGCGTGCATCACGGCGACCGTCGCGGCGTTCCAATAGATCAACGCTGGCCGGGTGGTGAGCATCAGGGCGTGCAGCTTGAGGCAGTTGTACTCGGCGAGTTCGCCGACACGCACGAAGTCGAAAGCGGCGATCGCGGCCCGCATATCGGCGAGATCAGTCGGGGCCGTCGCCAGCCAGGCCGGGTAGAACGGCGAACTGACCGCGGTCGCGCCCATGCCGACGGTCGAATTGATCGACTTCGCCCCGTGCTCGGTGATAGCGACCAAAATGGCGAGCGGCCAGTCCGCGCCGGGCAGCAGCTGCTCAGCGTAGGAATCCAAACCGTCGGCGGCAATGCCGGCGTGCATCTCGGCGAAACCGCCGAAAATGGAACGGGCGGCCGAACCGGAGCCGTGCCTGGCCAGGATGGACAGCTCCCGCGCGGTCGGCGTGAGCCCGGCTGCGCCGGTCGCGGCGACGGCGAGAGCGGCGAAACCGGACGCCGACGAGGCCAGCCCAGCTCCGGTCGGGAAATTATTCGCGGACTCCACGATCGCGCATAGGGTAGCACCTCGGGAATAACGCACCAGGTCGAGAACGCGGCTGGCCTTGGTGGCGTCGTGCCGGCATCCGTTGAGCCATAATTCATCGGTCGCAAGCCCGGCGCGAAAGGTCACTCGGGTGTCGGTGTAGAGGGCGTCGAGGGTGATCGAGATCGACCCGACCGCCGGGGTATTGAGAACGGCATCGTTCTTGCCCCAGTACTTGACCAGTGCAATGTTGCTGTGTGCGCGGGCGCGGGCCGTAGCGCCGGCCTCAAGGGTCTGTGACACAGGACTGCTCCGATCGGTTCTGCCTCCATTTTAGCCGGGCCCCCCGACGTTATCCGTTCGAACCGGCCCGCGCCCCGACTCGCAGCTTGGCCGACTAAAATAGCGTGACCGTCGCGGCCCCGCAATCACCTGAAAGTTAAGTGGACACAGTTGGCTCCTGGAATTAGTGGTTTCTCCCTGTACCTCCCGCCGTATCGCGTTCAGCTCGAATCGTGGTGCGAGTGGAATGACCAACCGTGGGAGAAATTCCGTTCGGTGGTCGGACGCAGTTTTCGCATGCGCGCACCCCGGCAGAGTGTCTATACCTTCGCGGCTACCGCGGTCTGGCGGCTGATTAGGGACTACGACATCGACCCGACCCAGGTCGGACTGCTCGCCCTCGGAACCGAATCAAGCACCGACAATTCGGCCGGTGCTGTCATCGTGAAGGGCATGGTCAATGAGGCCCTCGCCGCCGCCGGCCTGCCATTGTTGGCCAGAGACTGCGAAGTGCCTGAATTCAAGCAGGCCTGCCTCGGCGGCGTGTACGGCATGAAAGCTGCGCTGCGCTATCTGGCAACGGATGGCCGCGGTCGCCAGGCCATCGTCGTCTGCGCCGACATCGCCGAGTACGCGCGCGGTGGCAGCGGCGAGCCCACCCAGGGAGCAGGGGCCGTCGCCATGTTGCTGGAGAGCGACGCCCGGCTACTGGAGGTGGACCTCGCCGGAGCTGGCAGCGACTCCGACTATCGGGTGGCCGACTTTCGCAAGCCGTTTACACGTTTTCGCAATCAGCCCGACCGCGACGACGGCCAGCTGCAGGACCTGCCCATGTTCAACGGGCATTACTCCACCAGCTGCTACATCGATGCCACCCACCACGCGATGACGGCGATGCTCGACAAACGCCCCGGCCGAAATCTCGACTATTTTCACGACATCGACGCGGTGTTCATGCACCGCCCGTACCACCAGATGCCCACCACCGGGTGGGTCATGGCCTACCTGTTCGCTCTCGCGCACGATACTGACGGTCACGACGAGCTGCGCGCACTCGCCGCCGGAGCCGGCGTCGACGCCGATCGGCTGAGCGCTGAGCTGCTGGCCTCAAAACCATTCGGCATCATCGGTGCGCAGCTCGCCGAAAACACCGGCGATGCCTTTCCGCTGGCGCGCCGGGCGCGCAACCAGCTGCGCAAAACCCCGCTCTGGGACACCCTCGTTCGGGAAAAGCTCGGACTCGGCTCGGAAGCCATGCGCGACCTCGGTAATCTCTACACAGCTGCCCTGCCGGCCTGGCTCGCCGCTGGCCTGCACCAGGCCCTGACCGATGGCCTTGATCTGGCCGATCAGGACTGGCTGGCCCTCGGCTATGGCAGTGGCGACGCGGCGGAGGCCCTGCCGCTGCGCGTTGTGGCCGGGTGGCAAGACGCGGCGGCGCGAATCAATTTCGACAGCGCGCTGCTCGGAGCTGTCGATCTGAACGAAACGCAATATATCGACGTGCACGCGGGACGCCTGATCGACGTCACCCCGCCGGCCCACGACGAGTTCGTGGTCGATCATGTCGGAACATCGAACGGACCCGACTTCTTCGATGAGGGCGTCGAGTATTACCGATACGTGGTCGACAGCACCGAATAACCAGAACGGGGCCGGCGGGAGCCGGTCCCGTTCTTTGTACCGCTACTCGGCTGCGCCGATCTCGGGCTCGCCCTGCGCGTGCCGGGCACGCAGCCACGGAATGAGACCGCCGACCAGGAGCATCTCGATCTGGCGGGTGGAGAGTTCGTGCCGTACCGCATAGGTCTCGTTGCGGGTGGTGTTGCGAACGAGAATCTCGGTGCCGTTGGCGAGCGCCTCCCGAATGCCATCGAGCACCAGGACGTCGTCACGCTGGATGCGATCGTGATCGGCGGCATCCGTGAATTGCAGCGCGAGCGCGCCGAAGTTCGCCAGGTTCTGCCAGTGGATGCGCGCGAATGACACCGCCAGCACCACCCGCAGGCCGAGGAATCGGGGCGTGATCGCGGCGTGCTCGCGGGAGGAACCCTGCCCGTAGTTGGCGCCGGCGACAATCATATGACCGGTCGTGTCCCGGCTGAGCGCGGCGCGGGTCGGGTAGGTCGGGTCGACCTGATCAAAGGTGAATTCGGCAAGTTTGGGCACGTTGCTGCGAAACGGCAAGACACGCGCACCGGCCGGAAGAATCTCATCCGTTGAAATATCGTCGCCAACGATCAGCGCAACGGGCGCCTCAATACGCTCGGCGAGCGGGCCGAAGACCGGCAGGGATGAAATATTCTCGCCCTTGACCAGCGCGATGGTGAGCGATTCCGCCGCCGGCAGCGGCGCCTCAAGCATGGTCAGGTTCACACTGGAGAACTCGGGCAGGACGATCTCGGGATAGTCCATGCCGAACAAGTCGGCGAGGTCGCGCGGATCGGTGATTTTTCCGGTCAACGCGGCCGCAGCCCCGGTTTCCGGCGAGCAGAGGTAGACCGAGTCCTCCTGGGTGCCCGAGCGACCCGGAAAGTTGCGCGGCATGGTGCGCAGGCTGATGCTGCCGTTGGCGGGTGCCTGCCCCATGCCGATGCAGCCCATGCAGCCGGACTGGTGCAGCCGCGCGCCGGCCCCGATCAGATCCAGCGTGGCGCCCATTTTGGTCAGGTCCTGCAGAATCTGGCGTGAACTCGGATTGACGTCGAGGCTCAGCCCGGGAAAGGACTGACGTCCCTTGGTGATCGCCGCGACGATCGCGAAGTCACGCAGACCCGGGTTAGCGGATGACCCGATCACCACCTGCTCGACCGGCCGGCCGGCGACCTCGCTCACCGGAACGACATTGCCCGGAGAACTCGGCAGCGCGATCAACGGCACGATCGTCGCGAGATCGATCTCCTCGTTCACGTCATAGGTCGCATCAGCGTCGGCGAGCAGTTCGACGAAGTCGTCCTCACGCGCCTCGGCGCGCAAGAATGTGCGAACCTGATCATCGGCGGGGAACACCGTCGTCGTTGCTCCGAGCTCTGCGCCCATATTGGCAATCACGTGCCGGTCCATCGCGGTCAGCGATGCCAGCCCCGGACCGTAGTACTCGACGATCCGGTTGACTCCGCCCTTCACACCGTGGCGACGGAGCATTTCAAGGATGACGTCCTTGGCGCTCGTCCACGGCGGCAGCTGTCCGGTGAGACGAATCCCCCAGATTTCGGGCATGCGAATGTAGAGCGGTTCGCCGGCGATCGCCAGCGCGACCTCGGTGCCGCCGACGCCGATGGCGAGCATGCCGAGGGAGCCAGCCGCCGGGGTGTGGCTGTCCGAGCCGACCATGGTCTTGCCCGGGATGCCGAAGCGCTGCATATGCGTCGGGTGCGATACCCCGTTGCCAGCCTTGGAAAACCAGATGCCAAAGCGTTGGCAGGCAGAACGCAGAAAGTCATGGTCTTCGGCGTTCTTGCTGTCGGCCTGCAGCAGGTTGTGGTCGACATACTGCACGGAAACCTCTGTGCGTGCGTAATCCAGGCCGAGAGCTTCCAGCTCGAGCATGACCAGGGTGCCCGTTGCATCCTGGGTGAGGGTCTGGTCGATGCGGATGCCAATTTCGGTGCCGGGGATCATCTCTCCGACTATCAGGTGCGAGGAGATTAATTTCTGGGCGACGTTGTAGGCCATGCGGGCTCCCTTGCTTGTGTGCGGGTGGCTGCGTCGACAAGCACCCATCCACGCAACCCGCTGATCCTTAACCTATGCGACTGCGGGGCTGACGACCACTGTTTGGGGGTGTTTGGGCCAGAGCCCAGTAAGTGTGGGCTGGCACGAGACCAAGTCCGGCTCCCATACGATAGACGGCGTGAGTAGTTACGCCCTGGTGCGCCCCGAACAGCGCACGCCGATCGCGCGGTACCGGCATTCCCTTTGGCTGCTGACGCAGCGCGATCTTCGCGTGCGCTACTCCACCTCGGTACTCGGCTACTTCTGGTCCATCCTCGATCCGCTCGTGATGGCCGGAATCTACTGGTTCGTCTTCACCCAGGTATTTGACAAAAACGTCGGCAACGAGCCCTATATCGTGTTCCTGTTGGCCGCCCTGCTGCCCTGGATGTGGTTCAACGGGGCTGTCTCCGATTGCACAAGGGCATTTCTGCGCGAGGCCAAGCTCATCCGCTCCACCCGCATTCCCCGCACCATCTGGGTGAACCGCCTCGTGCTCTCCAAGGGCATCGAGTTTCTCGCTTCGATACCGGTACTGGTTCTCTTCGCCATTGTGTACGGCGCGCAACTGCACATCGACGCGCTGTTCTTTCCCCTCGCCATCGTGATTCAGGCAGCGCTGACCGCGGGCGTCGGCCTGCTCGTCGCACCGCTCGTCGTGTTCTTTCGGGACCTGGAACGGGCCGTCAAGCTCATCCTTCGATTTCTCTTCTACGCCTCCCCCATCATCTACAGCACCACCGATCTTCCGCCTGAACTGCAGTTCTGGGCTACTTTCAACCCACTGACCGGCATCTTCAGCCTCTACCGGGCAGCGTTTTTTCCGGAGCAACTCGACTGGTTCGCCGTTGCGATCAGCGTTGTCATGTCCCTGGTCTTTCTCGGGCTGGGGCTGCTGGTCTTCCGCCGCACCGAGCGCGCCGTTCTGAAGGAGATCTAGTGGTGAACCAGACAGCCGCGGTGCTGCCGGTGATTTCGCTAGTGGATGTCGGCATCCGCTTTCGCAGGAATCGTCGCGGTCGCCGCAATTTCAAGGACCTCTTCGGTGCCAGAAACCGGCGCAGCCGCCCGGGCGAATTCTGGGCCCTGCAGCACGTGAGCTTCACCGTGCAGCCGGGGGAAGCCATCGGTGTCGTCGGCCGCAACGGCCAGGGCAAGTCCACCCTGCTCAAACTCGTCACCGGAGTCGTACTTCCCGATACGGGAACGGTGCACGTGACCGAGGGCGTCGCACCGCTGATCGAGATCACCGGCGGATTCGTCGACGACCTGAGCGTACGCGACAACGTCTATCTCACTGCGGGATTGCACGGCATGACCCGCAAGCAAATTGCCGAACGCTTTGACGAGATCATCGACTTCGCCGAGATCGCCGATTTCATCGATACGCCGTACAAGCATCTGTCCAGCGGCATGAAGGTGCGCATCGCTTTCGCCGTGATCTCCCGGTTGGAAGAACCGATTCTGCTGGTCGACGAGGTACTGGCCGTGGGAGATAAGGCCTTTCGGGAGAAGTGCTATCAGCGCATCGAAGAGCTTCTCGCCGGCGGCCGAACGCTGTTCATCGTGTCGCACAATGAGCGAGACCTGCGTCGGTTCTGCACCCGCGGCCTCTACCTCGACCGGGGCGATCTTGTGCTCGATGCCCCGATCACCGACGTGCTTGAGCGCTACAACGCGGACTACGCCGTCAAGCCCAAGGCCTGACCAGAAGCATCGTCAGCGAAAGTTGATGGCCAGGTAGGCGTCCCGGGTGGGCGGAAGCTGTTCGACCTCCAGGCCGATCACCAGCTCACTGAGTTCGAGTTGCAGTACGGCGGCGAGTCGAATGAGGGTGTACATCGTCGGGTTTCCATACCCCCGATCGATTCGGGCATAATTCGACACGTTGAGTCCGGCGAGCAGGGCCACCGACTCCTGATTGAAGCCAAGAGTCAGGCGCCGTTCGCGCAGACGGCGGCCAAGCAGTCTGGATGCTTCTGATTTCGGCTCGGGCATTCCTCAGTTGTAGCCGCCCGCCCCGGTCTTGACTAGCGGCTGGACAATTGCCCAGACGTGGTATTTGATGTCTTGCCGGAGTCGCCGCGCGGCACAGCGTGTGCCCCGGCGCACCACGTACACTCGACGAGACGGGCGAGGGGAAGGCGATCAATGGCCAGGAAAAGCACACCGATGCTGTCGTCGACCGGCGGGAATCCGCAGGGCGGCGCCCTACCGACCGGGTTTGTGAAGGGAATCGACCGGGTTCTGGCCATTCACCGGCCAGTCGTCCTGGCCCATATCCGCAGCATCCGTCGCCGCAATCCCTACGCCTCCCCGGAGCAGATCGTGCGCATCCTGGAGAAGCGCTATCTCGCGGCGGTCACCGCCGGGGGCGCAGCAGTGGGCGCGACCGCCGTCATTCCCGGGGTCGGCACGGGCGTGACCATCGCCCTGTCTGGCCTGGAGACCGCCGGCTTTCTCGAGGCGACGGCGCTGTTCACGCAGTCAGTCAGCGAGGTACACGGTATCGCCGTGGAGGATCCGGAGCGAGCCCGCGCCCTGGTCATGACCATGATGCTGGGCCGGGAGGGCAGCGATCTGGTGCGCCAGCTCGCTGGCCAGGTCACCGGTTCGGGCACGGCCCGCACCACCTACTGGGGCGAACTCGTCACGAACAGCCTCCCCCGGGCGGTTTTGGGCCCCCTGACCGACCGGCTCAAGAGCGCTTTTCTGCGTCAGTTCGCCACCCGTGGCAGCGCCAGCCTGCTCGGCAAAGTCCTCCCGTTTGGCATCGGAGCGGTCATCGGCGGTGTCGGCAATCACATTCTGGGCAATAAGGTCATGCACGCGTCACGACTCGCGTTCGGCCCGCCGCCCACCGGGTTTCAGCCGGATTTGGACCCACGAGTGCGGGAGATCCGAGTGCGGGAAACGCACCGGGGCAAGCCGGTGGCGGCCGGACCGGCGGAGCCTTTGGCATTCGCTTCGTGGCCGACTGCGCAGCCGCAGCAGCTCGAATCGCCGCCCGACCCCGCACGGGAGTAGCACGTCGGTCGTGCTGGTGCTGCTCGCGCAACCCCAAGCCGCTCGCGCGCGCGGCCTACCCGGCGCGCGAGCCATAATCGGGCGCCCGTGCAGCACAGCAGCGCGCAATGCTCGCGGGGAGGACCAACACCCGGTCAGAACCCGACGCTAGAGCTCGTCGTCGGGGATCGTGGCGGGATCGGGCACGATGGGTGCATCGTGCCCGTGCACGGCCGCGAACCGATCCCATTCGTCCATGAGATGCTGCACGGCCGTGTGCAGGCGCTCCGTTGCGACGCCGGGGGTGGTGTCGCCGAAATAGCGCTGCACCCAGCCCTGCAGTCGTTCGACCGCCGCGCCATCGTGGGTGAGCCGGTCGACGGCGGCCACGATGTCCATGGCCTTCTCTGCGGGCAGCCACTCACAGTCAGAGAGATACCCGCTCGTATCGATCACGGCCGTCGGGTTTACCGGACGGGTGATAATGAGCGGCTTGCCGGTGGCAAGACGGTCGTACACCATCGCCGAAATGTCGACGATGGCGACGTCAGCGGCGGCCAACTGCCAGCCGAGGTCTGGGCCGGAATCGTAGACGTGCTGCGCGCGCGGATCGCGAGCGTTCGCCGCGGCGATGGCGCTGATGATGGTCTTATTGGCGGCACCGTAGAGGTGGTCGACAACGCCGCTGCGCGGGTGCGGACGATAGATGACCCGATGCGTTCCGGTGGCCAGCAAGGCGCCGACCAGCGCGACCCCGTGGGTGGCGACGGAGCCATAGGCGGCGGCGGCCCGATCGCCCTCCCAGGTGGGGGCGTAGAGCACGACCTGGCGTTCGTCGCGCGTGTACGGCAGTTCGCCGCTGAAATAGTCGGCCTGCGGGCGCCCGATTTTGATGGCGCGCTTGTCGAAGTCGTAGTCCCAGAGCACCCGGTCCAGTCGGGCCAGCGCGGCGTCCCCGGCGACGAAGGAGTAGTCGTAGGCCTTGAACTGGTTGGTGATCATATACATCTTGTCGCTCTCACCGTGGTTGATGAAAACGTGCCAGCAGCGCCCGTAGCGCATCATCTGAAAGTTGCGCGGGTTCTGGTTGACATAGAACACGATGCGGATGTCCTGCTCGGCGACGATCCGCTCGAGCTGCGGCACCGTGCGCGCGTAGGCGACCGGGACCGGCGACTCGTCCATGAGCTTGAGGGTGCCGCCGCCGGTGCGGCTGAGCACAAGCACCGGCCAGGTCTTGGCGAGGGTGGCGAGCGGCCGGTACCACTGCCGCATCTGGTACATGTTGACCGGCCCGTCAGCAAAGTAGACGGCGATCTTGAAGTGGTTGTCCTCGCGTATTTCCCGCGATTTCAGCGGGCCGCGCAGCGCGTGTTGCGCCTTGCGGGATGCCACAACATCCTTGACCAGCTTGACGGCACGCCTGACATCTTTCCGAATTACCACCGCATCAGCCTACCGTCCCTCAGATAATCGGCGGTCGCCCGGCGACGGTCATGCGCCAGATCGTGCGTGCTCGAAGCGGATGCCGCGGCCCCGGATCGCTGCGCCAGCCCTCGCGCCAGCCGCCGAACCAGGCGCGCAGGGCCGGCCGGTTGTTCGGGGCCCAGCGCAGCACCTGAATTGCCGTCCAGGCGCCGACATAGAGCGGCACCAACAGGGCTGGCAGGTTGCGACGGGCGAGCCAAACCCGATTGCGGGCATTCAGGCGATAGTAGTCGGCGTGCCGGGTCTGCAGGATCACCGGATGGTTGGCCACGAGGTCGCCGGCATACCAGGCGACCCGGCCCTGGTCCCAGACCCGCCAGGCCAGTTCGATGCCCTCGTGGGCGTAGAAGAACGGCTCGGCCCAGCCGCCGGTCGCGTCGAAGACGGCCCGCGGCAGCACCACGGCGCCCTCCCAGACCGAGAACACCGGTCCGGGCGTGGTGGCCTCGCCCTTGCGGATGCGCGGAATCCACCGCCGGGGCGATTTGACGCCGGTCGGGTCCTCGACCCGCGGCTGCAGCAGGCCGATCGTGGGGTCGGCGCGCAGCTTGCCGATCGCGTTGATCAGAAAGTTCGGGTCGGGAATGCTCGCATCGTCGTCGAGAAAGAACAGGTAGTCCCCGGTGACGAGCGACACCCCGCGATTGCGTCCGGCCGGAATGCCGAGGTTCGTCGGCAGCCCGAGCGATTGCACGCCGGCGGGCAGACCGGTCGGCTGCCAGCCGTTGCCGACACAGATTACGTCGAGGGTAACCCCCTGCTGGGCCAGCACCGAGCGGATTCCGCGGTCGAGGTCCGCCGGCCGGGTGCCCTGGGTGAGCACCACGACACCGACCGTCGGGGTGCCGGAGCCAAAGCTAGGAACGGACACGCTTGGACGCCATAATGGCCACGAAATGGCCGATGAGCGACAGAAATGCGAGCGGAACCAGGATGCTCAGCACAGCCCGGTCGACGATCGGCTGCCCGATCACCAGCCCAACGACGGCCGCGGCGAAGATGACCATGGTCAGTTCGACCGAGTGGTACAGCCGGTGGAAGGGCACGAAGCGCGCGAGACGGCGAACGCGGGCGATCAGGCGGGGCGTCGGGGTCTTCTCGCCGTGGGTGTCGGCGAGCTTGGTCAGGCCGGCGTTGGCGCGGGCGACGTGCACCATGTCGTTGAGCGCTTTGTTCAGCACGATGATCAGGGCGAGCAGCAGCGCGAGGCTGGTCCAGAGAAAATCCTCGGGCGACTCGAACGGGTACGCGGCTGCCCTGAAGCCGAGGGCAATGGGAATGAGCGACTCGGTGGAATAGTGCCCGACCTTGTCGAGAAACACCCCCGCGGGTGAGGACGTGCCGCGCCAGCGTGCGACTTCACCGTCGCAGCAATCGATCAGCATCTGCACCTGGCTGAGGGCGAGGGCCAGCAGCGCGCCCCAGATTCCGGGAATCAGCAGCGCTGCGGCGGTCGACCAGCCAGCCAGGATCATCAGAGCGGTCACGCCGTTGGCGGAGATGCGGGTTTTCAGCAGCATCCAGGTCAGGTACGGCGACAGGTCGCGCAGGTACAGGCTTGCCGTCCAGTGCTCAGCGTTGGCACGCAGGCGCACCTCCGGCGGCTGGGCGACGGCTCGGAGCTGGGCGATCGACTCCGGTCGGGCCGGCCGGTTGGGCGAGATGTGGGGCGAACTGGTCATCTGCTCACCTTCCCGTGTGTGCCGTGATGTTGCTGGTGAGCTTGAGATATCCGAGGACGAAGCCGATTCCCCAGCAGAAGTGAATGCACGGTAAGACTACGAGAAAGTGCAGTCCTGCACGAAATCCGTCTGGTCGGGCCGCCGCGAGAGTCGCGGCGACGACGATGAGCAGGTACCCGGCCGGAATAATCAGGCCGAGGATCAGCCACGGCGTTGCGCCGAGAGCCAGCTGCAGGAGCCCCCCGAGGCCGAGGAGCACTCCGAGAGTCACACCGAGCACCATGGCCGGCGGCACGAAATAACGGATGCCGTTGGCCGCCGGGTAGCGCCGCGCGAGTTCTCCGCGCCACAGCCCGGTCGACAGCATCTGCCGCGCCAATTGGGCCAGGGTCGGCCGGGGCCGGTAGAGCACCCGCAGCTTCGGCGTGAACCAGACCAGGCCACCGGCCTCGCGCAGCCGACGGTTGAGGTCCCAGTCCTGGCCGCGTTTCACACCCTCGTCGAAGAGACCGACGTCGAGGATGCTCTGGGTGCGAAAACAGCCCAGGTAGACCGTTTCGGCGGCCCCTTCCGCTCCGCCCACGTGGTGCGGTGTGCCGCCGAGGCCGATGCGGGTGCCGTAGGCACGGGCTACGGCCCGTTCAAAGGCGCTGATTCCGCGAGCATCCATGATGCCGCCGACGTTGTCGGCGCCGGTGCGTTCGAGCGTTTCAACCGCGACGCGGGCGTACTCGGGGGGCAACACCGAGTGAGCGTCCACGCGAATGACGACCGCATATTGGGACGCGCGAATGGCCGTGTTCAGGCCGGCCGGAGTCGACCCCACTTCGTTGGCCACGACACGAATGCGAGCATCTACGGCGGCCATTTCCTCGACCAGTTCGGTCGTTCCGTCGATGCTCGGTCCGAGTGCCAGGGTGACCTCGAACGGTCCCTGGTAGTCCTGCCCCAGCAGGCTCTCGACTGCAGCTCGCACGTGTGTCGCCTCGTTCAGCACGGGCATCACGTACGAGACCCCGGGCAGAAATCCTGTACTACCTTGGTGCACCTGGCTGGCCAGCTTTCCGATAAGGGGGTAGGACGATCGAGCCTACCAGCCCGGCAATTCGCCACGCACCGACGTTCCGTCACCCGCCTGCCGACGAACACATCGCGTCGCCGGCGAGCCGGCGACGCGATGTGCAGGGAAGGAGCGGGGCTTAGCTGGTGAGCTCGCCGACCGTGACCGTGACGGTGAACGACTTGCCGTCTCGCACATAGGTGAGGTCAGCGGTTCCACCGGCCGGGAGTACCCGCACCTGGGCGGTGAGGTCGATCGCGTCGGTGATCGGCACACCGTTGAAGTTGGTGATCACGTCGTCGGCTTGCAGGCCGGCCTGTTCGGCCGCACCACCGGAGCTGGCTTCGACGATGAGGGCGCCCACCGTGCTGCTGGTCGAGCTCGACGCGTCTCTGACGCTCGCACCGAGCAGGCCGTGCGTGGCCGTTCCATTGGCGATGATCTCATCGGAGATGCGCTGGGCGAAGTTCGACGGGATCGAGAATCCCACGCCGATGCTTCCGGCCGCCGACGACGCGGTCGTGCTGCCGGCACTCGCGATGGCCACGTTGATGCCGATCAGTTCACCGGCGTCATTCAGCAGGGCGCCACCGGAGTTACCGGGGTTGATGGCGGCATCCGTTTGAATCACGGGGAGGGAGATGCTCGCGGTGGCACCCTGGGAGCCCTGCGACTGTTCGCCGTTCTGGTTGGGGAAGTCGAAGAAGAACGGGTTCTGGCTGTCGCCCTCGTCGGGTACCGTCTGGTCGGGCGAGCTCGGTGCGGCCGAGCTTGCGACGGTGATGCTGCGGTTGAGGGCGCTGACGATGCCGTCAGTGACCGTGCCGGACAGGCCGAGGGGGGCGCCGATGGCGATGGCGCTGTCGCCGACGTTGAGCTCGGAGGAGTCACCCCAGGTGATCGGGGTCAGGCCGCTGGCGTCGGTCAGTTTGATGACGGCGAGGTCGGAGATGGGGTCGGTGCCGACGAGCGTAGCGGTGTACAGCTTGCCGTCGTTGCTCTTGACCTCGATCGTGACGTCCGAGGCGGCCCCGTCGAGCGTGACGACATGGGTGTTGGTGAGCACGTAGCCGTCTTCGGTGAGGATGACCCCTGAACCGGTACCGCCCGAGGAGCCATTGGCGACATCGATGGTCACGACGCTCGGCGAGGCCTTCGCGGCGACGGCGGTGATCTGATTGACGCTCGTGGAGTCATTGACCACGACGTTGCTCGGGCCGGAGGCTTCGCTGACCCGGACTCCGTTGCTCTGATTGCTCATCATCAGAGCGGTGATGCCGGCACCGGATGATCCGCCGACCAGGGCGCCGATAGCGAGGGCGGCGATGAGCGCGACGCTGCCCTTGCGGCGACCGGATTCCTTGGTCTTGCCGGCCGTGAACGGCTGCCCGGGGTAGGAATTAGCGGTGGCGTAGTCCTGCGGGGCGACGCTGGGGGCGTAGGCAGAGGCCGTGGCGGTCTCGACGGGGCGACCGAAGGCATCCGTCGGGTAAGTGGAGGTCGGGTTCGCTGCAGGGTAGCCGGTCTCAGTCGCGGCAGGCTGGGTCGGTGCGTTGACGACCGGCACGGCGGGCTCGGAATTCGTCGGCGGGGCGGTCGGGGCCGAGGGTGCGGCCGGCGCTTCGGTGGGTGGCACCGGCGGTACCGTGGGCGGAGTAGCCTCGCCGGACTCATTCACGGCAAAGGCTGCTGCGTCATCAGCCGGATCGGGGGTGGTGCCAGAATCTTTATTGTTGTCGGTCATCGGGTGCTCCTTCCAAGCGTTGCCAGCTTTGCGCCCGGACCTGAACGTTCGGTATGTACGGCCTGAGAGCATTCAATGATCAAGCCGAGACCTTGCCGAGGCGATAGTTTGGAGCCCATGCAGGACTCTTTCCACACAGAACATACCCCGATCGTCTCGGGTGCCTGGCGACGCACAGCCCGCGGGGCCGGGCTCCTCGCGGAAGACGGCAGCGTTGCAGCGAGTATATTCGCCGAGATGAGCGCGCTCGCCACGCGCACCGGTGCCATCAATCTCGGACAGGGCTTTCCGGATGAAGACGGACCGGCCGAGGTTCTCGAGGCCGCCCGCCAGGCGATCAGCGACGGGGTGAACCAATATCCGCCTGGGCGCGGCCATCCGGTCCTCCTCGAGGCGATTGCCCGGCACCAGCAGCGGTTCTACGGGCTGACGCTCGACCCCGGCAGTGAGATTCTGGTCACGGCCGGGGCAACCGAGGCGCTTGCGGCGACCATTCTGGCGCTGATCGAACCGGGTGACGAGGTCGTGACCTTCGAGCCGTTCTACGATGCCTACGGCGGACTGATCGGCCTGGGTGGCGGCATCCATCGAACGGTTCCGCTGCGTGCTCCCGACTTCCAGCCCGACCTCGACGCCCTTCGCGCCGCCGTGACTGATCGCACCCGACTGATCATCGTGAACGATCCGCACAACCCGACCGGCGCGATATTTCCCCGGGAGACTTTGGAGCTGATTGTCGAGCTCGCGCACCAGCACGACGCGTTGATCGTCACGGATGAGGTTTACGAACACCTCACGTTCGGGGCGCCGCATATTCCGATCGCGACGCTGCCGGGGGCGTGGGAGCGCACGGTCACCATTTCATCCGGGGGCAAGACGTTCAGCCTGACCGGCTGGAAGGTGGGGTGGCTGAGTGCGCCCGCCAAAATCGTGACCGCCATTCTCGCGGTCAAGCAGTTTCTCACCTATGTCAACGCGGCGCCGTTTCAGCCGGCCATCGCGGTGGGGCTCGACCTGCCGGACGCGTATTTTGCGCACATCGCCGCCGAGATGAAAGGCAAGCGCGATGTCCTGGCCACGGGGCTTCGCACGGCCGGATTCGCCATCAGCGTGCCGCAGGGCTCGTATTTCATCGTGGCGGACGCCACACCGCTCGGTTTCACCGACGGTGCCGACCTCTGCCGCCGGCTCCCCGAACTCGCCGGGGTGGTAGCGGTGCCGGTTGCGGCGTTCTGCTCCCCCGCGCACCGGGCCGAATATGCGCCGCTCGTGCGGTTCGCCTACTGCAAGAAGGTCGGCCTGCTCGAGCAAGCCTCGGCGCAGTTGGCCGCATTTAACCCACGCTAAGTTTCGCGAGAGCGCAAAAAGTGCCCGATTGAGAGTGTCAATCGGGCACTTTTTGCGCTCTCGCGGGGTAGTTAGGAAGCCAGGGCGGGGTAGTCGGTGTAGCCGCGGGCGCCGTCGGCGTAGTAGGTGAGCGGGTTGGGCTCGTTGACCGGCAGGTCCTCCTGCCAGCGACGCAGCAGGTCAGGGTTCGCGATGGCCGCGCGACCGACCACGACGGCGTCCGCGACGTCGTCACGAACCAGGGCGAGGGCTTCGTCGCGCGAGGTGATCACGCCGAATCCGCTGTTCACCAGGAAGTTGCCACCGAAGCGCGCCCGCAGGTGTTGCACGAACTCTCCGGCCGGGTCGGCGTGCAGCACGCTCAGGTAAGCCAGGCCCAGCGGGGCGATCCCGCCGAGGAGGGCGCCATAGGTGGCCGCGAGGTCGTCGGCATCCGTTTCGAGGGCATCCTGAATGTTGTGCTCGGGCGAGATGCGCAGGCCCACCTTGCCGGCACCGATCGCCGCGGCGACCGCCGTGACAACGTCGATCACGAAACGGGCACGATTCTCGGGCGACCCGCCGAAGGAGTCGCCCCGCACGTTGGAGGCCGGCGAGAGGAATTCGTGCAGCAGGTAGCCGTTGGCGCCGTGCAGCTCCACGCCGTCGAATCCGGCCGCGATGGCGTTCTTCGACGCGCGCACGAAGTCCTCGATAATGCCGGGCAACTCCTCGGCGGTCAGTGCGTGGGGCACGGGAAAGTCCTGCTTGCCGTCGTAGGTGCGGGTACTTCCGGTGATGGCGATCGCGCTGGGCCCAACGACGCGGTAGCCGCCGGTGGTGGCTTCGTGCGTGACCCGACCGGCGTGCATGACCTGGGCGACGATGCGTCCGCCGGCGGCGTGCACGGAGTCGGTCACGGCCTGCCAACCGGCGAGCTGCTCCGGTTCAACCAGACCGGGCTGGCCGGGAAAGCCCTGGCCAGCGTGGCTTGGGTAAGTGCCCTCGCTCACGATCAGGCCGAGTGTGGCTCGCTGCGTGTAGTGCAGGGCCACCAGCTCGCCGGGGACCCCAGACTGGCCAGAACGGATGCGGGTCAGCGGCGCCATCACGAGGCGGTTGGGCAGCTGCAGGTCGCCGAGGGTCAGCGGGGAAAAGAGGTTCACGGGTACTTCTTTCTGAAAATAACGAGTCAGCCGGTCAGTCAGATCGACAGGTTCAGGGAGGACGGGCGAGCGGTCGTCGCTCTTCGCCCGTAGGCGGCAACGGCCGCGGCGCACTCGATATTCCTGCCTGTTAATTGGCTCAACGCGTGCGCTTCCTGCGCGTTGAGATTTCGTGCCCCATCTTTGTCAGGGCTGGGAGCAATCCGGCGCGGTCTGCGCACCGAACTATGCACATGAGCATCTTGATGACCCGACCAACGAGCAGAAGCCTCTCCGTCGCGACCGCCCTTGATACTCCGGGGCCGCGGCCGAAGCCCGGCCCGCGCCCAGCGCAACCCGTGCCGGCACCGATCCCCGAGCCGGCCGCCCAGCCCCGACCGGCACCCCCGGCGACCGTGCTGGGCTACAGCCCCTTCGCGCTCGACCCGGATGCGCGTCATTTTGGGCTGACGACCAGTTCGATGCGGCTGCGCGGCGGCACCGTCGTCGTGCGGCATGGGCGCCGCACAACCAGCCAGACCGCGACCATTCTGCTGCACGGTGCTGCCGGATCCTGGACGACCTGGACGCCCCTGCTGCAGGCGGCCCACGCCACCGAACGTGATCTGCCCGATCTGATCATTCCCGACCTGCCAGGATGGGGCGACTCGCCGCTTCCCGCGGATGAAGCAAGCCTGACCGTCGAGTCGATGGCCGAGACAGTCGCCGAGGTGGCGCGCGCCCTCGGCTATGAGCGCTGGAACGTCGTGGGTCATTCCATGGGAGGGTTCATCGCGTTGCAGCTGGCGGCGAGCGAGACGCGGGCGACAGCATCCGTCGGTCTGGTCTCGGCCACGTCGTTTTCAATCCAGGACAGCGTGCGCCACCCGATTCGCCACTTCTTCGTGTTGCCGGCGTTCACCACGCTGCTGCTGACGATGCGGATACTGCGGCTGGGCGGCAGCGCCAGCCGTAGCCTGATCACGGCCCTCGCCCGACTGAATCTACTGCGCGGCCTCGTTGCGCCGCTGTTTCGCCGCCCCGGAATCATCGACGGGGCCGTGGTCGCCGCGATCGGAACCGAACTGCGTCCAGCCGGGTTCGTGCTGGCCGCTGTCCGCGCCGGCGCCTACGACGCAACCCGGCGGTGGGCTCAGATCGTGTGCCCGGTGCGCGCCGTGCACGGTGACGACGACGTGTTCGTCACTGCGGCCGACGACGCGAAGCTGCGCGAGGTTGTGCCCCAGTGTGTGATCAGCACGATTGCGGGAGCCGGGCATTTCGGTCAGATCGAACGCCCGCTCGAAGTGCTGCTCCGGCTCGAATTCGCCGCTCCGCTGCCGGTCGACCCAGCAACAACGTGACAATGCGCTGGGCACTTGCTGAACTGCTTGTATTTGTCCCCCCAACGGAGGACAGTGAGGAGCATTACCCGGTTCCACGTAAAAGTGCAGGCCTCGCTTTCAATCGTTCCGGCTCCAGTGTTTCAACACCCTTCGCTTCTCGCTGAGGGCAGCACGACCGACCGAAAGTAGCACTCATGGGCTCGCTTACATATGATCGAGTCGTCGTAGAATTCGAAGACCGAATATTGGCACATCTGCAACTCGTGATCGTTCAGAAGCTGCGCCACGGGGAGAGTTTTCTGCTCTCCTGGCGCGATACCCCCGTGATCGGCGACGGGCGGAGTTCGGCCTGGCTGAACCCGGCAATTCCGCTCTATTTCAAGTTCGCCGGTGACCACGCCCCGACCATCAATCCGAACTGGGTCGCTCAACTCACGCGTTCGGCGAACAGTTCCCAGGGGCTCGTCGTGACCGCCGAAGAGAGTGCGGCCGTCGACGCCACCCACACACCCAGGATTGAACCGGCCATCGGCATTCGGGCGGCCGCCCAGACCCGCGCGACCAAGGCGAGCGTCAGCGAACGCTAGCCGGGTCAGCGCCGTCAGAATCAGCGCGGCACGACGGCGAACCGGCGCAGCGCCAGGGCCGGGTTGATCGCGCGCACCGTTGCAACGCGGGCCGGTTCCAGAAAGGCGATCGCGACATCCACTGCCTCACCAAGACTCACCAACGCGACGCCCATCGGGTCGATGATCAGGCTCGTACCCACGCCGATCGGCGGCGTGTGATCGGCGGCGGCCACGAACACGGTGTTCTCGAGCGCCCGGGCCGTCAGCAGCGTGCGCCAATGGTGCTCCTTGAGGGGACCGCGCACCCACTCGGCCGGCACCAGCACCAGGGTCGCTCCGGCATCGACGAGGCGACGGGTTACTTCGGGAAAGCGAACGTCGTAACAGGTCTGCAGGCCCACCCGCAGTCCACCGACCTCGAAGATCTCGGGATCGTCGATGTCCCCCGGCAGCACCCAGTCGGATTCGCGATCGCCGAAGGCGTCGTAGAGGTGCAGTTTGCGATAGCTCGCGACGAGGCGTCCGGTCGGATCGACGGCGACGAGGGTGTTCGAAAACCGGGCCGGGTCCTCCGTCGTCTCGAGCATGCCGGCCACAATGTGGATGCCCAGCTCGGCTGCGAGCGCGGCGAGCGCCGTCCCGAACGGGCCATCGAGCGGCTCCGCGGCGGCCACGAAGGCCGGCCCGAGTTTGGGCTCGAAGAAGGCCGAGTACTCCGGGAACACGACCAGGTGGGCACCACGCCGGGCTGCGGTCGTTGCCAGCTGGCGAATCACGGCCCGGTTCTGCGCTTTATCGGTCCCCGGCGCGAACTGGGCGACGGCAACGCCCACCGCGGCTGGCTGGTCTGGCTGCGCTGTTGGGCTCATGGCGAAAGCCTAGCTGGCGGCCGATGCCGACACCGTGGGGCAAAAGGATTGGTCTTTGCAGCAAATTCGGGGCGTTTCGATGGCTACCGTTAACAATTGCTGGGTAGGTTGACCGGGTGACCTCCGCTATCGCGCCTCATCCCCTGGCTTCTCGTGCGCTGGCCCGACCCGATTTCACCCTCCGGTCAACCGGATGGTCAGCCTTTCTCGTGGGTCTCGTCGCCTTCGTCGTGTCGGTCGCCTGGTCCTGGCAGCCGTCGTACTGGGGCGATGAAGCGGCCAGTGTGATGTCCGCCGAGCGCTCACTGCCCTCACTGTTCCTGATGCTCGGCAACATCGATGCGGTGCACGGCGCCTACTACCTGTTTCTGCACGGCTGGATTGACCTGTTCGGCGCCTCCGAGTTCTCCACCCGGCTGCCGAGCGCGATCGCGATCGGCGCTGCCGCCGCCGGCACCGTCGTTCTGGCCGAAAAATTCATCTCCCGCCCGGCCGCGATCGGCGCCGGCCTGATCTTCGCCGTGCTGCCCCGGGTGACCTACATGGGGTCTGAGGCGCGATCGACGGCGATCGCGACGGCGATCGCCGTGTGGCTGACCGTGCTGCTGGTGCTCGCGGTGCGCAGCCGCACCGCGAGTCGCCGACGGCAGATCGCCCTGTGGGGTGGCTACTCCCTGCTGCTCGCATTGGGAATGTACGTGTTCCTTTACCTGGCCCTGCTGCTTCCGGTACATGCCGTGGCGGTCGTGGCGCTGGCCCGCCGGCATCCGCTTCGCCGACCCACTGCCCGACTCTGGTGGAGCCTGGCACTCTGGCTGGGGGCAAGCCTGCTCGGGCTGCTGCTGGCCCTGCCCATTCTGCTCGCGGGCTCAGCCCAGCGGGAGCAGATCGCGTTCATCGGCCGCCGCCCAAGGGTCACCGTCTCGGAAGCCGCGGTCATGCAGTGGTTCGACACCGTTCCGGTCGCGATCATGGCCTGGGCGCTCATTATCGTGGCCGTAATGGCCGTATTTTTTCGGCTCCGCGGCACGCACTATCAGGCTGGTCTGCCCAGCCGCGGTGCGCTGAGCATTTTCCTGGCCTGGATGCTGCTGCCGAGCGGCATCCTCTTGATCGGCAACGAGTTAGTCACCCCCATGTACTCGACGCGCTACCTGTCGATCTGTGCCCCGGCGGTGGCCATCGTGATCGCCGTGGGGGTGGCCGCTCTGGCCAATAATTGGCTGCGCGCCGCAAGCGTTGCCCTGCTCGTGGCCACCATCGTGCCCGTCTACACCGTGCAACGCGGTGAATTCGGCAAGAACGAGGGCAGCGACTGGCGTCAGGTGGCGGCCGTGCTGGCCGCCGAGGCACTGCCCGGCGACGGCGTCGTCTTCGACCAGAGCGTGCGCCCGTCGCGCATTCCGCGGCTGGCCATGCACCTCTACCCCGAGGCGTTCGCCGGCCTGCACGACGTGACATTGACCCGTGCCTACAGCGACACGGCCTGGCTCTGGGACGAAGTAGCCCCGCTGCCCGACGCGCTTCCGGCCGTAGCGAACCTCAACACGGTCTGGCTGCTGCAATACTCGGGGAGTGCGGACTGGCGGCAAGAAACGGATGTCCGCACGCTGCAACTGCAAGGATTCCGCGTCGCCGAGACGACGCTGGTCAACCGCACCATCATTATTGAAATGACGAGGTAAGCCAGTGCCCCTGAACTCCGCAGCCACCACGCTGGTCATCATTCCCACCTACAACGAGGCCGAGAACGTGGCCAGCATTGTTGGACGCGTTCGCTCGAGCGTCCCCGCGGCGCACATTTTGGTCGTCGACGACGCCTCCCCCGACGGCACCGGCAGCCTCGCCGATCAGCTTGCCGTCTCGGATTCGGCCGTACACGTTCTGCATCGCACCGACAAGACCGGCCTCGGCGCCGCCTACCTCGAGGGTTTCGGCTGGGCTCTCAGCCACGGCTATACCCAGCTTGTGCAACTCGACGCCGATGGATCCCACCGGCCGGAGCAACTCGCCAGTCTGCTGACCGCGGCCGAAACGGCCGACGTGGTGCTGGGATCGCGCTGGGTACCGGGTGGGGCCATCGAGAATTGGCCCTGGCATCGACGCGCTCTCTCCCGCGGCGGGTCCTTCTACTCCCGGATACTGCTGCGACTGCCCCAACGCGACGCCACCGGCGGTTATCGGGTGTATTCGGCCCGCGCCCTGTCACGCATGGACCTCTCCAGCGTCGACAGCCTTGGCTACTGCTTTCAGATCGAGATGCTGCTGCACGCCGTGCGCGCCGACCTGCGCGTCGTCGAGGTGCCAATCACCTTTGTCGAGCGGGTGCGCGGGTCGTCGAAGATGAGCCCGCGCATCGCGATCGAGGCGATGGCCCGGGTGACGCTCTGGGGTGTGACAGGCATGGGCATCAGCCGGGCCGGCGCGCGCGCAGCTGCCGCAGCCCGCGGGGCCTGACTCCCAACGAATTTCGTTGCGGACCTCTGTCCGCAACAACAACGGACGACCGCCGTGGATGAGTTGTGCCAGCCGGACAACGACGGGTTTTCGTCACATTCGGGTGTTTGAGTCAGTTTGACTATATGATGGATCCAGCAGTTAGAGTCAATTAGACCTTTACGACTGGATCCCCGTGCTGGAGCATTCCGTACAGACACCCCCGATCGCGCAGCCGAGCCCGCTCGCCGTCGGAGACGCCGGGGCGAGCGCTGCGCGGTCAGGCGCTGCGGGGTCAAGCGCTGCGGGGTCAAGCCTGGCCGTGTCGACCGTGATCTTCGCCCTGCGCCCCGACGACGAGTCCGGGCTCAAGACCCTGTGGCTGCCCCTCGTTCGGCGCACCCGCGACCCCCACCGGGACCTCTGGGCGCTGCCGGGCGGATGGCTGCCGGCCAACGAAGAACTTGCCGCAGCCGCAGCCCGCACCCTGCGCGAGACCACTGAGCTGTCGCCGCGCTACCTCGAGCAGCTGTACACCTTCGGCGATATCGACCGCTCCCCCGGGCTGCGCGTGGTCTCCGTCGTGTACTGGGCGCTGGTGCGCTCGGAGGTCGCGGAACGGGCATCCGTTGGTGAAAACGTGCGCTGGTTTGCGGCCGACCAACTGCCGCCGCTGGCGTTTGACCACAACCGCATCGTGGAATACGCGCTCTGGCGGCTGCGCACCAAGGTCGAATACGCCCGCATCGCGCACGCCTTTCTCGGTGACACGTTCACCCTCGCCCAGTTGCGCGAGGTACACGAGGCCGTGCTGCAGAAAGCACTCGACCCGGCCAATTTTCGGCGATCGATGGAGTCGAGCGGCACCCTGATCAGCACCGATCAGCACGTGGCCGGTGCCCGGCATCGACCGGCGCGGCTCTACCGCTATGACGATCGCGCCAGCGAGCACGACCCGCCGGGGCCGACGCTCTAACCTCCTTCTCACTTCCCATCACTTCCCATCACTTCCCTAGGAGCACGACCATGACTATTCCCTCGGTCGAGACCACCATTCGTCTCATCGGCACCGGCAAAGCCGCCGGCAGCACGTGCAGCCCCGACCTGGCAACAGATCCGTGGGAATTCGACACCCGAGCCCCGGGCTACGGCCCCGGATCGTCGATGGGTGACGTGATTCCGGCCGGCTCTCCCCGTCAGGGCGCACTGCCCGAGCGCTACCGCACTGCCTCGCCGGAGGAACTCAGCGCCCGCATCGTCGAGGCCAAGAACGTGCTCGGCGACTCGGTCGTCATTCTCGGACACTTCTACCAGCGCGATGAGGTGCTGCGGCACGCCGATTTCGTCGGCGACAGCTTTCAGCTCGCCCAGGCCACCCAGAGCCGCCCCGACGCCGCCGCGATCGTGTTCTGTGGCGTGCACTTCATGGCCGAAACCGCCGACCTGCTCTCCGGGCCCGACCAGGCCGTGATTCTGCCGAACCTGGCGGCCGGCTGCTCGATGGCCGACATGGCCGACATCGACTCGGTCACCGAGTGTTGGGAACAGCTCGAAGACCTCTACGGCACCGAAGCGGATGCCTCCGGCCGGGTTCCGGTAATTCCGGTCACCTACATGAATTCCTCCGCCGCACTCAAGGGCTTCTGCGGCGAGCACGGCGGCATCGTCTGCACCTCGTCGAACGCCACGGCCGTGCTGGAGTGGGCCTTCGAACGCGGCCAGCGCGTATTGTTCTTCCCCGACCAGCACCTCGGCCGCAATACCGCCAAGGCGATGGGGGTGCCGCTCGACCAAATGCCGATGTGGAACCCGACCAAGCCGCTCGGCGGCAACACGGCCGAGCAACTCGACACCGCCCGCGTCGTGCTCTGGCACGGTTTCTGCAGCGTGCACCGCCGCTTCACCGTGCCGCAGATCGACGCCGCCCGCGCCGAGCACCCCGGCGTGCAAGTTATCGTGCACCCGGAATGCCCGATGGCAGTCGTCGACGCCGCCGACTCGGCCGGATCCACCGACTTCATCGCCAAGGCCATCGCCGCAGCTCCGGCCGGTACAACCTTCGCCATCGGCACCGAGATCAACCTCGTGAACCGGCTCGCCGCCCAGCACCCCGAGCACAAGATATTCTGCCTCGACCCGGTGATCTGCCCCTGCTCGACCATGTACCGCATCCACGCCGGCTATCTGGCCTGGGTGCTCGAGGCGCTCGTCGGTGGCGGTGAGGCGCCGGGCCAGGTCCTCAACCAGATCACGGTGTCGGCCGATGTCGCCGTACACGCGCGCGTCGCCCTCGAGCGGATGCTGGCGGCCCGACCGCCGGCATCCGTTGCGCCCACTGCTTTGCCGGACTCGCATCTGGTCGGCGCCTGACATGGCCGCGATCCTCGTGATCGGCAGCGGCCTCGGCGGCCTGCTGGCCGCAGTGCGAGCAGCGGATGCCGGCCACCAGGTGGTGCTGGTCACCAAGTCGGTACTGCCCGAGAGCAATACCCGCTATGCCCAGGGCGGAATCGCCGCCGCCCTGTTTCGGGACGACTCGGTGGACGCCCACGTGCTCGACACGCTGCGCGCCGGCGTCGGTCTGTGCGACCCGGCGGCCGTGCGCGTGCTCTGTGAGGAGGGTCCGGCGCGGGTGCGCGACCTGATTCGATTCGGCGTGGACTTCGACCGGGATGAATCCGGCGTGGCCCGCGGCCTCGAAGCCGCCCACTCCCGCTCCCGCGTCGTGCACGCCGGCGGTGACGCCACCGGCGCTGCGGTCGAGGCAGCGCTCGTGGCGACCGTGCAACGCCGCGCCACGATCGAGGTGCGGGAGCACACCATGCTGGTCGACCTGATCGTGGACGATGACCGGGTGACGGGCGCCCGCGTGCTCGGCCCGGACGGCGTGCAGCTTTCGCTGGCCGCTGACGCCGTGATCCTGGCCACCGGCGGCGCCGGCGCGCTGTTCACGCACACCACCAATCCCTCGGTCGCGACCGGGGACGGGGTGGCGGCGGCGTGGCGAGCGGGAGCATCCGTTACCGATCTGGAGTTTTACCAGTTTCACCCGACCGCACTCGCCGTGCCCGGCACACCGCTCGTGTCGGAGGCGGTGCGCGGTGAAGGCGCCGTGCTGCGCGATCAACTCGGCGATCGCTTTATGCTCGCCCAGCACGCCGACGCCGAGCTCGCGCCGCGCGACGTCGTCGCCCGGGCGATCGCCAGCCAGATGGAGCAGCAGGGCGGCACGCCGGTGCTGCTCGACGCCACCGCACTGGGCCGCGAGCTGCTCGAAACCCGGTTTCCCACGATCACAGCGGCCTGCCGGGCTGCCGGTTTGGACTGGGCGGTCGATCCGATTCCGGTGGCCCCGGCCGCGCACTACTGGATGGGCGGCGTGGAAACGGATGCCTGGGGTCGCACCAGCCTGCCCGGCCTCTTCGCCGTCGGCGAGGTCGCCCGCACCGGAGCGCACGGCGCCAACCGGCTCGCCTCCAACTCCCTGCTGGAGGCAGCCGTGTTCGCGGACCGAGCCGTACGCGCGCTCGGCGAGCCCTGGCGGGCGAGCACGACCCTGTCCCCATTCACAGTGCTCTCCCCCAGCTTCGCCAACGCGACCCGCTCTGAACACCTCCCCCACCCGCTGTTCGACCCGGCCAACGCGAGCCAACCTGCGGATAGCTCCCCCTCGCTGGGCGAGCCTGCCGAGACCGCCACGAGAACACCGCCGGCCGGTCTCGGCACGCTGGTCAACCGCCAAACGCTGCAGCAGCTCCTCTGGGACTCTGCCGGAGTACACCGCTCCGGCGTCGGCCTCCGGCACGCCGCTCACAGCCTCACCCAGTGGGTCTCGCCGCCAGCGACCAGCCGCGACGTCACCGCCCTCGAGGACCGCAACCTGCTCGACCTAGCCCGCCTGCTCGTGAGCGCAGCCCTGGCCCGCGAGGAGTCGCGCGGCGCGCACTACCGCTCCGACTTCACCGACACCCGGCCCGAACTCGCCACGTCTTACTCTCAATCCCGCTCACTCATTCCGGCCAAGGAGGCCATCGCATGCTGACCGCACACTCCATCGACATTGTCGTGCAGGCCGCCCTCGACGAGGACGCGCCCTGGGGCGATCTCACTTCGGCCGTGCTCATTCCGGAAGACGCCGTCGCGACCGCCCGGCTCGAGGCGCGCGAACCCGGCGTATTCAGCGGCACCGCCGTCTTCGCGGCGGCCTTTCGACTGACCGACCCGCGCATTGAGGTGCGTCCCTTCGTCCAAGACGGCGATTCGTTCGACACCGGCGCCACGCTGGCCGAGGTGACCGGCCCCGCCCGCGGCATCCTGCAGGCGGAGCGCATCGGGCTGAACTTCGTGCAGCGGATGAGCGGAATCGCCACCCTGACCGCCCGGTACGTCGCCGAGACGGCCGGCACCACGGCCCGCATCGTCGACACCCGCAAGACCACGCCCGGGCTGCGCGCCCTGGAGCGCCAGGCCGTGCGCGATGGCGGCGGTCACAACCACCGGTTCAGCCTCTCCGACACGGTGATGGCCAAGGACAACCACCTCGCCATCCTCGCGGCCGGCCCGCTCGGCCTGACCGAGGCCCTGCTTGAAGTGCGGGCGAAGCTTTCGCACACCACCCACTTCGAGGTGGAGGTCGACCGGCTCGACCAGATCGACGACGTGCTTGCGGCCGGCATCGACACGATCATGCTCGACAATTTCTCTTCGGAGGACCTGCTGAAAGGCGTTCAGCAGATCGCCGGTCGGGCCATCGTCGAAGCCAGCGGCGGAGTCTCGCTCGACACGGTACGTGCCATCGCGGCATCCGGTGTCGACGTCATCTCGGTCGGTGCGCTCACCCACAGCGTGCACTCGCTCGACCTCGGGCTCGACGTGGCCATTCGGGTCAGCGCGCCGGCCGGATTCGCACTCTGACCCCATGATCTACCTGGACAACGCCGCAACGACCCCGGTACGCCGCGAAGTGCTTGAGGCGATGTGGCCGCACCTCACGAGCGGCTTCGGTAACCCGTCGAGTCACCACCAGGTCGGTGAGGCGGCCGCCGCCGCCCTGCGGGAGGCGCGGCGCAGCGTCGCCCGGTCGCTCGCCTGCCGCCCCGGCGAAGTGACCTTCACGAGCGGCGGAACCGAAAGCGACAACCTCGCCGTCAAGGGGATCGCACTCGGCGCCCCGCGCGGCCGCCACGTCGTCACGACTCCGATCGAACACGAGGCCGTGCTCGACTCCTGCGATTACCTGCGCCGGCTGCACGGTTTTGAGATCACCCTGCTGCCAGTGGATGCCGCCGGCCGCGTCGACCCCGCCGACCTGGCCCGCGCGCTCCGCCCCGACACCACCCTGGTCTCGGTGCACTACGCCAACAACGAGGTCGGCACCGTGCAGCCCCTGGCTGAACTGGCCGCTGTCGCGCAGGGTGTGCCCTTTCACTCCGACGCGGTGCAGGCCGGTGGCTGGCTCGACCTCAACGTAAAAGCCCTCGGCGTGGACGCACTGAGCCTCTCCGGCCACAAGCTCGGTGCTCCCCCCGGCATCGGCGCCGTCTTTCTGCGCGGCCGCCTCGTGATCGAGCCGCTGCTGCACGGCGGTGGCCAGGAGCGCGGCAAGCGCAGCGGCACCGAGAACGTCGCCGGTGCGGTGGCCCTCGCCGTGGCGCTGCGCCTGGCCGGCGAGGAACGGGCTCTCACTGCCCAGCGCACCAGCGCCCTCCGCGACGAGTTCATCGGCACGGTGCTGCGCGAGACGCCGTCGGCCCGGCTCACCGGGCACCCGACCGACCGCCTGCCGGGCACCGCATCGTTCGTATTTCCGGGCACCAGCGGCGAGGCGGTGTTGCTCGAGCTCGAAGCGCGCGGCATCGTCTGTTCGAGCGGGTCCGCCTGCGCGGCCGGCAGCAGCGAGCCTTCGCATGTGCTCACTGCCATGGGCCTATCGGCCGACGTGGCGTTGACCGCTGTTCGGTTCACGCTGGGTGCTGGCACGTCGGCGGCGGAGGCGGCCGAGGCGGCGGCATCCGTTCGTGCGGCGGTAGCTGCGGTCGCCAGTCTCGGCACCTGACGCGAACCCTGTGCTCCGGCTGGGATACGTGAGAAAAGCTTGACATTGGTCTGCGCTTCACCGAAGCTGGGGACCACTAGCCAGCACCCCCACAATGGGGAATGACACGATATGCCCGTTCAACTCGGCCCATCATTGTCACCGTGGATAGCTAACTCGGCCACTTCAGCAAGGAGCACCTCCACCGTGTCACGTTCACCCCGTTTTGCCAGCACAGTTACCCCCGATCGCGCTCTGCCCGCACGCACTCTGCCCATACTCGCGTCTGCTGTACTCGTCATATGCGCCGTTGCCACGCCTCTTTCGGCCTCAGCGGCCACGGCCGTCACGGTATCAACCGCGGCCCAGCTCACGTCCGCGCTTGCCAGCGCCACACCCGGTACCGTCATCACACTGGCCGACGGCAAGTACGTCGGTAAGTTTACGGGCGCGCAATCCGGCACAGCTGGTGCACCGATCACCGTGACGGGTTCCCGACGCGCCGTGCTCACCACGGGCTCTGCAACACAATCCGGCTACGCCTTGCACCTGACCGCACCGTACTGGAACCTGTCCGGGTTCAGCGTTACACAGGCAGCCAAGGGAATCGTTTTGGACAATTCCGACTTCAGCGTCATCGACGGTGTGAACGTGGGATCGATCGGCCAGGAAGCCGTGCATGTGCGAACGAGCAGCAGCAATGTCACCATTCGCAACAGCCTCATTCACGACACCGGGCTCAAGACTCCGGCGTACGGGGAAGGCATCTACGTCGGCAGCGCCAAGAGCAATTGGGGCTCCGTCATGGGATCATCAACGACGCCAGACCGCTCGGACAACGTCAACGTTGAGAGAAACACCATTACCAACACCACGGCCGAAGGTATCGACATCAAGGAAGGCACCACGGGCGGTCGCATAATTCAAAACTCCTTCCACCGCGCCGGATGGTCGGGAGAAAACTCTGCCGACTCCTGGGTGGACATCAAGGGCAATGGCTACACCATCTCGGGCAATACAGGAGATTCAACCCTGCTGGATGCTTTTCAGGTTCATTCAGTGCTTACCGGCTGGGGCGGGCAGAATGCATTCAGCTGGAACACCGTAACGGGGGGCGTCCCCGGCTACGAGGTTAACATTGCGTCGAAGACTGCCGGAAACACCGTGAAATGCGATTCTTCGACGGCCACGAAGGGACTCACCAACATCGCTTGCAGCTAGAGCGCTGCTTCCCGTCGGCCGCCCACCAACGCCAACTCCCTCGATCGAGTACAGCGCCCCCCTAGTCTGGGGGTGGCCTCCGGCATTTCACCTCCCCTAGGGTCAAATCAATAGCCGAGAGATCGTCAGGTTATGGCCGCTGTGTGTCGGGTCAACCGCGATCTCGATCTCCGTCGATCGGGCCCCGTCCCGGGACTGTCTTTGGCTTGCTTACCCGGCAATGCTTAGGCAAGGACACCCGTCACCATGCCCCCATCCGCTTTTTTCGCTTCGGAACCCGCACCCCTGCAATATGGTTGGCACGTCGTTACCGACACCCTTGCCAGTCTCGCCCCGTACTTTCCCATCGCCATCGCCGGATCAATCGTCTGGGCTCTCTGGCTCTATCGTGTGGTTTTGTCCCGCCGGGCCCACGCAATCGAGAGTACTTTTCGTACGACGTGCTCTGTCGTCGTGCCGTCGTTCCATGAGGATCCGGAAATTCTCCTGCGTTGTTTGGCGTCCTGGCGCGCGCAAGACCCGACCGAGATCATCATCGTGCTCGATGTCGCCGATATCGAGGCCTACGAGCGCATCGAGGCTTTGGGCGACCCGCTGATTCGACCGATTCTGTTTCACCATGCTGGTAAAAGATCAGCACTCGGTGCCGGCATTCGTTTGGCCGACTCAGAATTGCTCTTTCTAACTGATTCAGACACGTCCTGGACCGATGGTTTTCTGGAGGCCGCTCAGAAACCATTCATCGATCCGCTGGTGGGCGGCGTGAGCACCCAACAGAACGTCTACCAGCGCGAGACCAGTTTGTGGCGCCGGATCGCTGATTGGCTCGTCAATCTGCGCTACTACGACTACGTTCCGGCTATGGGGCGCGCTGGTGCCGTGCCCTGCGTTTCTGGCCGTACCGCGGTCTATCGTCGTGACGCGGTACTGCCCGTGCTCGACAATCTTGAGAATGAATTCTTTCTGGGTCGACGCTGCATCTCGGGAGATGACGGCCGTCTCACGTGGCTGGTTCTGGCATCCGGTTATAAAACCGTGCACCAATCCTCCGCCCGTGCGCTCTCAATGTTCCCGTCCAGCTTTGCTGCGTTCGTCAAGCAACGCGTGCGCTGGAGCCGCAACTCCTACCGCTGCTATCTCACCGCAATTGCGAAGGGGTGGCTCTGGCGCGTTCCCTTCGTCACAAAAATTACGGTGCTGCAGATTCTCCTCACGCCGGTCACGATGGGACTGACCATCGGCTATCTGCTGTTCAGCCGACTGGAATTGAGCACGCTGGGCATCGTGGCCACGGTCGGTTGGCTACTTCTGGGGCGCGGAATCCGCGGTTTCTCACACCTGCGGCGACACCCCGTTGAAATTTTTCTTCTCCCGATCGTAGCTCTGACCGTAATCTTCATCGCGCTCCCCATCAAGGTTTTTGCCTTCGTGACTATGAACAAACAGGGCTGGTTGACGCGCCACGCCGATAGCGTCGGAGGCGACGGGCAAACGGCCCGCACGCTCATCGCGGAACCGGTGCACTAATGCGGTTGCTTCCCGCGGTGCTGGCGATAGCACTCGGGGCCATCGTCGCCCTCCCTGTGTTTCCGGTGCTTCCGGCCGCCGCAGACGACCAGGCAAACGCCACCGCCGCGCCCTATCCAGGCGATCCGACCGCCGAAGCACTGCTCGTTGCCGCCGAGGACCGACGGCTCATTGACGTTCGGGCAGTTAGTAACGCGGCCGAATGGACCGGCGTCAATCAATTCAAGCCGTATCGACTGGCTACCGGCAGTTCATACACACTGGTGTTGACCAGCCGCGAGGCCGACTACTCGTTTGACGATCTCCTCAAACTTTCCCCACGCGGGTTGGTGCGTCAGCCCGACGGTTCCTACCTGCTCTCAGAGAATATCGTCGTCGAGGAGGGCGCAACCCTCAACTTTCACAGCAACGATGGGTTGGCACTGCGTCTGGTCAGCAGCTCTGATCTCTTCGTGTCCATTGTCACAATGGGTGGCTCCCTCACCCTGGGAGGGTCAGCCGAGGAACCGCTGGATGTCTCAAGCTGGGATCCAGACACCGGGACGGTAGACACGGACACGTCGGATGGACGAGCCTACATTCGTGTCATCGGCGGCCATGCAAGCTTTTCGAACACGAATTTTCATCATCTCGGTTTTTGGTCCGGCATGACCGGCGGCGTATCCCTGACCGGAACCGAGCTTCCGGCCACCACGACGGAGAGCAAAGGCGACCTTGCTCTATCGGACGACGGTAACCCGATCGTGTACGGGCAGGAGCTCATTCCGGCTGGACCGGATGAGGCGCAAACGCTGGACCTCGAGCCGGACCTGAGGGGTTACAGCTATGTGTCGGCGTCGATCACGTCGTCTCATTTCGATCACAACGCCTTTGGGCTGTTTGTCACGAGCGCCGAAGGTGTCGATGTTCACGACTCCGAGTTCAGCGACAACATGGTCAATGGGTTGGTGTTTCATCGCCACGTGACAAACAGCCGAGTCTCGAGCTCCGCGTCAACGAACAATGCGCTTGACGGATTTGCTCTCTCCCGAGCGACCACCGGGGTCATCTTTGACGGATTGACGTCATCGGGAAATGGCCGCAATGGCGTCTCCATCGACGGCCGTCCCCTCGCAGAGGGGCCGAACGCCACTGGCAACCCCACTGGCACGTTTGGAAACAACACAATCAATAATTCGATAATTACCGCGAATGGTCGGTATGGCATCGACGTTGTCGGCGGCATTAACATCACTCTTTCTGGCAATACCGTCAAGAACCACACGATGGGCATTGTGATCCGCGGCGGGACAGATAGCGTAATCGTCAAGAATAACCTCGTGGAACGCTCCGACCTCCAGGGAATAGCACTGCGCGATCTGGTGCAAAATGCCACGGTGCAGGGCAATACCGTGGTCGGAGGCGGCATCGGCATCTATCTGCGGGATTCCTCGGGTCTCATCGACCGAAACGTCGTCGAAGAGGTCAACAACCACGCGATCACACTTGTGGGCATCGCGGCACCATCGACGGTGAGCCACAACACCGTATCGGGTACGGGACCGAGCGGCATCGACGTGTCCCGCACCGAGGGGACGATTCGGGCCGAGAACGATCTCGACGGCTGGAGGAGCACGAAACCGCTGGATGTCCTGTTGCGGAGCATTTTTCAGCCGCTCACCGTCATGTGGCTCAGCCTGGGACTTCTGGTGCTCATCACCGCCGGCACCGGAATGCGACGCAAGCGCACGGGAATTGTGCATCCTTATGCCAACCTGGCTCCGATGAGTACCCTAACCTTGGGCGTGGTCGATGCCGCAGACCTGAATCAAGTGCGAACGCCTCCAGCTGCGGTCGCAGACCCGAAGTTCGGCGCACACCGCTCCGAGCAGCCGCCTGAACGCGTTCTACGGGCGTTCGAACCAGACGGAATGGAACTTACTACGTGAAACAGCTGCTCGCCAACCGACCTTGGTTCGCCTTAGGCGCTGCATTTCTGGGAGGCGCACTGGCCGTCGGCTTGGTCTGGGCATCCGTTTCAATAGCCCGGCCTGCCCCTGCAGCCACCGTTGCGGAGCCGACTGCGGGCGCGTCCCCCGTGCCGTCGCCTTCCTCCACGGCCGCGCAACAGGACTCTGTGCGGCCCCAACCAGGGGCAGGTTGTCCGCGCGCGACGATCAACGTGGCATCCGCTGACGAGCTGTCCTCGGCACTCATCGACGCCGCACCCGGGGACGTCATCGGGCTGGCGGACGGAAACTATCAGGGCAACTTCGTCGCGACGACGTCAGGCACCGTCGACGAGCCGATCACTCTGTGCGGCGGAACCGACAGTGTGCTCGACGGCGGCGACCCGATGAACGGCTACGTGATGCATCTCGACGGCGCCCAGTATTGGAATCTGGTGGGGTTTTCTGTCACAAACGGGCAAAAAGGTGTCATGGCTGACGGTACTGTCGGGTCCACCATTCGCGCACTGACCGTCTCTACGATCGGCGACGAAGCCATCCACCTTCGCCGGTTCAGCACCGACAACACCGTCGCCGACAACACCGTTTTCGACACCGGGTTGCGCAAACCGAAGTTCGGCGAGGGTGTCTATATCGGCACAGCCGACAGCAACTGGTGCGATATTAGCGGATGCCAGCCAGACCGGAGCGATCGCAACACGGTGACGGGCAACTCGTTCTCGCAGACGACCTCGGAAGCCGTCGATGTGAAGGAGGGCACGAGCAACGGAATTGTCAGCCACAATACCTTCGACGGGTCGGCGCTGAGCGAGGCCGACTCCTGGGTGGATATCAAGGGAAACGGCTGGGTCATCGACTCGAACACCGGCACGAATTCGCTCCGTGACGGTTTTCAGACCCACGAGATCCTCGACGGGTGGGGCACAGACAATATCTTCCGCAATAACACCGCCGCCGTGAACGGTCCGGGCTTTGGCTATTCGATGACGCCGGAGCTCAGCAACATTGTCGAATGCAATAACACCGCCACCGGCGCCGCGGAGGGCGTCATGAATGTGGCCTGCCGCGCCTCCTGACAACGTCGCTATGACCTGATATTGTCATGACAATCAGCCAAAGCTCTCGGCATGTCAGTGAAGGGGTCACATGAGCGCGAAGGAAGAAAACACCCTCCCCATGGGAATGTTCATGGATCTGGAACGGTCCGGCCCGATTCCGCTGTATTTTCAAGTCTCGCAGCGCATCGAGAAGGCCATTCTCAGCGGCGAACTGCCGGCCGGATCACGCTTGGAGAACGAGGTCGCCCTCGGCCAGCGCCTGGGCCTCAGCCGCCCAACAGTGCGCCGCGCCATCCAAGAAATCGTCGACAAGGGTCTGCTGGTACGCCGACGCGGCATCGGAACCCAGGTCGTGCACGGCCAGGTGACGCGCAAGGTCGAACTGACCAGCCTCTACGACGACCTCACCAACACGCATAAGGTGCCCTCGACGCACCTTCTCGCTCTCGAAACCCGGGTAGCGGATGCGAAAATGGCTGAGCGACTCAGCGTGGCCGAGGGCAGTCCCACCCTGTACATTCGGCGCGTGCGCCTGGCCGATGACGTGCCGGTCGCCGTGATGGAAAACTGGCTCCCCGAGGAATTCATCGGAATCGAACCCAACGATCTCGTCGCGCACGGGCTCTACCAGGTGCTGCGTTCGCGCGGAGTGACGATGCGGGTCGCCCGCCAGCACATCGGAGCACGCAAATCCACCAACGAGGAGTCCGTGCTGCTGGAGATCGAGAAGAATGCGGCGCTACTCACGATGGACCGCACGGCCTTCGACAACTCCGGACGCGCGGTCGAGTTCGGCCAGCACTGCTACCGCCCCGACCTGTACTCCTTCGAAGTGACGCTGGTCGAGAAGTAGCAGTCCTGCCAAAAGCATCAAAAAAGTCTGACCGCCTAACCCCGAAGGGTCAGACGGCCAGACTTTTTTGTAGATCCAGCGGGTTAGGCGCGAGCGAGTTCGTGGGCGAGAGCGTCGAGTTCCGCTCCCCCGGCCATGAGCTTGGTCATCTCTTCGATCGTGATCTCGCTCTTCTTGAAACCGCCGAGGCTGGTTCCACGCTTCAGCAGCAGAAACCGGTCGCCGAGCGGGTAGGCGTGGTGCGGGTTGTGCGTAATGAAGACCACGCCGAGGCCGCGATCGCGGGCCTGAGCGATGTATTTCAGCACGACACCGGCCTGCTTGACTCCCAGAGCAGAGGTCGGCTCGTCGAGGATGACAACCTTCGCGCCGAAATACACGGCTCGGGCGATGGCCACCGACTGGCGTTCACCGCCCGACAGGGTGCCGATCGGCTGGTCGACATCGCGCAGGTCGATGCCCATCTTGGCGAGTTCTTCCTTGGTGATCCGGCGCATCCCCTTGACGTCCAGCTGGCTGAACGGGCCGAACCCGCGCGTCAATTCGGAGCCGAGAAAGAAGTTGCGCCAGACCGGCATCAGCGGAACCACGGCGAGGTCCTGATACACCGTGGCGATACCCAGGTCCAGTGCCTCGCGCGGGCTGCCGAAGGTGCGCTCGACACCGTAGGCGAGAAGCTTGCCGTGGGTGTGCGCGTGCGCCCCGGAGAGAATCTTGATGAAGGTCGACTTGCCGGCACCGTTGTCCCCCAGCACACAGAGGACCTCACCTGCTCCAACCGAGGCCGATACTCCCTGCAGCGCCAGAATCGAACCATACGTCTTGCCGATATCCCGAACCTCAAGAATGGGCGGGGCAGCGGATGTGTCTCCCGGCGTCATGAGCGAACTCCTGCCTGGCGGCGTACATAAAGGTTGACGAGCACGGCCAGCAACAGCATGCCACCGAGGAATGCTTTGAGCCAGTTGTTATCCCACTGGGCGAAGACGATGCCCTGCAGGGTCATGCCGTAGATGAGAGCGCCGAGCGCCGCACCGATGGCCGATCCGTAGCCGCCGGTCAGCAGGCATCCGCCGACCACAGCGCAGATGATGTAGATGAATTCCTGGCCGATTCCGGTCGTGGCCTGCACCGTCGAGACATCGAACAGCTGGAGCATTCCGACGAGCCAGCCCGCACCGGCGGTGGTCATAAACAGGCCCATTTTGACCTTCATGACAGGCACGCCCACCTGGCGTGAGCTTTCGATCTGGCCACCGACCGCGAAGATCCAGTTTCCGGAGCGAGTACGCAGCAGAATCCAGGTGGCGAAAGCGGTTATCGCGATCCACCAGACGATGGAGATCTTCACGTCCATGCCGAACAATGCGAACGAGGAGCCGAAGAACACCTTGACAGCATCGAAGCCGGGCACGTCGCTCATGCCCTGAATAGACACCGTGCCGGTGATGATCTTGGTGACCGCGAGGTTCACTCCCTGCAGAATGAAGAAGGTGGCGAGGGTGACGATGAAGCTCGGCAGCCCGGTCTTCATCACCACGAAGGCGTTCGCCGCGCCGAGGGCCAGGGCCATCGCCAGGGCAATCACGAGGGCGAGCCAGATAGTGACGCCCCACTCGGTTGTGACGATTCCAACGATCAGTCCGGTCGTACCGACCATGGCGCCGGCGGAGAGGTCGAACTCCCCGCCGATCATGAGCAGGGCAACCGCGACGGCCATGATGCCGAACAGCGATGCCGAGTAGAGCCAGGTGGCCACGCCGGCAGGCGTCAGAAACGCCTGCGTCGAGACCGAGAAGAAGATAAAGATGGCGAGGGCGGCCACTGCTGCGCCGACCTCGGGTCGGCGCAGCAGCGTGATGATGAGACCGGCTGGCTTGAGCCTTTCATCGATCATCCGTTCATCAGTCACCGCGGGTGCGGTACGGGTCATCGCGTTCCATTCTTCGCGAACTTCGCGACCTCGGCTGCGTTGTCTTTCGTGACGAAGCCGGGGCCGGAGTAGACCGGCAGACCGCCGCCGACAACATCGCCGTTGCGAGCCTGCAGGGTGAGGAAGGTCACCGGGAGGTAGCCCTGGGAGTAGGGCTGCTGGTCGACGGCGAACAGGATCTTGTCGTCGAGTATCAACTGGGTGACGTCGGAAGACACGTCAAAGGTCGCCAGTTGCGCCGTGCTGGCGGCTTCCTCGATGGCCTGGCTGGCCGCGACGGCGATGCCCGGGTTCAGGGTGAGCACGCCATCGATGGACGAGTCGGCCAGAAGGCTGCTCTTGATGGTGTTCTGAGCGTCCGCGATGTTCGCGACGTCAACCTGAACGTTGGTGACCGTGCCGCCGAGGGTGTCAGCTGCTCCATCGCAGCGTTCTTCCAGCCCGGTGTTGCCGGCCTCGTGAATGACGCAGATGACGTTGCTGACACCAGCTTCGGCGAGCTGCTCGCCCGCGCCCTGGCCGGCGATGAACTCACTCTGACCGATGTGGGTCTGGGCACCGAATTCCTTGGACTGATCAAGGCCGGAGTTGATGGTGATCACCGGGATGCCAGCGGCGACCGCCTTTTCAACCGCATTCCGAACGCCGTCGGGGTTGGCCATCGAGACGATGAGGCCATCCGGATTCGTGGCGATGGCTGCAGCGATCAGCTGGCTCTGCTTCACCGGGTCGCCATCGCCCTGGTACGTGACGGTCACCCCGAGGTCGGTGCCGGCCTGCTCCGCGCCGCTCTTGACGACGTCCCAGAAGGTGTCGCCCGGTGTTCCGTGCGTGACGACGGCGATGACAATCTCCGCGGATGCGGCGGTCGTCGTGTCTGCCGAATTGGCCGTGCATCCTGCCAGCGCCAGGGGAATGACGATGAGCGCGGCGAGCCAGTTTCTGTTCTTCTTCATGTCTGCAACCTTCGTTGCATCAATTGTCGCCTGTCCAGCGTGAAATCGACGTACGCGATCCAAATCGCAGTCACGCGCCCGATTCGCTCCCGACCTTCTCATCTTGTCCAAAAGTGATCTCGCCAAGACCTGGATCGAGCCTGTCGAGACTTCGATTAGCAAAAGTCAGGCGCCCAGCGGACGGAAGGTACAAAAAAGCCCCCGGAACCAAGGGTTCCGGGGGCATCTGTTGCGGGGGCAGGATTTGAACCTACGACCTCTGGGTTATGAGCCCAGCGAGCTACCGAACTGCTCCACCCCGCGCTACAAGTACAAATTTAGCACACCCTGAAAGCTCGGTCGACCACTTGTGGTGATATTTCCAGTTGGGCGCCGAAAATGGGTTCCTCTACTGGCATCAAACACCATCAAGCAGGACAGCCGCAAGTGATCGCCATTCTCCGCACCAACAGGTGTTCAGGTATGGACAGATGCTCTAACCCGGTGTGGTCGGAATCGATTCACGGGAAGATCCGCGGCCTTCCACCTTGCCACTGCACGCCACGGGTCCGCAGCGTTCCCAGTGCACCACTTCCGGGCGTCTCAGCGCTCCCGGCCTCGCCGCATCTCAGAGACGCTCTATTCCAGGCCCAGCGGTGACTGGGTCCACTGTCCGATCCTCGGCCCGGTATCGCGGCTCACCCGAAGTGTGGCGTGGAATGCATTACTCCGCAGTGTTGGCCATATGAACAAACAGTGTAAAAGTTTCACTTATATATTCGATTTACTATCAACTTGACCAACCGCCTCAGATGATGACCGCCAGTGAACTCCCGCTCATTCAAAGGTGAATCACGTAGAACTACGGATCGGACCACTGGAGTTTGAAATTTCTCCGTACAAATAAAAAATGAGTTGCTCTCGCTTTTGTGTTCGATGCGGAGTAGAATCATTGCGAAGGAGGCAATGGCGCCCATGTTCATGGAAAACACCGGTGAGGCCAGTTCGAATGCTGTCATTGTGGCGGTCGGGCAGGCTCGGGAGATTCTCCTGAAAGCGTTGAGTTCGGTGTCGTTCGGGTCGCTGGGTGATGAAGAATCCTTGAGCATATTGCTCGCCCTCGAGAGCGTCGGCCGGGTTGTTGATGGTGCCCGGGTGCTGTCCACGACGGATGTGCTGCGCCGCTCCGAATACCTTGATGCGTCCGTTGCTAAGACTGCTACGGCAAAGACGGCCGATCAGACCGAGATAGAAGCGGCTGGCGCGGTGTCTCTGGCACGTCGGCTCGGCTGCCGAAGCGGCCTCGTGCTGGTGTCCACCCTGGCGCGGTTGTCCCGCAGTGAGGTGCGGCAGCGCGCGTCGCTCGGCAAGAATGCCGGCGAGCGGATGCTGCTCGGCCGGCCCCTCGCACCGACCTACCCCGTGGTGGGTGAGGCGTTGCAGGGCGGGGAGCTCGGAGTGGAGCAAGCCCGCGTCATCGTATCCGTGCTCGACGGCCTGCGTGCCTCGGTGCTGGTGGATGACCTCGACCGCGTCGAGCGCTCCCTGGTAGCGAGCGGGTCCGGCGCCATTACCCCGGAGACCGAGGGGCTGCCCGGTGCCGGTATCGCATTTGCGCCGGAGTTACTCCGGCAGCAGGGCATCGCGTGGCAGGCGCGCCTCGCGCCCGACGGGTGCGCTCCGGGTGAGGCCACGGCGGAACAGCGCAGCTGGTTCGCCTTCGGTGGACTGAATAACGGCGGCTACAGCCTGAACGGCTGGCTGACCACCCTCGACCGCGCCATCATCAGCACCGTCTTCGACGCCTACCTCTCCTCCGCTGCCGTAAACCCCGTTCCCGGCGCGATTCCCCGAGCCACGGTCGCCTTCCACGAGACCGAACCGTGCGAACTATCCGATGCGGACAGCACGCACAACGATGAAACCGACGGCATCACGGACAGCGACGGTAATGACAGCAAAGCAAGCACCAGCACTGATAGCAGCGCCAGTGACGTCCTCACGATTTGCGCCAACGATGACCGTAGCGCGCAGGCCTCGAACGATGTCCCGGTCGAGCACTGCGAAAGCGGCGAGCAGACCGGGGGCCAGCACGGGCAGGCCGACGACGAGAACGGCCCGATCGGCCATGCCCAGGGCTACGACCAGGGCTACGACGAGCGGACCGGAGCAAACGCGGGCCAGGCCCTCAGCCCCTGCCCGCAGGAACCCGCCGATACCCGCTCGATCAGTGAGAAGCAGGCCGGGATCCTCCGCGCGGTGTTCGAAGCGGCCGCCCGGCAGCCGGGCACCCCAACGATGGGCGGCGCGGCACCGACGGTACTCGTGCACATCACTATCAACGACCTCCTCGCCGGCCGCGGCGCCGGCTGGATCGACGGCATCGACGGACCCCTCACCGTGAAACAAGTCGATGAGCTGCTCTGCGCCGGCGGGTATCAGCCCGTGCTGTTCGGCCACCAGGGTCAGGTTTTGCACCTCGGCGACAGCAACCGGTTCTTCACCGCCAGTCAGCGCCGCGCATTAGCCGCCCGCGACGGCGGCTGCGTCATCCCCGGCTGCACCGTGCCACCGCAGCTAACCCAAGCGCACCACGTCGTGCCCTGGCGCTAGGGCGGCCTCACCAACATCGACAACGGCGTACTGATCTGTAACGCCGGGCATGCGAGCATCGAGACCTCCGGCTGGGACATTGACATGAGAGACGGCCGCCCCTGGGTTCGCGGACCCCTCATCTTCGACCCCACTCACACCTGGCGCCCCGCCGGACAAAACCGTGCCGCCACCCCGGCCGAGAAACCACACTGGGAAAAGTAGGCCCGCGCGGTCGCGTGCGCGGCCAACGGGATGGCTGGGCTGAGCAGACAGCCAGCGCAGGGCTATGGCGGCCTCGACCCGGTTGTCGAGCTTGTCGAGAGACGACCGACGGAATGGTGGCGTTGTCGAGATTGGTAAGTTTCGTGACTGTGGCGGTTTCGGCAGCCTCGGAGAGTGGAAGGGCGCCGTTGTCGAGACCGGCCGAATCTTCGGCTTCTCACATCGCTCGCTCACGTCTGGCGGGCGCACTCTGCCCTCCAATACCACAGGCCGCAAGCCCCCACCCGAGAGAGTGAAGGCTTGCGGCCTGTGTGGTGCGGTCTGGCTACTCGCCGAGCAGGGCCAGCATGCTCGCGATCGTGTCTTCGAGCTTCGCGTCGGCGGTGCCATAGTCGGCGAAGTTACCGTCGGCGAGTGCGGCCGCCTTTTCTGCCAGCGCCGTCTTGGCGACGGCGAGCAGCGACTTGAGCTCGGCATTCGTTGTGGCATCGCCGGTCGACCCGGTCGGTACGTCGGTGCTGCCGCCGGTCGAACCGTCGGTGCTCGGGTCGGTGGAGCCACCGTTGTTCGTGGTGGCATCTTCGGGCACGTCGGTATCACCAGCGGTGGCACCAGAGTCACCGCCGAACAGCACATCGAGGGCGCCGTCGAGGGTGTCCTCGAACGCGATCTGGTCACCGAAAGCCACAAGCACCTTCTGCAGCAGCGGATAGCTGGTCTCGCCCGTGGACTGCACGTAAACCGGCTGCACGTAGAGCAGTCCGCCACCAACTGGAAGGGTCAGCAGGTTACCGTTCAGCACGGTCGACGAGCCCTGACGCAGCAGGTTGAGCTCGGTCGACACTGTCGGGTCGGCGTTGAACACGTTCTGCACCTGACCGGGGCCAGGTACCGTACCGTCCTTGGGCAGGTTGAGCAGCCTCAGCTGGCCATAGCCATCCGCTCTGACGCCGTCTACCGATCCAGCGTCTGCGTCTACAGCGAGGTAACCGTAGAGTACGTTACGGCTGGATTCACCCGTCGCTTCCGGCTGGAAAGTGGAGTACAGCGAGAACGACGGCTGGTCCGAGCCGGGTACCTGCATGGTGAGGTAGTACGGCGGCTGCAGCGTCGGGTTGGTCGCCGGCGAGTCAGGGTCGTTGGGCGAGATCCAGGCGTCGTCCTTCGAGTAGAACGAACCGGGGTCGGTCACGTGGTACTGACCAAGAATGGAACGCTGCACCTTGAACAGATCGGCCGGGTAGCGCACGTGGCTCATCAGGTCGCCACTCATCTCGCTCATCGGCTTGAGCGACGACGGGAAGATCTTCTGCCAGGTCTGCAGCAGCGGCTCTTCGTCGTCCCAGGCGTAGAGGGTGACCTCGCCGCTGTAGGCGTCGACGGTGGCCTTGACCGAGTTGCGCATGTAGTTGATGCTGTCCAGCGCATACGGCTGGGCCGGTGTCTGCGTGTCGGCGATGGCCTCACTGAGGCTCACCGGGGTGGAATAGGGGTAATCCGCCGAGGTGGTGTAGCCGTCAACGATCCACATAACCCGACCGTCAACGACCGAGGGGTAGGCGTCGGAGTCGAGCGTCAGGTACGGCGCGACCTTCTGCACGCGGGTGACCGGGTCACGGTCGTAGAGAATCTCCGACTTGTCGTTGACCGAGGCGGCGAGGAAGATCTGCTCCGACTGGAATTTCAGCGCGTAGATCAGCTTTTTGAACGCATTGTCCAGTGTCGGTCCACCGTCTCCGGAGAACGTCGTGTAGGTCTGGCCAGCGCCCTCTTCACCCGACGGATAGTCGAGCTCGATCGGGTTGGCGCCCTCTTCGTCACCGACGATGGAGTATTCGGGCGAGGTCTCACCAAAGTAGATGCGCGGTTCGAACTCGCCGAGCGCACCGCTGGTGGGAATGCCGGATTCCAGGAACACCGGCTGGCCGTCGACCGAGCGCTGGTTGCCGTATGCGGCGACCATGCCATAGCCGTGGGTATAAACGGTCTTGGAGTTGACCCAGGTGTTACCGGTGTTCAAGCCGTCGATATTCAGGTCACGCACGGCGACGACGGTGTCCTGCGAAGTACCGTCGATCACGTAGCGGTCAACGTCGAGGTTGTCCGGGAACTGGTAGTACTGGCGGAACTGCTCGAGCTGGCCGAAGGAGTCACTCACCAGGGCCGGGTCAAGAATACGAATGTTGGCAGTGGTCGCGGCGTCGGCGCGCAGCGCTCCCGGCTCGGCGGTGGTCTTCGCGTCGTACGCAATTTCCTCGATGTCCGCGACGCCGTAGGCATCCCGGGTGAGGTCGATATTGCGTTCGATATATTCGGCCTCGAGTGCCTTCGCGCTCGGCTCCACCTGGAAGCGCTCCACGACCCACGGGTACAGCGAACCGATGAGCAGGCTCGACACGATGAGCAGCGCGGTGCCGATGACCGGCAGACGCCAGCGGCCGATGATGGCCGTCAGGATGAAGAGCAGGGCGACGACGGCGGCAATGCCGGCAAGGATCGCGCGGCCAGGGATGGTCGCGTTGACGTCGGTGTAGCCGGCACCGGTGATCAGGGCGTTGTTGTTGGTCAGGGTGGAGTACTGGTCGAACCAGATACTCACGGCCTGCAGCAGCAGATAGAGGGCTGCGGTGATGGCGATCTGCACGCGCGCGGCCTTGGAGATGAGCACTTCACGCCCGGACACCCGAATGGATCCGTACAGGTAGCTGGTCGCGACCGAGACGAGCGCCGAAATCAGCACAACAGCGGATGCGAAGGCGAGCACGGCCTGATAGAACGGCAGGTCCATCAGATAGAAGGAGATGTCGAAGTTGAACTGCGGGTCAACCCGCCCGGTTTCGGTGCGGTTGAGCCACATGAGCACGGTCTGCCAGCGGGTGGCAGCGGCCACACCGGCAAACAGCCCGAGGAGGGCCGGGATGCCATACATCGCGAGGCGACGCAGCGGCTCGATGACCTGCTGGTAGCGATCAAGCTGCGAGTTGAGCTTCGCGTAGACCGGGCGCAGACGGTAGGCCAGCTGAATACTCACCCCGACCGGAACGGCCATCGTGACGAAGCCGATCAAAAACAGCACGGTGCCGGCGATCCATTGGGTGGTCAGAACGTTGACGAACCCCAGCTGGTCGAACCACAGCACATCGGTATACAGTCCGGCGAAGATAAAGAACAGGATCACCAACCCTGCGATAATGGCTGCGGTAATTGCTAGCGGGGCTCGGCTGCGCCGTGGGACGTTGTCGGCTGATGATGAAGTCACGAATTGGCCTCTTGCGCTCAGTTATTAGATACAGGGTGATCATTTGCTACAGGATCAGGGTCTGTCACCATCATACTTTGGCGGCCCTGAGAGAGTCATCACTACTGCTCGTTCGCCACGGGTCAACTGGCCGGGCAGCTCGGCAGGTCGCTCGTGTCGGCACCGGTCTTGATCGCGTCGAGCGCGTCGAGCGCTTCGTCGAGGGTGGCGACTGAGAACACGGTCAGGCCGTCGGGGATATTTCCGGTTACCTCGCCGCAATTCTCGGCGGGGGCGAGAAACCAGGTCGCGCCGCTCTCGAGCGCGCCATAGAGCTTCTGCTGGATGCCGCCGATCGGGCCGATCGCGCCGGATTGGTCGATGGTTCCGGTGCCGGCCACGTTCTCGCCGCCCTGCAGCTCGCCGGGAGTGAGCTTGTCGATGATTCCGAGGGCAAACATCATGCCGGCGCTCGGGCCGCCGACCTTGTCGAGCTGGATCTGCACCTCGAACGGAAATTCGTAGGCGACCGACACGTTGACACCGGCCACGATCGTGCCGTTGTTGTCGATCGGGGTGACCTCGACGGTCCGGGCAAGGCCGCCCCGCACGATGTCAACGCTCGCCGCGGTCTCGGCACCGTTGTCCTGCAAAGCCGCGCGCAGTTCGGCGACATTGGCCACCGCGGTACCGTTCACGGCGGTCACTTCATCGTCGGGTTCGATCACGCCCGCGGCCGGAGAACCGTCGGGCAGGCTCACCACCGACACCATCGTGGGGTAGTCGTAGCCGAGGTGGGTGAGGGCGGCGGCGATGGCATCCTGTTGGGAATTAATCATGTCGGCGCTGCTGCGAGCGTCGCGCTGCTCGGTGCTGACATTGTCGGGAAAAACCTGGTCAATGGGGAGGACGGCCTCGCTCGGGTCGAGCCAGGCACCGGCCACGGCGAGCCAGCTCGGTCGGTCTTCCCGGTTACCGAAGAGCGACACGGTGAGCAGATCGAGGGTGCCGCCGGTCGGGTAGACGGTCTCGTCGGGGATGGTGATGAGAGCGGTTTCGACGTCGTCGTAGGTGGCGGTGCCGAGGGTGTTGAACACCGGACCCGGCTTCTCGATGACGTAGGGCGCCGGCATAATGCCGAGAATCACTCCGGCGACGAGGGCGATCAGCAGTGCCGTCCAACCGAGGGACGGGCCAGAGCGTCCGGCACGTCGAGGTGCCGGTGCATTGGTGAAGAGCGCCATCGTGGTCCTTTGAGTGTTGATTCGTGCCAGGTTGCGGGTCGTGTTCGCGACGGGCGCACAGCAAGCCGTTCAGCCTAGGATATTTCCCAGCCCCGAGCGGGCTACTCGCACTAGCGTAGAAGTATGCGACTGAGAGGGGCCTGAAGTGGCCGACGACTCCCTACCCCCGAACGATCAGAACCCGAACAATCAGAATCCCGGCGAACCCAGCGACGAGTTTCGTGACATGCTGCGCGACATTCTGAGCGGCAAGAGCGGCATCGACCCGAGCCAGCTCGCCGGCGCTGCCGGTCTGCCCAACGACCCGGCCAGCGTCGCCGCGCTCATGCAGCAGCTGCAGGGCGCCATGAACTCCCAAGGCACCGGCGTCGACTGGAAGATCGCCCTCACCCAGGGTGAACAGCGAGCAGCCACCGGTCAGCTCAGCGCGACCGATGAACAGCAGACCCAGCTGCGCCAGGCCTTTCACATTGCGGCCCTCTGGCTCGATGACGTCATTACCGTGGCCGAACTCACCGTCGAACCGCGCCTGATGACCCGCCGCGAATGGGTCACCGTGACCATGCCGCTCTGGACCCAGCTCGCCGAACCCGTCGCCACGAGCATCTCCGACTCCCTCACCCGGGTCTTCGCCGAACAGGTTCCCGAAGAGATGCAGGGCATGGTCGCCAACGCGAGCCAGCTCGTGCGCAGCATCGGCGGCACCCTGTTCGCCATGCAACTCGGCCAGGTCGTCGGCCAGCTGGCGAGCGAGGTCGTCAGCGGCGGCGATGTCGGCATTCCGCTGCTCGGTGAGCAGCAGGCCGCCCTGCTCCCCCAGAACGTTGCCGACTTCGGAGCCGGCATCGACGTTCCGGCCGACCAGGTGCAGATCTACCTCGCCGTGCGCGAGATCGCCCACGCGCGACTGTTCCGCCACGCCCGCTGGCTGCGCCTGCACCTGACCAGCGCGGTCACCGCCTATGCACGCGGCATCAGCATCGACTCCAGCCGTCTCGAAGACCTGGCCGGAAGTTTCGACCCGTCCAACCCCGAAGACCTGCGCCAGGCGATGGTCGACGGTTCCCTCATTCAGCAGAAGTCCGAGTCGCAGCTTGCTGCTCTGTCCCGCCTAGAAACGATGCTCGCCCTGGTCGAGGGCTGGGTCGACGTCGTCACCGCTCGTGCCACGATTCGACTTCCCAAAGCGGATGCCATCGCCGAGACGGTCAAACGCCGCCGGGCCTCAGGCGGTCCGGCGGAGTCCGCTTTCGCGACCCTGGTCGGTCTCGAACTGCGTCCGCGCCGGCTGCGGGAGGCCGCAGCGATGTGGCAGGCCGTGACGGATGCCGTTGGCAATGAGGCGCGCGACGCGCTCTGGTCGCACCCCGACCTGTTGCCCACTTCGGAAGACATCGACGATCCCCAGCCGCTGATCATTCGGCTGACCAGCGCAGCCCGAGGGGGGCCCGAGGTGCTCGACGACGTCGACCAGGCTCTCGAAGACCTGCTGCGGGACGACGGAGCCGAGCGCCCGCACGAGGAGTAGCGGCGCGCAACGTTGCCGCAACCTGTGCCGATCTACCGTCGTTCAACGGACGAAATGTCCCAAACGAAGGAGTTTGGCAATGACGATAACCGAGACCACCACCGGCGCGACGGACGAGTTCAAGGCGCGCTACGAATCCACCCGGCTGCCAACGACCATGCACGCGGCCGTCGTGCACGAGTTCGGCCAGGGCCTCACCATTGACGAAGTGCCCGTTCCGACCCCCGGCCCCGGCCAGGCCCTGGTCAAACTGATCAGCAGCGGAGTTTGCCACACCGATCTGCACGCTGTGGAAGGCGACTGGCCGGTTAAGCCGAGCCCACCGTTCATTCCGGGCCATGAAGGGGTCGGCGAAGTCGTCGCCCTCGGTGACGGCGTCAAGGACCTCGACATCGGCGACCTGGTCGGTAACGCCTGGCTCTGGAGCGCCTGCGGCAGTTGCCAGTATTGCCGCACCGGCTGGGAAACCCTGTGCGAAGCGCAGCAGAACGGCGGCTACAGCGTGGACGGTTCGTTCGGGCAGTACATGCTCGTCGACGCCCGCTTCGCCGTGCGCATTCCCCACGGCGCCGACCCGATCGAGATCGCCCCGGTGCTGTGCGCTGGCGTCACCGTCTACAAGGGCCTCAAGATGACCGAGGCCCGCCCGGGCCAGTGGGTCGTCATCTCCGGCATCGGCGGCCTCGGCCACATCGCCGTGCAGTATGCCAAGGCGATGGGGCTGCGCGTCGCGGCCGTTGATATCGCCGACGACAAGCTCGCCCTGGCCCGCAAGCATGGCGCCGAGCTCGTAATCAATGCGCTGGACGAAGACCCGGTCGCCGCCATTCAAAAAGCCACCGGTGGTGTGCACGGCGTGCTCGTGACCGCTGTGCATCCGGCCGCATTCGGCCAGGCCATCGGCATGACCCGCCGTGGCGGCACCATCGTCTTCAACGGTCTGCCGCCGGGAGACTTCCCCGCCCCGATCTTCGACATCGTGCTCAAGGGCCTCACCATTCGCGGCTCCATCGTGGGCACCCGCCAGGACATGGAGGAAGCCCTGCAGTTCTACGCGCGCGGCCAGATCCACCCCACGGTCTCTGAGCGCCGCATCGACGAGGTCAACGAGGTGCTCGACGAGATGAAGCACGGCAAGATCGACGGTCGCGTCGTCATCCGCTACTGAAGACACCTGACGGTGCGGGCCGCGTGACCACCGAATCCCAATATTCGGTGGAAGCGGGCCCGCACCCGTCTGTGGATAACTTTTACGCGCGACCGCCAGACGCGTCATCATGTCGGCATGGCCCTCAGACTGAATCCGCGGTATCCGCTGGTGTGGCGCACACCGAATTGCGTGCAGCTCGGCATCGACCAAGCCATTGTCACGATCGGCGGGTTGACGCCCGCTCATGAGGCTGTGCTGTCCGCGCTTTCTGCGGGGGTGCATCGATCGGGCGCGATGCTGCTCGGAACGGCCGCCGGGGCATCCGCTGTCGAAGTGACGCACCTGCTCGACCTGCTCGAACCGGCACTGTTGTACGTGCCAGACGATGCGCCGGCACCGGTAACCCCGCTGCCCCGCACCGTGCTGGTTGACGGCCACGGACCGACCGCGACCCGGCTGCGCGCGCTGCTGGCCAACCTCGGAATCGAGGAGCCGGCTCCGGGAGACGACCCCGAGCTGGCCGTGTTGATCGGCCAGTACGTCTTCGCGCCTGAACGGCACGGGCATTGGCTGCGCCGCGACATTCCGCACCTGCCGGTGGTCTTCAGCGACAGCGCCGCGCGGGTGGGTCCGCTCGTCGAACCTGGCCGCGGACCCTGCCTGACCTGTCTGGAGCTCGCCCACGTCGACACGGATCCGTCCTGGCCCGCCATGGCCTGTCAGCTCGTGCTGCGCGAGGCCCCAAGCGAAACTCCACGGCTGAGCTTCGAGCTCGCCGCCCGGGTGGCCGGACTCGTTCAGGATCGCCTGGAACTAGGCCGATCCGTGTTGTTCACCCGGTCACTGCGCCTGGACGCGCGGGGCGGTGCGGTCACGGGCTCCGTACACCGGCTGCACGAGCGGTGCGGCTGCCAAGCTCTTCCAGAAAACGCGAGCGTTCGCGAGCTGCCCGCGCCTGTGCCCCAGAGGATGACCAGCTCAGCGCGAGTCGCTTCCGGGCGCGGGTGATGCCGACGTAGAGCAGCCGGCGTTCCTCGTCGATCTGCTCGAACGTGCTCGCATAGCTGATCGGAACCAGGCCCTCGCTCAGGCCGACCACGTACACCGCGTCCCACTCAAGGCCCTTGGCGGAGTGCATCGTGGCGAGCGTCACGGCCGACACCGTCGGTTCGTGCTGGCCGGCCTGACGTTCCATCAGCTCGTCGGTGAACTGTCGGAACGTGGTTCCGGCAGCGGCCTGGTCGACCAGGCCCATCAGTGCGTTGAGCGATTCCCACCGCGCCTGCACGGCGCCGCGGGTCTCCGGGGCGGTCTGGCTCCAGCCCAGCGACCGCAGCACGTCACTGACCGATTTGAACAGTGGTTCCCCAATGATTGAAACGGATGCCGCCCGCAGGCTCATCACCGCCTGCTTCACCTCTGGGAGGTCGAAGAACCGTTTGGCACCGCGAATCTGGTAGCTCACCCCCACCTCGGTCAGAGCCGTTTCGAGCAGCGCGGCCTGCACGTTGACTCGGAACAAGATGGCCACGTCTTCGGGTTTGGTACCAGCCGAGATGAGCTGCAGAATCTGCTCGGCCACGCCGCGGGCCTCGGCCATGTCCGAGGCGTAGCCGCGCACCGTTGGGTCGGGGCCGCTATCGGTCTGGGCAGCCTGCAGGGTCAGGGCGCCGGACCGGCCACGCATCAGCTGGTTCGCGGTGGCGACGATCGGCGCGGTCGAGCGATAGTTCTGTTCGAGCCGCACCACGGTGGCGTCTTCGTAGTGCTTCGGAAAGTCCAGCAGGTAGTCGCTGCGAGCACCGGCGAAGGAGTAAATGGTCTGGCTCGCGTCGCCGACGACGCAGAGATCGCGGCGGTCGCCAAGCCAGAGGGCGAGCAGGTCGTGTTGCAGCGGCGAAACGTCCTGGTATTCGTCGACGACGAAGAACCGGTACTGCTCGCGCACCTGCAGGGCCACGGAGGGTTCGGCCTCGATCATGCCGGCCATGGCGAGCAGGACGTCTTCGAAGTCGATCTGCTTGCGATCGTCTTTGAGCTTCTCGTAAGTCTGCTGCAGGGCGACGACCTGGTCGACGTCGAGTCGGCCCGGCAGGCTGCGGCGGGCTATGCCGGCCGCGTACTGCTCGATGCTCAGGCCGCTGGTTTTGCGCCATTCCACCTCGGCGGCGAGGTCGCGCAGCGTGGCGGTGTCGAGTTTGAGGTGCAGAGCCTCGGCGGCGTGCCCGAGAATGCGGCCCTTGCCGTCGAGGATGCGCGGCGCCTGCCCGCCGACGACGTGCGGCCAGAAGTAGTTCAGCTGGGACAGCGCTGCGGCGTGAAAGGTGCGCGCAGCCACTCCCCCGGCGCCGAGCTGACGCAGGCGCCCGCGCAGTTCGGCGGCCGAACGGCTCGTGAAGGTGAGCGCCATGACCCGGTTGGGGGCGTAGGCGCCGGTCAGCACGCCGAGCGCGATGCGGTGGGTAATGGCGCGCGTCTTGCCGGTTCCGGCGCCGGCGAGCATGCAGACCGGGCCGATCAGCGCTTCGGCGGCAATGCGCTGCTGTTCATCGAGGCCTTGGAGCAGCGAGTCGGCGGTGGCCGTCACGGACGAATCAATTCCGTCGCGGCGGGCAACGGCGCGCCGAGCCAACGCTCGATCATGGCGTGCGCGATGGAGGACGGGCCGGGCAGCAGCATCCACTCACCGGCATCGAGCAGGTCTTTTCGGCTGAACCAGCGCAGCGCGAGAATCTCGGCGCCGTCGGGCAGCAGCTCATGGGCCGCCTGGTCGTGGGCGAGGCGCGCGGTGAAGCCACACATGACCGAGGCCGGGAAGGGCCACGGCTGGGAGCCGACGTAGACCGGATCGGTCACGCGCAGACCGGATTCTTCGAACATTTCGCGGATCACGGCCGTTTCGAGGGCCTCGCCGGGCTCGACGAATCCGGCCAGGAGCGAGTACCGGTTGTTCTCCCACATGGCATTGGAGCCGAGCAGAATGCGGTCGTCGGCGTCGGTGATGAGCACGATGACGGCCGGGTCGGTGCGCGGAAAGACCTGGCTGTTGTCGACCGGGCAGCGGCGTACCCAGCCACCTTCCTCGACCAGGGTGGCGGCGCCGCAACGCGGGCAGTGGCCGTGCGAAGCGTGCCAGTTGAGCACGCCGAGGGCCTCGGTGAACAGGCCGGCGTCACGGTCATCGAGCACGGTCGCAACGGTGCGCAGGCCCACCCAGCGACTCTCGTCGGGCTCCAGCCGGACTGCAGCGTCATCATCGAGCTGCACGGCAACGATGCGGGTACCGGCAGTCTCGGGCAGGTCGGCGGGCAGGGACCGGCCGAGGTAGACCCGCAGGCCGGCATTGTGCAGACTCGTGGGCGGCAGCAGGGCGAGGTGCACACCGATGCTGGCCGGGTCGATGCTGGCCGGTTCGGTGCTGGCCGGGTCGATGCTGGCCGGGTCGATGCTGGCCGGGTCGATGCTGGCCGGGTCGATGCTGGCCGGGTCGGTGCTGGCAGCATCGTGCGGCGCGAGCAGAATTTTGCCGTGCCAGACGGGCAGAACGCGGGTGGCGGCATCCGCCCAGAGCTGGTCGAACAGGTCCGGCAGGCCGCGGGTGAGGTGGTCACGGTCGACCGCCTGGCGAGACAGCGGCAACCGCGTCGTGAAAGTGAACGACATGGTATATCTCCGAGCTCTGCAAGAACGTGGGTGGAGGCGTGGCGAATAACCGCCAGACCGCAAGTCGATCTAACCTAGTAGGCATGGCCAGAACTCAACTCACTCTAGCCGCGTTAGCCACCTCCGCTGTTCCGGGGCTCGACGTGGCCTACGCCCGCAAGCACAGTGCCGGCGCGCACGGACTCTTCGACTCGGCGCTCGTCATCGACAAGGCCGGTCGGGCGCTCATTATTCGCGTTCCCACCAGCCAGTCGGCCGAAACCGAGCAGTCCGCGGACCTCGTGGCGCTGCGCGCGCTCACCACTGGCAATCGCAGCCGGCTGCCGTTCGACGTGCCCGAGTATGTCGGCCAGACGCCGATTCAGGGCACCCGTGCTGTGGTCTATGAGCTGCTGGCTGGTGACAGTTTTGATGCGGATGCCCTCACCGGGCATGAGGGCGTCGCCGGGTCGATCGGCCGCGCGATCGCCGCCATCCACTCGTTGCCGAGCGCCTTCATCGGCACCGCCGGGCTGCCGCAGCAGAGCGCCGAACAGTGCCGCAAGGACGCCATCGACCTGATCGATCGAGCGGCGGGCACCGGCTACCTGCCCGCCGCGTTGCTGCGCCGCTGGGAGCAGGCCACCGACGACGAGGCCCTGTGGCAGTTCGCGCCGGCCGTGGTGCACGGGTCGATGTCAGCCGATTCCATTCTGATCACCGACGACGCCGTGTCGGGGATTCTCGGCTGGTCCGGGCTGGCCGTCGGCGACCCGGCGCGCGACCTGCACTGGCTGCTCGCCGCGCGCGGTGACGCCGCCGAACTGGCCATCGACGCCTATTCCAGCGCCCGCCAGGGCAGCGACACGCACATCACCCAGCGCGCCATGCTCTATGCCGAGCTGGAACTGGCCCGCTGGCTGCTGCACGGCTCCAGCAGCCACGACCAGTCCATCGTCGATGACGCCGTCGCCATGCTCGACGGCCTGGTCGACACGGTGCACAGCCACACCCAGCAGCCGCTCTCCCCCGAAACCGGCCCGATCATGAGCGTCGGCGACGTGGAGAATATGCTCGACCACATGCCGCGCGCCGCCCGCGATTACGACCAGCACGCGGCGATGCACACCGACAGCTACAACTTTTCGGGACTAACCGTCGATTCTGATTCTGATTCTGATTCTGATTCTGATTCTGACGATTCCAGCACCGGGGCCATCGCCCCGGACCAGGCCGCCAAAAGGTCAGCCTCCGAGTAGAGCCGCTCGGGGGCGACGACGGTGTCGTCGGCGACGAAGTAGAAGACGGCGTCGACGATGCTCGGATCGATCCCCTTCCAGCGGGCGTAGGCGAGCCGGTACAGCGCAAGCTGAGTCTGCTTGAGTTCCAGGTCTGCAGCGCTCTTGGGTGCCCGCCCGGTTTTCCAGTCGACGACCTGGTAGCCGGTTTCGGTGCGGTAGACGGCGTCGAGCTTGCAGACGAAAACCTGCCCGGCGAGCACATGGTGAATTTCAATCTCCACGTCGACGGGTTTGCGCTCGGCCCATTCGGAGCGTTCGAAGGTGGCCTGGAGAACCGCGAACTGCTCTTGCTCCGGCACGTCAAGCTGCTCGAGTGTGCCGGTGCCCTGGTCTTCGTCTGCCAGATCGAGGTCAAACAGGCTGGCATCGACGCGGTCGGTGCCGGTGGCTCCTCCCGCCCGACGCTCGACCCAGGAATGGAACAGCGTGCCGAGCCGAGTGGCCCGGTACGGACGCTGCGGCATCGGGCGGCGCAGCTCCGCCGCGACACCGGCTGGATCGTCGACGTAGTCCTTGAACCGGGAGGCCGGGATGCGGGTGGGCACCGGGGCACCCTCGCCGCCGGTAAGGCGCAGGGCTCGCTCCGTAAGCAGCAGGGTGACGGCGTGCGACCAGCGAGTGGGGACATCCGCTTCGCTCGCGCTCACCCTCGCTGCGGCAGCCTCGACCAGCGCCCGTCTGCCGCCGAGCGGGTCGAACGGCCACAGTTCGGTGCCGCTGGACGCCGAGGCGGGTTTCTCAGACTCGGCGGGCGCGTCGGGGATCTTCGCGATCAGCCCGGCCAGGGCGAGTTCCGTGAGGTAACGGCTGGGTTTGCGAGCGGTGACTCCGGGGCCCCAGAATGAGCCGGTCAGCAGCAGCTCGCGCTTGGCGCGGGTGGTCGCGACGTAGATGAGGCGGCGCTCCTCGTCGTCGTGCCGGTCGGCCAGCTCGGCCTTGTAGGCCTGAAACGCCAGGTCGAAGTCGAACTGGGTGTCGTGGCCGACGATGTCGAGATCGGGCAGCTCGGACCGGTCGCCGCGGAACACATAGGGCAGTTCGCCGAACCGCAGCCATCCGCTCGTATCGCGAGAGGCGGCGGGCAGGCTCTTCTCGGTCAGGTTGGGAATGGCGACGAAATCCCATTCGAGGCCCTTGGCACCGTGAACGGTCAGCAGCTGCACGGTGCCCTGCTCCGACAGTTCAGCGCGCGGGCCGAGATCGTCCTGCAGTTCGGCCCGTTTGAGCCAGCGCAGAAAGCTCGCCAGTGTGCCCTGCTCGTCGCTGTCGAGAAAGGCCGAGACAGTGTCGTGGAAGGAATACAGGTTGGCCAGGCCGAGGTCGTTGGCCTCGTTCGCGATCAGCTCGACGTCGAGCCGAAATTCCTGCTCAATCAGGCGTACAAAGTCGAGCAGAGGCAGGCCTGCTCGGGAGCGCAGCCAGGCCAGCTGACGGCCGGCCGACTGCACCCGGGCCCGGCCGAGGTCGCTGAACCCGGCGAGCTGGCCGTGCGAGTCGGGCGCTGACCCGAGAAAGTCGAGAGCATCCACGAGTGAGCTGCCCTCATCGCCGGCGACGGATGCCCGCAGCTTGCCGCGCAGATCGGCCGAGATCGCTTTCTGGGCCCAGTCATGCCCGGCCAGCCAGCGCGCCACGTCGGCGAGCGCCTGCAGGTCGCGCGCACCAACCCGGTAGCGGGCACCGCTGAGCAGACGCACGAGTTCGCTGCCGGCGGCGGGATCGTGCACCACGCGCAGCACGCTCACAACGTCGGCGACCTCGGGGGTGGAGAGCAACCCACCGAGTCCGAGCACGTGGGCACGCACGCCGTGCGCCCGTAGTACCTCGGCGAAGTATTCCATCTCGCGGCGGGCCCGAAACAGCATCGCGCCGCTGTGTTCGCCGACCAGACGGGTGGCGAACCAGTCGGCGATGGCTCCGGCCTCCTCAGCGATGGTTTCAGCCATGAGCGCGTCGACCGCGCCGGGCCGGGTGCCGGCGGGAACCTTGAGCGTTTCGACCTGGATTCCGCCCGGTTTTGCGCGAAGCGCGGCGCTCAGCGGGGCGACGAGGGCGTTGGCAGCGTCGAGGACGAGCGCCGGATTGCGCCAGGTGAAGGACAACGACATAGTCGGGGCTGCTGCTGCTGGGCTGAAGTCTCCGGTGTTGAAGTCTCGGCCGAAGCCGAGCAGGTTTGCACTGCTGGCGCCGCGCCATCCGTAGATGGATTGGTGGGGATCACCAACCGCCATCACCGGATGGTTGCGAAACAGGGTGTGCAGCAGCTCGGTTTGCAGGACCGACGTGTCCTGGTATTCGTCGAGGAGGACCACGCGGTACTGGTCCCGATAGCGGTCGACGACGGCGTCGACTTTTTGGCAGACCTGCAGTGCCAGGGCTACTTGATCGGAGAACTCGATGAGTCCTAGGCGACGCTTCTCGCTGCTGTAGCGAGCGGCCAGCTCGGCCAGCACTGGAAGCGGGGCGACCGCGGCCAGGGAGTCAGTGACCGACCCGTACGGGGTCTTCTTGCGCGGATTACCGTAGGGCAAATCGGGCAGGTAGCCGAAACTGTCGACCAGTGCCCTGAGGTCGTGGGGAGCTCCGGGCTGACCAAGGTGAACGGCCGGCGGATTCTCGGCCAGGGCACGGCTGAGCTGCAGCACGGCATCGGTGACGAGGTCGAGGCTTTTGCCGAAGGGCACGAGCCGCCCGTCGCCGAAGTCGATGACGACGCGACGGGCCAGGAGCCAGGCGCTGGTTTCGCTCAGCAGCACCGACTCGGGTTCGCGGCCGAGCAACAGGGCGTTGTCGGTGAACAGGCGGCTGGCGAAGGAGTTGTAGGTGGACACGCTCGGGGTGTTGAATAAGTCGGACGACTCGGCGGCCGTGCCATGGGCGGAGTCGGGGTCGGCGGCGAGCGGCATGAGGCCGGCCGTTTCGAGATCGCTGATGCGTTTGTTGATGCGCTCGCTGAGCTCGCCGGCGGCTTTGCGGGTGAAGGTGAGTCCGAGAATCTGGTCGGGACGGGCGTGGCCGTTGGCGAGCAGCCAGAGTACCCGGTTGGCCATGGTCTCGGTCTTGCCGCTGCCGGCTCCGGCGACGACGAGGGTCGGCGTGAGCGGCGCTTCGATGACCGCCTGCTGCTCGATAGTCGGCGCAAACATGTTGAGCGCCGCCGCGATATCGAGGGCGGAGACCGTGGTGGCGGTGCTGAGACGACTCATGAGCTGACCTGCTTGATGACGTGGATGCGGCAGGACCCGTGGGATCTGGGGTCGAGACAGTGCGAGGTGATTTCGGCGATGAAGGTGGCGCCGCCCATGCCAGCAGCGTCGTCACCGACGCGGGTGCGAAAGGCCTCGAGCTGCTCCGGAGTGAAAGCGGGCTGGGTGGGATTGCGATAGTTCTGCTTGACGGTGCCCGAGGAGACGATGACCAATCGTGCACCGGCCAGGGCCATGTCCGAGGACACACCGTCGATGGCGCCTTCTTGAAAGGCCAGCTGGTAGGCGCCGAGCTGCGGATGCTCCGCGACTCCGGTATCGCTCGTCGCATCGCCCTTGCCCGTTTTGAGGTCGACGATCACGGCCCGGCCGTCGGCCTGGCGTTCGACCCGGTCGATGGTGCCCGACAGCACGGCACCGCTCACTTCGAGCTGAAAGGTGCCCTCGGCGCTCAACAGCTCTCCGCCGCCGTTCTCGAAATCCAGCAGGTAGGAGGCGAGCCGATCGGTGAGCTCCCTGGCTGCAACTTTCTGCACCCGGGACTGCCAGTCGGCGTCGAAGTCGAGCTCGTTCCAGCGGGCCTCCACCCCCTGCCACAGGGCTTCTGGGCGCCGATCGGTGGCGTCTTCCATGACCTTGTGGATGATCGTGCCGAGGTTGGCCGCGGTGTTGGAATCGCCGCCACCGACCTGACCGATCAGCCAGTGCAGCGGGCAGGTTTCAAAGGCTGCCATGCGCGACGGCGATACCCGCACCGGTTGGTCGCCGGCCTCCGGGTCGTTGAGTGGGCGCACGGTGCTCGGGTCGGCCAGGCCGTACCATTCGTCGGGCGAGGCACCTGGCACGTTTTCGTCGGCGAGCCGGGCGAGCGTGGCTGCGGCATCCGCTGCCCGGGTGGCGGAGTCGACCCGACCCGGCGAGTGGATGGCGCGGGTCAGGTCGCGCCTCAGCCTTCCGGTCAGACCGCGAAGCGACACGGGGTAGTGGGCGGGGTCGTCGGCGCCCAGAGCGGGAGCAGGCTGCGGCAACAGGCGAAAGAACACCGATGGTTCGTTCTCTTCGTTATTGACGGCGGTGACGAGTAGTTCGGTCGTGGCCCGGCTGGCCGCCTGAGCGAACATGCGCAGTTCGTCGTGCAGCACCGCGGTGCGGGCGTCAGTACCGGATGCGTCTTGCCCGGAGGCGATGAGGGCGAGGTCGCCGGCGCCGAGCAGGGAGCCGCGAATGCGCAGGTCGGGCCAGACGTTGGCCTGCACACCGGCCAGCACGACAATGTCGAAGTCGCGCCCGATGGTGCCGCTCGGCGTGGACACGGTGACGGCCGCGCCGACGGCGCGCGGCGCCAGGGTGTCTTCGGGCACGTCGGTGTCGACGAGGTGTTCGAGGAACAAAACCGGCGGGGCCGACGGGGTTCGTTCGACGTAACGCTGGGCCGCGGAGAACAGAGCGACGACAGCATCGAGGTTGTGGTTGGCCTCGTCGGCGACGATTCCGGTGCCGGTGGATTGCTCCTTCCAATCACGGTCGAGACCGCTGCGCTGCCAGAGGCCCCAGAGCAGCTCTTCGATGGTCGCGCCGGCCGCGTACTCGATGGCGGCCTGGCGCAGGCTCGCTCCGCAACCGGCCGCACGGCGGGCGGTGCGGTTGTCGATGGTGGCGAGCAGCTCAGGGTCGTGCAGGGCGGCGACAAGGAGTTCATCGGCGCTGCGCGGGGTGGGGGTGTCGGTGGCCAGCTCCTGTTGACGCAACGCGGCGCGCAGCCGACGCAGGGTAATCGGGTCGAGGCCGCCGAGCGGACCGCGCAGCAACTCGATTGCGGCCTCGGGGTCGAGCGGTTTGCGGCCGAGGGTGACCTCGAGGGCGAGAATGAAGGCTTTCACCGCGTACTCGTCGCGGAGGGCCGTGCTCGCCGTGGACACCTGGGTCGGCACTTCGAGCGCGGCGAGCCCCTTGGAGATCGAGGGAACGAGTGAACCGGTGCGCACGATCACGGCCATGCGCGACCACGGAGTTTCGTCGATCACGTGGCGTTCGCGCAGCAGCCGGGCGATCACCGCGAGCTGGTCGGCCGGGCTGGTCGCGATGACGGTGTGCACGGACGGTTCGGGGACGGCGTCCGGCGTGGTCAGCGTCTCGGGCGCAGTCACGGCACTCGGAGCCGAGAGCGCAGGATCATCGGAGCCGTCGACAGCAATCTCGCTCACCGCGTCGGGTTCGGCCTGCACGCTGCCCGCCGCACGCTGGGTGCCGGCCGCAGCCGCGCCGATGCGACTCGTGATCTGCTGAATCACCTGACGGATGCCCGCGCCGTGTCGGTAGACGGTGCCGAGTACGATCGGCGGTGCGATCCCGCCGGACGGCGAAGCCGCCGCGGGTCCGACCGATGACCCCACCGGCGCCCCGACCGGGCCCAGGCCGAGGTACTGACCGAGGCGACCGAGGGCATCCGGATGCGCACCGTGGAATGATCCGGTGCTGATATCCGGGTCGCCGACGGCGATGATCGCGACCCCGCGCGCCTGAAACTGGGCCAGCAGGGTGAGCGTGGCCTGGGTGACTTCCTGGGCATCGTCGAGCACGATCAGGCGCAGTCCGGCCAGGGTACCGAGCGTCGCCGCCCCGGCCGGGCCCACCTCGGCTCCGGCCACGATCGCCGCGGCATAGCGGGCCAGCTCGGTGGAGTCATACTGCCCGGGGCGGGCCTGGTCCTTGGCCTCTTCGTAACCGCGAATGAACTCGGCAGCGGCCACCCACTCCGGCCGCCCGAGGCCGAAACGCTCCAGCTGGTCCGGAGTGACGCCATATTCCACGGCGCGCATCATCAGATCGCGCAGTTCGGTACGAAATCCCCGCAACTGGCGTACGTCAGCGCCCAAGGTGTCTGGCCAGACCGGGCCGCTCGGCGCTCCGGCCGTCTCGTCGTCCAGGTGGCCCTGCAGCAGTTCGGCGATAATCTGGTCCTGCTCGCCGCCGGTGAGCAGGGTTGGAGTGGGCCCACCGGCCTGGGCGACCGCGGAGCGCACGATCTGAAAGGCCACGGAGTTGGCGCTGCGAGCGAGTGGCCCGTTGGTCGGCACGGCCAGGCGCAGCGCGATCCGGTCGCGCAGCGCGGTGGCACCGGCGCGCGTCGGCACCAACACCAGCACCGCGCTCGGCGAATACCCCCGGTTCAACACCCGGTCGGCGACGAGTTCAACGAGCGTGCTGGTCTTGCCGGAGCCGGGCGCGCCGATAACGGCGGCGCTCACCGCGTCGGGGAGATCGAGAACAGCCTGTTGGTCGGCGTCGAGGTCGTGGTTGGTCACATTTCAACGGTAACGGGTTGCGCCGACAGTGAAATCGGTCAGGGCGAGGGCGCGTTCTGTCGTAATCTGGGCGCAAGGCTACGAAAGGCAGTTCGGTGGATATTCGCATTGGTATTTTCAACTCTCCCCGTGAGATCGGTTTTGAGACTTCGCAGCCAGCGACCGAGATTGAGGAGACCGTTGCGGCGGCCCTCTCCGGTCAGACCGGCTATCTGAAGCTCAGCGACAGCAAGGGTCGCGTCTACATCGTTCCGACCGTGGGGCTCGCCTACGTCGAACTCGGCAGCGAAGAATCGCGCCGCGTCGGCTTCGTCGCCTAAAACGCCATGGAGCTGTTGTTCGTCGCGCTGTTCGGCACGCTCATCGGCCTCGGCGCACGGTACTTCCTGCCCGGACGCTCAACCCAGGGCTCGGTGCTGGTCCCCGCGATCGGAACGGCCGCGGCATCCTTGGTCTGGGTCGGGCTGACCTGGCTCGGCTGGAATTGGGCCGGGGGGTGGATCTGGTGGGTGTCTCTCGGTGCCGCCGTCGCTGCATCCGTTGTGCTGAATCTTATGATCAGCCGGCAACGCATTCATGCCGATCAGCGAATGCTGCAGGCCCTGGCCAAAACCGGCACGGCCTAATCTCACATTCTTAAGCCGTGAGGCCGAGGCCGTCCATGCGGCGGGTGTGCGCCGCGATGAGTTCGGTGAAGACCGGTTCGATGCGTGACTCATTGCTGCCCGCGCGATCGTTAGTGGGATCCGTGGCCGGCATGGCCGACCGGGCCACGAGCAGGGTGTCACCGACGAGCCGACGGCCCCACATCGCCAGCTGTGAGCCGAGCGCCTGATCGTTTTCGATCGCGGTCTGGAGCTCGTGAACGAGCACGTCGGTACCGGAATCCTCGCCGAGCAATTGCGCGACGCGAGGCCCGATATCCCGCGGCAGGCCGTCGGACAGCCGAATGAAGAAGTCATCGAGCAAGCCACCGACGAGGTAGCAGCTCAGCAGTAATTCGTGCCAGTTGACACCGGCGGTCTTCGCGCGGAACGCATCGAGGCTCACGACGAACGGGGCCATCTCAACGGCCGGCTCGTGGCCGCGGCGACGAATCTCGGTGATCAGTCCGTGGTGCTTGCTAAGCGCCCGACCGGCAGCGGCGCTGAGGCCTTCTTTAACGGCGAGGTTCGGTGCGGTCGCCACCGCACGGGCCAGGCTTTCGAATTCGCCGAGCTCGCTGTACGCGGCCTGACCAAGAAAATGCTGCACGCCCGGCGCGAGCGAACTGATGTCCACTTTTTCGGTTGGCTGGGGTGCCCCGCGGGCCGAAAGCCTCGGAGCTTCATTGCGCTGCGGGCGCCGACCGAACCACGTGACCACGGGCTTAGCTTAGAACAGCGTGCCTGTGGCCGCTGTCCAGACGGGGCAGTAAGGTGGAATTACGTCGCCGACAAGGATCGGCGGCCGCTGCCCGAGACGCAAAAACGGGCGCACTTCGCTTCCAGTTAATGACAGGCATACATTCGTGACTTTCTCCGAACTTAATATTGACCAGGACATGGTCGACTCCCTTGCTGCCAAGGGCATCCTCGAACCGTTCCCCATTCAAACCCAGACCATCCCGCTCGCTCTCGCCGGCCAGGACATCATCGGCCAGGCCAAGACCGGCACCGGAAAGACCTTCGGCTTCGGGCTTCCGGTGATTCAGCGCCTCGGACTCGACCCGGAGCCCGGTGTGCAGGCGCTCATCGTCGTTCCGACGCGCGAACTGTGCGTGCAGGTCTCCGAAGACCTCGAACTCGCCGCGGCAAACCGTAATACCAAGATCGTCTCCATCTACGGCGGCAAGGCCTATGAGGGTCAGATCGAACAGCTCAAGGCTGGCGCTCAGATCGTCGTCGGCACCCCCGGCCGTCTGCTCGACCTCGCTGGCCAGCGTTTGCTCACCCTCGCCAACGTGCGCGAGATGGTGCTCGATGAGGCCGACAAGATGCTCGACCTCGGCTTCCTCTCCGACATTGAGAAGCTGTTCGCGCAGACCCCGGCGACCCGCCACACAATGCTGTTCTCGGCGACGATGCCCGGACCGATCGTTGCCCTGGCCCGCCGCTTCATGAACCGCCCGATTCATATTCGCGCGACCGACCCCGACGAAGGCCTCATGCAGGCCAACATCGAACACCTGGTCTACCGCGCGCACAACATGGACAAGGATGAGGTCATCGGCCGCATCCTCATGGCTGAGGGCCGTGGCAAGACCATCATCTTCACCCGCACCAAGCGTGCCGCCGCGAAGCTCGTCGAAGAACTCGGCGACCGTGGCTTCAACGCCACCGCCGTGCACGGCGACCTGAACCAGGAACAGCGCGAACGCGCCATGGCGAGCTTCAAGAGCGGCAAGAAAGAGATTCTGATTGCAACGGATGTCGCCGCTCGCGGCATCGACGTGGAAGACGTCACCCACGTGATCAACCACACCATTCCCGAAGACGAGAAGGCGTACCTGCACCGCGTCGGCCGCACGGGTCGCGCCGGCAAGACCGGAATCGCCGTCACCTTCGTCGACTGGGACGACCTGCACAAGTGGTCGCTCATCAACAAGGCCCTGGACTTCGGCCAGCCGGAACCGATGGAGACGTACTCCTCGTCACCGCACCTCTACACCGACCTGAACATTCCAGCCGGCTCCAAGGGCCGCCTGCGCGCCACCCCGGTGAAGGAGGTCACCGCGGGTGACGCTCGCACCGGCGGGGCCGGACGTACCGGCGGGTCGCGTTCCGCCGGAGCGGGCAGCCGATCCGGCGCGGCGCGCTCTGGGCGCTCGGAGAGCGGGCGCTCCGAGGGCGGTCGTGGCTCCGGCCGTGGCGACTCTGCGCGCACCGGTTCTGACCGGCCAGCGACGAGCCCGGTTGCCGACGACGCCAGTCGCCCCGCCCGGTCACGCACCCGCGTCGGCTCCAGCACGAACCCGGACGCCCCGGCGGCAACTCCGGCCGCCGGCACGCACGATGGCGGCGGAGCCGAGCACCACGACGGCAACAACGCCCCGCTGCGTCGCAGCCGCACCCGTCGTCGCTCACCGCAGACCGGCAGCGCGATCTAATAGCTGCTCAGCACCGCTCGCGCCCGGCACCCGGGCTGCCCTCGCTTCGACTTCGGCAGCCTCGGGGGTCGGGCGCGTTTGCGTTCAATGCTGCGGCATCCGCTTCAGGGGATCAACCGTAAACCGGAGCCGCGCCGCGGCCCTCGGCGATGATGCGGTCGAGAACGTCGGGGGCTGTGGTGTTCTCGCCGAGCAGGTTGGGCTTGCCGGTGCCGTGATAGTCGCTCGAACCGGTGACGGACAGCCCGAATTTGGCGGCGAGCTCGTACAGCCGTTTGGTGGGTTCCGGATTATTCTCGCGATGCTCCAGTTCGAGCCCGAACAGTCCGGCCTCAACCATCGTCTTCAAGCTGGATTCAGCGACGACGTCGCCGATTCCACGGGTGGCGGGGTGGGCGATGACCGGCACTCCCCCGGCGGCACGCACGAGCTCGATCGCTCGCACCGGATCGGGAGCGTAGTGCGGCTGAAAGTAGCCGGCCTTCCAGTGCAGAATGTCGGCGAAGGCCGCGCTGCGATTGAGGGCGTGCCCGCGGGCCACGAGGGCATCGGCGATATGTGGCCGGCCGACCGTGGCCTCAGGGGTGGTCTGGGCGAGCACATCGTCCCAGCTCAGGTCGTAGTCCGCGCCGATGCGGGCGACCATCTGCTCGGCCCGGCTGAGCCGGGCTGCGCGCACGCGGGTCATCTCCGCCAGCAGCGCCGAATCGTCAGGGTCAAAAAGATATGCCAAAAGGTGCACACTGGCGTACCGCACGCGGGTGCTGAATTCCATTCCCGGAATAAGTGTCAGGTGCTCGGTGCGTGCGGCCGCGGAAGCCTCGGCCCAGCCGACCGTCGAATCGTGGTCGGTGAGGGCGATCGTGCCGAGCCCCGCCACGGCTGCGGCGTGCACGAGCTCCGCCGGAGTCTCGGTGCCGTCCGACACGCTCGAGTGTGCGTGAAGGTCGATCGGACCCCGAAATTGCCGCGCGACTGCCATGCTCCCATGCTAGTTGGACACCTGCGCCCGTTCATTGCTGACCACGGCACTGGGGATTCCCCAGAATACTGATCTAGGGTTCAGAACAATGTTCTCCAGACTCCTTCGGGCACTGATTCTGATCGGTGCCGCCGTCATCCTGCTGGTGGTGACCTGGCCGCAGGCGTTCGACCTGCACAACAGCTGGGTCGTCGCCCATCTGGTGTCCTTTCGCGCCGTGGCCGTCATCGGCGCGGTCGTCGGGCTCGTCCTGCTCGGGGTACTACGGTTTATTCGCCCGCTGCGTCGCACATTGGGAATGGCCATGGTGCTGCTCGCCCTGTTCGGTATCGCCAACGTCGGCATTCTGGCCTCCCGCGGTTTCACGACCACGGTTTCGCCCACCCAGGGTCAGCTCAGCGCCGAAGCGGATGCCGACTCCGTCACCGTACTCAGTTGGAACACGCTCGGAGACGCTCCCGGCGCCGCGGTCATCGCCGCGCAAGCGCTGGCCCAAAACGCCGACGTCGTGACCCTGCCCGAAACGACGGAAGAGACCGGCATTCTGATCGCCGAAGCGATGCGCGACGCCGGCCGCCCAATGTGGGTGCACACCCTGGCCTTCGATCTGGTCTCCAAGGCCCGCTCCACCACCGTGCTGATCAGCCCCGACCTGGGGGACTACACGGTCACCAACGCGGCCGGGTCCGGGCCGCCCGGCAACACCAACGTGCTGCCGACCGTGGTGGCCGAACCGGTCGACGGGACCGGCCCGACCATTGTGGCGGTGCATGCCGTTGCGCCGATTCAGTATGAGATGTCGAACTGGCGCAGCGATCTCGACTGGCTCGCCACCCAGTGCCTGGGCGACGACGTGATCATGGCGGGCGACTTCAATTCCACGCTCGACCATATGGCGGGGCGCGCGAGCGTCGGCGGCTCGGTTCTCGGCAACTGCTCGGATGCTGCCCTGTCAATCGGTGCGGCATCCGTCGGCACGTGGCCGACCGCGATGCCCGCGCTGCTCGGCAGCCCGATCGATCACGTGATGGCGACCCCGAACTGGCGGGTCTTGGAACTGCAGGTGATCGAGTCACTGGACGAGGCCGGAAGCGATCACCGACCGATCGTGGCGACGCTGACGCCGGCCAGTTAGTTTCGGACAGCCGCGCAGCATCCGCTCGTCGCAGCATCTGCAGCACCCGATCGGGTGCTGCCCAGAGTGCGGTGTGAGAATGGGGGAATGGCTGATACTACTGCTCCCGCACTTATTCCTGCCGCGCGTTCGAACGAGAACCGTTCGACCACTCCCGGGTCTACCGGTTTCAAAGCTTTCATCGCGAGCGGATGGGCCGAACGCACCGACGTTCTGCCGCCAGCTCGCGAGCAGGCACCGTTCGCCGCCGCACGTCGCGCCCGGCTATCCGCGCAGTACCCGGGACAGCGACTGATCATTCCGGCCGGCCGCCTCAAGCAGCGCTCCAACGACACTGACTACGCCTTCCGCGCCCACTCGGCCTTCGCCCACCTCACCGGCTGGGGCAGCGACAGCGAACCCGGTGCCGTGCTCGTGCTGGAACCAGCGGCCGCTGTCGGCCACGACGCGACCCTGTACTTTCGCGAGCGGGCCGGCCGCGACTCCGACGAGTTCTACGCCAACCCCGACATCGGCGAATTCTGGATCGGACCGCGTCCATCCGTCGCCCAGGTCGCCAGCGACCTCGCCGTTACGGTGCGCGGCATCGCCGACCTCGCCGCAGTGCTGAAGGCGGTCGACAGCGAAACCCTCGTGTTGCGTGAAGCCGACCCGACCTTCACCGAGCAGGTCGACGAGGCCCGTCTGCGTTTCGCCGCCGAGCGGGTGCTCAGCAGCAACGCCACCGACTCTCCGTTCAGCATCGAGATCAATGCCGAGCATGAGCCCGACGCCGGCCTGGCCCGGGATCTGTCCGAACTGCGCCTCGTCAAGGACGCCTGGGAGATCGCGCAAATGCGCCTCGCTGTCGCCGCCACCGCCCGCGGATTCGACGACGTCATCGCCGACCTCCCCCGTTCCAGCCAGCACGCCCGCGGCGAACGCCTCGTCGAAGGTGTGTTCAACACCCGCGCCCGCAGCGACGGCAACACGGTCGGCTACGACACCATCGCCGCTTCGGGCCCGCACGCCTGCATTCTGCACTGGACCCGCAATGACGGCGTTGTCGCCGCCGGTGACCTGATTCTCATCGACGCCGGCGTCGAACTCGACAGCTACTACACCGCCGACATTACCCGCACCCTCCCGGTGAATGGCGTCTACAGCGACGTCCAGCGCCAGGTCTACGAAACCGTGCGCGAGGCAGCGGATGCCGCCCTCGCCGTCGTTCGCCCCGGTGCCATCTTTCGCGACGTGCACGCCGCCGCGATGCAGGTCATCGCGAGGCGCACCGCGGAGTGGGGAATGCTCCCGGTCACCGCGGAGGAGGCTCTTCTTCCGGACAACGGCCAACACCGCCGTTACATGGTGCACGGCACCAGCCACCACCTCGGCATCGACGTGCACGACTGCGCGCAGGCACGCCGCGACATGTATATGGACGGCGTGCTCGAACCGGGCATGGTCTTCACGATCGAACCCGGCCTGTACTTTCAGCCCGACGACCTCACGGTGCCGGCCGAATTCCGCGGCATCGGCGTGCGCATCGAAGACGACATCCTGGTGACCGCCACCGGAGCCGAAAACCTCTCCGCAGCTATTCCCCGCACCGCGAATGAAGTTGAAGCCTGGATCGCCGCGAAGCAAAGCTAAACAGGTTGACTATTCGGAGGGGACCGGAGGATCTACCGGGGGCGCAGCAGGCGCTGTCGGCTCGGCCTCGCGGAATCCCGAGAGCAGGTTGCGGGCCCGGTTGACCAGTTCGACGTCGACGATGATCTGGTAGCTGGTCGCGATGACCTGCATGGTCGAGGTGAAGTCGCGGCGGCGGCGGTTGATCGCGTAGCTCGCAATGCCGAGCAGCATGCCGAATCCGGCACCCATGATCAGGGCGGCGAAGACGAACGGTAGGCTCGATCCGGTCGGCGAGAACAAAAAGAACAGAATCCCGAAGAAAATTCCCAACCAGGCACCGGATGCCGCGCCAGCGAGCGCGACCCGGCCGTAGGTGAGTTTGCCGGTCACTCGCTCGACACTCTTGAGGTCGTTGCCGACAATCGCCAGCTGCTTCACCGGAAAGTCCGCCTTGGCGAGCGTGTCGACCGCGCTCTGCGCATCGGCGTAGGTGCTGTACGTCGCGAGCACCTCTCCGCGCGGCAACACGGGAGGCAAAACTGGGCGACGCCGGGGAAACAGACTCTGGTTGCTCATTTCGGTATTCTTTCACGCAGACCTGTTGACATGCCCGATCGTGCAACCTCAGGTAATCCATTCAATGGACTCGGCGAACGTCTCCTCACCGTCGTCGTCGTCAAAGACATTGGCCACCATGTGGGTGACGAAGAGCGCAAAGCCCAGAGCAATGTCCTTGAAGAGCTCGCGGTCGAACGGGCCGTACCACGAGACACCGCCCGGGCTTTCGGGGTCCAGGTCGAGCCGGTTGATGGCGAAGTCGCCCTCCAAAGAGAGGATGACGATTCGGAGCGAGCGAAACGGCGGGTTCCCGCCGATCAGGTCGCCGAGACCCCGTGCCTCCTCAGCGTTGACCGCCAGGAGGTGGGACAGCGAGACGGCATTGTCTGCGGTGCGATCGGTTGCTACCGCAAATTTCAGGTAGCTCATCCGGTCGCCGGAGACCAGGTGGATTGATTCGGCCTTGACCGATAATTGCCGATAGGCGAGAATGTCGTGCGCTGCGTTCAGGAGACCGGTGAGAGCCCGGCGGGCAGCGGCGCTGTCTTTGACTTTGCCGTAGTCGGGTGCCACTCCGCTCCAGATCAATTGCACGGCTCGCCTCGCCGGCGGAATGCCGTCCTTCGCCGGAAAGCTCAACGTTCGCCCTGCGCCCGGAAAGCGGGCCCGGCCGAGCACCGCGCAGTGAACTTTTGTCGGGAATCATGGGCAAGTTCGCAAACGGTCATGAGCGCAACCCTATTCCGTGCCGGCAATTCGTGCCTGGTCACCATCGTCGGGCTGGTGGCCGACACGGGAAGTCGTGCCGGGCCACCAATGTCGGGCCAGTGGCCTACATTTATATTGTGAGTGCCACCAGAGTTTTTGTCGCCCGACTGGCCGGGTGCACCGTTTTCGACCCCGCGGGCGACCGCGTGGGCAAGGTGCGCGATGTTCTCGTGGTGTATCGAAAAAACGACCCGCCCAGCGTCGTCGGCCTGATCGTGGAGATCCCCGGTAAACGCCGCGTCTTCGTGTCGATCAACCGGGTCACCAGCATCGGCAGCGGCCAGATCATCACGACCGGCCTCATCAATGTTCGCCGCTATGAGCAGCGCGGCGGCGAGGTGCGCGTCATCGCTGAACTCCTCGGCCGCAAGGTGCTCTTCACCGACGGCTCGGGCGACGCCACCATTGAAGACGTCGCGATCAAGGAGGGCACGGAGGCCGACTGGGCGATCAGCCAGCTGTTCGTGCGTCGCCCCAAGACCAGCGCCTCCCCCTTCGTCAAGGGCGTCACGACCTTTGCAACCTGGGCAGAGGTGCGCGAGAAAGCGACCGAAGGCCAGGCGCAGTCTGCCGAACACCTCATCGCGACCTATTCCGATTTGAAACCGGCCGACCTCGCCAATACCCTGCTCGACCTGCCGCGTGAGCGCATGTTCGAGGTGGCCGGCGAGCTGCCCGACGATCGCCTCGCCGACGTGCTCGAGGAGATGCCAGAGACCGATCAGGTCGGTATTCTGACCAGCCTCGGCGATGCCCGCGCCGCCGATGTGCTCGATCAGATGCAGCCCGACGATGCGGCCGACCTCATCGCCCAGCTGCCCGAGGAGCGCGGCGAGCAGCTGCTCGACCTGATGGAGCCCGAAGAAGCCGAAGACGTGCGGTTTCTGCTCTCCTACGCTCCCGACACGGCCGGCGGCCTCATGACGACCGAGCCGATCATCGTCTCGGCCGATGCCACCGTCGCCGAGGGGCTCGCGCGCATCCGTCGTCATGATCTTGCCCCGGCACTCGGTGCGGCGATCTGCGTGACCCTGCCCCCCTACGAAGCTCCCACCGGTCGTTTTCTGGGCATGGTGCATTTTCAGCGGATGCTGCGCTACCCGCCCCACGAGCGACTCGGCACGCTGCTCGACGCGGGTCTGGATCCGGTGACCGCCGACACGTCGGCCGCCGAAGTCAGCCGTATTTTGGCAAGCTACGACCTTGTGTCGGTGCCCGTGGTCGATGAGAATTACCGACTGGTCGGGGTGGTGACGATTGATGACGTGCTCGACTACCTGCTGCCCGACGACTGGCGCAGCCACGACGGCAATGATGATGTGCGTCGCCGCGCCGCCGCCCGCAGCGAGCTGAGAACCGGCAGTATCCCGCTCCCCGGAGCGCAAAGGACGACTCGTGGCCCGCAATAATCGCGCCGACCTGCGCCTCGATGCGCCCAAGGGGCTGCGAACCGGCAACCTCGTGGGTCTCGGGCGCAACGGCGGCCACAGCCGGGACCGGTTCGGCCGCTTCACCGAGGCCATCGCCCGCGGCATGGGAACCCCCTGGTTTTTGCTCGGACTCACCCTGTTCGCCGTCGCCTGGATCTCCTGGAACACGCTCGCCCCGGTTGCCTGGCGATTCGACTCCGTCGCGCTCGGCTTCATCGCCCTGACCCTCGTGCTCTCGATGCAGGCCTCGTATGCCGCGCCGATGATTCTGCTCGCGCAGAACCGTCAGGACGACCGTGACCGGGTGCAGTTCGAGCAGGACCGCCAGCGGTCAGAACGCACCCTCGCTGACACCGAATATCTCGCCCGTGAGGTCGTAGCGCTGCGCATTGCGATCAAGGACATGGCCTCGAAAGACTTCATCCGCGCGGAACTGCGCGCGTTGCTTGAGCATCTGGATGAGCGCAGTGATGAGCGCAGCGACGAACGAGCAGCCCCAGACAGCACCGACGAAAGCCGCCCCACCGCATGACTTCTGCACCTTTTCCTCCGGCCCCTCTGACTCCAGAGCCCGACAGCATCCGCTCCCGCGTCTTCACCGCCCTAGCCCGGGTGACCGACCCCGAGATTCGCAAGCCCATCACCGACCTCGACATGGTGTCCGGGGTGAGCGTGAGCGATGACGGTCAGGTGAGCGTCGGCATCCGCTTGACCATTGCCGGTTGTCCGGCCGCCCAGCGCATCGAGAGCGACGTTCTCGCCGCCGCCGAGTCGGTGTCCGGGCCGGGGCGCGCGAGCGTCGAGGTGGCGATCATGACCCGCGAGCAACGCACCGCGCTGACTGAGAAGCTGCGCGGCGGCCAGGTGGCACGCAGTGTGCAGTTCGGCCCGGAGTCGCTCACCCGCGTTTACGCGATCACGAGCGGCAAGGGCGGCGTCGGCAAGTCCACCGTCACCGCGAACCTGGCCGTGGCGCTGGCCGGCGAAGGCCTGCGAGTGGGAATCGTCGACGCCGACGTGCACGGCTTCAGCATTCCCGGCCTGCTCGGCCTGGTGCACGACGGCCTCGCGCTCAAACCAACCCAGGTCGGCGACATGATTTTGCCGCCGATCGCGCACGACGTCAAGGTCATCTCGATCGGCATGTTCATCGACGACGCGTCGGCCGCGGTCGCCTGGCGCGGACCGATGCTGCACCGCACGATCAAGCAGTTTCTCACCGATGTGTACTTCGGCGACCTCGACGTGCTGCTGCTCGACCTGCCACCGGGCACCGGCGACGTCGCCATCACGGTCGGCCAGCTGCTCCCCCACGCCGAGGTCATCGTCGTGACCACGCCTCAGTCCGCAGCGGCCGATGTGGCCGAACGCAGCGGCGTCGTGGCCCGCCAGACCGGGCAGAGCGTCTACGGCGTGATCGAGAACATGTCGGCGATGGTGCAGCCCGACGGCAGCTTGCTCGAGCTGTTCGGTTCGGGCGGTGGCGACGAGGTCGCCAGGCGCCTCTCCGTCGGGCAGCCCGCGCCGGTGCCGGTGCTAGCGCAGGTTCCGCTGAGCCTGGCCCTGCGCAGCGGCGGTGATGCCGGGCTCCCGGTCGTGCTCGGCGCGCCCGACGACCCGGCCGCTCGCGCCATTCTGGAGCTCGCGCACCGCATGAAGACGCGGGCCCGCGGACTGGCCGGCCTCAGCCTGGGCCTCACACCGCGCTAGCCGGCCCGGTGAAACCGCCCGGGAATCCTTATTCCTTCGGCTTCACCAGCGTCGCGGCATGGTCGGGAACCTGGTGATTCTCCTCCCGCGGCGGCCGTTCATAGTCCGAAGCCGGCGGCCTGGGCGGAATGTGCACCTTCGGCGGGTCCGTTTTCTCGTACGGCACGAGCGAGAGCAGATGGCTGATCACGTTCAACCGGCTGGCCCGCTTGTCCTCGCTCTCGACCACCCACCAGGGCGCTTCGGCGATGTCGGTGTGCACGAACATCTCATCCTTCGCCTTGGAATACTCGACCCACTGGGTGATCGACAGCACATCCGTTTCGGAGAGCTTCCAACGCCGCATCGGGTCCTTCAGCCGGGAGCGAAACCGTCGTTCCTGCTCCAGGTCAGACACCGAGAACCAGTACTTGACCAGCAGAATTCCGTCTTCGACCAGCATCCGTTCGAACAGGGGTGCCTGGTGTAGAAACCGACGGTATTCATCGGAAGTGCAGTAGCCCATCACCCGCTCGACGCCAGCCCGGTTGTACCAGGAGCGGTCCATCAGCACGATCTCGCCGATCGAGGGCAGGTGCTCGATGTAGCGCTGAAAATACCACTGGCCGCGCTGGCGCTCGGTCGGCATCGGCAGCGCGACGATGCGCGCCACCCGGGGGTTGAGATATTCGGTGATGCGCTTGATCGCCGAACCCTTTCCGGCAGCATCGCGGCCCTCGAAGATCACCACGACGCGGGCACCGGATGCCTTCACCCACTGCTGCATCGTGACCAGTTCGGCCTGCAGCCGGGCGAGTTCGGTCTCGTAGATGGACTTTTTTACTCGCTTGGGCTGCTTCAACTCGCTCATCCGTTCTCCTTGGAGCGTTACGTCGCCTCAGAGTCGAACGGGGCCGGCTCGAGCGCGGCCAGGGCGGCTTCCCTGGCACGTTTGCGTTTCAAATAGGCGCCGTCGGGGTTCGGCTCGGCCCGGGAAATTGACGCGGATTGCTCCTTGACCGGGTCTTCATCGGCGAGGGCTTCTCGAATGATGCGGCGGGGATCGTACTGGCGTGGGTCGAGTTTTTTCCAGTCCAGATCGTCGAACTCCGGACCCATCTCGTCGCGCATGCGATCTTTGGCACCATTGGCCATGTCGCGCAGCTGGCGTACCAGGCGAGCAAGCTGGGCGGCGTAGTGCGGCAACTTGTCTGGGCCAAGCAAGAAGACAGCGATGATCCCGATCAGCAGAATCTTTTCGAACGTCAGCCCAAACATGTCCCTAGAATATCTGCCCGGCGGGGCATCCATGGACCAGTCCACCTCGGCCCTAGTCTTGAGCTAATCATCTACTGGAGTTATTTGTGTCTGACATTGAATTGAACTGGAAGTTCTCCGACGACTGTGTCGTCGAATCCGAAGCCATCGCGCGCGCGCGTCAACAATCCCTCGAACTCGGGATCGACGCGATTGCCCCCTCGGTGGGCGCACAGTCCGCCGTGATCGCCGCCGCCACCGGGGCCCGCAGTATCCTCGAGGTCGGTACCGGGGCCGGAGTGTCGGGGATCTGGCTGCTCACCGGCGCGCCCGGCGCTACCCTGACCTCGATCGATACCGAGGTCGATCATCTACAGCACGCCAAAGCCAATTTCGCCGAGGCGAAGATTCCGGCCAACCGGGTACGCCTGATCACAGGCAAGGCCGGCGAGGTGCTGCCCCGCATGAACGAGAATTCTTACGACATTGTGTTCGTTGACGCCGACCCGCAGTCGGTCATCGAATACGTTGAACACGGCCTGCGCCTGGCCCGCCCGGGCGGAACCGTACTCGTGGCGCACGCCCTGTGGCGCGGCCGCGTCGCCGACCCGGCGCAGCGCGACGACGTGGCCACCGGTTTTCGCACGCTGCTGACCGAGATCGCCGGGTCGAGTGCCGTGATCAGCGCGCTCTCCCCCGTCGGCGATGGGCTGCTGCAGATCACCAAGCTGAGCGCTTAACCGACCGCACATAGAAAAGAACGGCTGCGCGAGCAGCCGTTCTTTTCTATTTCGAACTAGAGGAACGCTACTTCGCCGCAGCGACAACCCCTGCGAGTGCATCGTGAAGTTCCTTGGCCTCGGCGTCGTTGACTGATACAACGAGCCGACCCCCACCTTCGAGCGGTACACGCACGATGATCAGGCGCCCCTCTTTTACCGCCTCCATTGGACCGTCTCCGGTTCGTGGCTTCATGGCCGCCATGAACTCCCCTTCCATTCGTCTTTGTATATCCATTATCGACTATCTCGGCCCGAGACGTAAATTAGGGCCTGATCGCGGTCGTTTAAGGCGGTGTCCAGTCGTAGCCGTCGACGCCCCAGCAGATCAGCAGCCAGCCCCACTGCCCGGCCACGCAGACCAGAACGATCGCCACGCGATAGGCCCGGTTACGCGGCATCGCGGCCGCGCCGAGCAGCGGAAACATCGGCATGAGCAGCCGAAACGTGCTGGACTGCGGAAAAAACACCGCAAGCAGGTACAGGGCGTAACTCGCCAGCCACAGCCGCAGGTCAACGCCGAGGCGTCGCACGGCGGGGGTGAACAGCAGTAGCGCGAAGGCCAGAATCAGGGCGGTCACCACGACGATACCCAACGGGCTGCCGAGCCACCAGACGCCGCTCTGGAACCAGGCTGTGAACGGCACGAGCTCCTGATAGCCGATGTACGGTGCTCGCCAGGCCAGTTCCGTGTCGGTATAGGCCATCAGGTCGCCGGTCGCCGCCCACGCAGCGAGCGGCCAGGCCAGTCCCATCAGAGCGCTGAACAGGGTAACGGATGCCGCCAGCATCCGCTCTCGAGGCGCAAAAGGATCACGCGCGCGCGTGACGAACCGATAGATCACGTGCAGCCCGAGCGCGAGCGCGAAGGCCAGCCCGCTCGGCCGGGTCAGGGCCATCACCGCGATCACCGGAAACAGCAGCCAGTAGCGGCGTTCGAGCAGCAGGTAGAGCGCGAGGGTCAGAAAGAAGAGGTACATCGACTCGGCGTAGGCGAACTGCAGCATGGGCGACAGCGGGGCGGCACAGAACAGAACGACCGCGAACAGGGCCGTGGCCGGCGACTGAACCCGGGCCATCAGCCGGTAGAACAGCAGCGCGGTGCCGAGGCTGAAGGCGACCGAGACGAACACCGCCACCGGCGCCCAGGATAACCCGGTCAGTTCCATAAGCAGGCGCGCCAGTACCGGGTACCCCGGCATGAACGCCCAGGCGTTCTCGCCGATCTGGCCGGTCGAGGTTTCCGGCAGCACACTCGGGTAGCCGACAACGGCGACGATGTTGTACCAGTTGCCGTCCCACATATTGGCGAAGTCGGTGTATTTCGGGCTCGCGCCGGTCCAGGCGTTGGGGCCCTGCACGCTCGCCAGAATGAGGACCAGGCTCGTCGTGACCACGCGCGACAGCGCCCAGACCACGATCACCTTGCCCCACCACGGCGTCAGCCGATAGCGGGCCTGCCACGCAGCGGGCAGCCGGCGGGCGGGCGGGCGGCGGAGGTCTGGGCGGCGGGTGGCTTGGTTGCGGGAGCGCAGCGTCCGCTCAGTCATCGTTCTGTCGCTGCGTTAGCGAACGGATGCGCTCAGCCAGGCGCGCAATCCGATCTCGCAGGCCGTGATCTCTTCTACGGCCACGCGCTCGTCGTCGGCGTGCGCCTTCAGCGGGTCGCCGGGGCCGTAGTTGACGGCCGGAACGCCGAGGGCGGAGAAGCGCGCGACGTCGGTCCAGCCGTATTTGGGCGTGGCCACGCCGCCGACGGCAGCGAGGAACTCGCGGGCGAGCGGGGCGTCGAGGCCGGGGCGCGCGCCCTCGGCCCGGTCCACGACCGTCAGATCGTAGCCGGCGAACAGCTCGCGCAGGTGGGCGACGGCCTCATCGCCGCTGCGGCTCGGCGCGAAACGGTAGTTGACGTGCACCATGCACTCGTCCGGGATGATATTGCCGGCGACACCGCCGGTGATGCCGACCGCGTTGAGTCCTTCGCGGTAGACCAGGCCCTCAACCTCAACCTCGCGGGCCTGATACCCGGCTAAAATGTTCAGGATGGGTGCGGCCTTGTGGATGGCGTTCTCGCCGACCCAGCTGCGGGCGGAGTGCGAGCGCAGTCCGAACGTGCGGATCTCGACCCGCAGGTTACCGTTGCAACCGCCCTCGACCTGGCTCTTGGTCGGTTCGCCGAGAATAGCGAAGTCGCCCTGGAACAGGTCGGGACGATTGCGGGCGAGACGGCCGAGGCCGTTGAGCTCGTCGGAGACCTCTTCGTGGTCGTACCACATCCAGGTCACGTCGACTCCGGGGTCGCTCAGTTCGGCGGCGAGCTTGAGCTGCACGGCCACCCCCGCCTTCATGTCGACGGTGCCGCGACCCCACAGGTAGTCGACGCCGTCGATCGTCTCGTAGCGGGTCGGCAGGTTGTCGTTGAGCGGCACAGTGTCGATGTGGCCGGCGATAACGACCCGCTGGGCACGATTCAGGTTGGTGCGAGCGACGACGGTGTCGCCGTCGCGAATGATTTCGAGGTGGTCGAAACCCTGCAGCGCGGCGACAATCGCATCGGCCAGGGCGGTCTCATTGCCGGAGACCGACTCCATGTCGCAAATTTGTCTGGTCAGTTCGATCGACGTTGCCGTCAGGTCAAGCACGGTGAATTTTGCTGGGGCCGGAAGTCTAGAAGTCACCCTACTAATCTAGAGGTATGCCCTCCGTTCTGACCAAAAACGCCCCTTCTGACGCCACTCCGACCCAGGCGTGGGGGTATGGTCTCGCTTCTGTCGCCACCGACGGCACCGTGCTCGACACCTGGTTTCCGACCCCGGCCCTCGGCGCCCTGCCGACCGGCCGCGATCGCTGGATTATTCCGGCCGAACTCAGCGAGGCAGCCGGTGACGACGTGCGTCGCGCGGTGCGCCTCGAAGCCGTCACCGTGGAGATCACCCTTGACGCGGCCCCAGCCAGCACCTCGGATGCCTACCTGCGGCTGCACCTGCTCTCCCACCTGCTCGTTCTGCCGAACAGCATTAACCTCGACGGTATCTTCGCGCACCTGCCCACCGTGGTCTGGACCAACGCCGGCCCCATGCTGCCGGTCGACTTCGCCCGGCTTCGCCCGGCCCTGCAGCGCGCCGGCATCCAAGCCAGCGGCGTCGACAAGTTTCCGCCGCTGCTCGACTACGTCGTACCGGCCGGCGTGAGAATAGCGGATGCCTCCCGCGTGCGGCTCGGCGCGCACCTCGCGCCCGGCACCACCGTGATGCACGAGGGCTTCGTCAACTTCAACGCCGGAACCCTCGGCTCCTCGATGGTCGAGGGCCGTATTTCGCAGGGTGTCGTGGTCGGTGACGGCGCCGATATCGGTGGCGGGGCATCCATTATGGGCACGCTCTCTGGCGGCGGTACCCAGCGCATTTCGATCGGTGCCCGCGCCCTGCTCGGCGCCAACTCCGGGGTCGGCATCGCCATCGGCGACGACAGCGTCGTCGAGGCCGGGCTCTACGTCACGGCCGGCACCAAGGTGATTCTGATCGGCGAGCCGGTCGGCGACGACGGCGCGCGGCCGACGGTGAAGGCCGTGGAGCTTTCCGGCGTGCCGAACCTGCTCTTTCGCCGCAATTCCATCTCCGGCGCCGTCGAGGTCCTCGCCCGCAGCGGCAGCGGCATCACGCTGAACGCCGCGCTGCACGCGTAGCAGCTGCAGAGCGGATGTCGGCGGGTTCCGCTAGCATCCGGGTAGAGGCAACACGCGAGGGAGTGATGTGGGCACCGACGCACCGCGCAGCAAGGGCCATCGCCGCATTCGGCGGTTGCTGATCGCGCTCGGTGTGGTGCTCAGCCTCGTCCTGGTCACGGCCGGGCTCGGGGTGTGGACGGTGACACGGTCGTTTCCGACGCTGTCGGGCACCGTCGACATTGAGGGATTGTCGAACCCGGTGACCGTGACTCGTGACGAAGCCGGGATACCTCAAATCACGGCGAAGACCGCGGCCGACCTGTTTCTGGCCGAGGGCTACGTGCACGCCCAAGACCGCTTCTGGGAGATGGATTTTCGCCGGCACGTGACCAGCGGCCGATTGTCGGAGCTGTTCGGCGAGAGCCAGGTGGGCACCGACACGTTTGTGCGGACGCTCGGCTGGCGAGCCGTCGCCGAACAGGAGGTAGCACTGCTCGACCCGGTCGCGCTCGGCTATTACCAGTCCTACGCCGACGGGGTGAACGCCTACCTCGACACCCACGACGGCGCCGATCTGTCGCTGGAGTATGCCGTTTTGGGCCTGCAGAACCCCGGGTATGAGGTCGAACCGTGGACTCCGGCGGATTCGGTCGCCTGGCTCAAGGCAATGGCCTGGGACCTGCGTTCCAACCTTGATGATGAGATCGACCGGGCACTGCTGTCGACGACGCTCACCCCGACCGAGGTGAACCAGCTGCACCCCGAGTACCCCCCGGGAGCACACCCGACCATCACCGGCAGCCAGACGGTCGTCGTTCCGTCGGCCGGGGCGCCGGAGGCTGCCGAGCCGACCGAGCCGGCCGGTGAACCAACGGCTGAGCCGTCCGCCAGCACCGGCCTCGAGTCGACCGTCGAGCCCGCGTCCGTCGACTCTTACGCGGGGGCGCTCACCGAGTTGCGCGCCGTACTCGGGGCAATTCCGGAGCTGCTCGGGCCGGCCGGCGGCGAGATCGGTTCCAACTCCTGGGTCGTCGCCGGCTCCCTCACCAACACCGGCATGCCACTGTTGGCCAACGACCCGCACCTCGGGCCGGCGCTGCCCTCGGTCTGGTACCAGGTCGGGCTGCGCTGCCAGTCGATCACCGCCGACTGCCCGTTCGACGTCGCCGGATACAGCTTCTCCGGTTTGCCCGGCGTGATCATCGGTCACACCGAGCGCATCGCCTGGGGTTTCACCAACCTCGGACCCGACGTCGCCGACCTGTACATTGAAAAAATCACCGGCGACAGCTACGAATTCGACGGCGCGGCGAAGCCGCTCCTGCTGCGCGACGAGAAGATCTCAGTGGCCGGCGGCGATGACGTGAAGATCGAGATTCGCTCGACCGAACACGGACCGTTACTCAGCGGATTCGACGGCACCACGTACCAACGCATCGCCAGCGACTATCCGAAAGCGGCTGGACTGCCGACCGCTTCCTCCGGGGTAGAGTCCGGAGCTGAGGCCAGCGGTGTTGACCTAACGACGTATGAGCTGTCCCTGCAGTGGACCGCGCTGACACCGGGGCGAACGGCATCCGCTATTTTCGCACTCAACCAGGCGACCGACTGGACCAGTTTTCGGGCTGCCGCTGAACTGTTTGAGGTTCCGGCTCAAAACCTGACCTACGTCGACGTCGAGGGCAATATCGGCTATCAGGCTCCCGGGCTCATCCCCATTCGAGCCAGCGGTAACGGCACCCTCCCGGTGCCGGGCTGGACCAGTGAATACGGCTGGACCGGCTACATCCCCTTTGATGCGCTGCCGAGTACGTTCAATCCGCCGAGCGGATACATCGTCACGGCCAATAACGCCGCCGCCGACCCGGGCTCCCCGAACCTGCTGACCGCCGACTGGGATCTCGGATACCGGGCAAACCAGATCACCGCTCGACTGCAAGAACTCATCGCGGTCGGAACTCCGCTCACCGCGGAGCTGATGAGCGACATTCAGGGCGACAACTACAGTGCCATCGCGGCTGCGCTGGTGCCTCGGCTACAGCAGGTGCGCCTCACCGGTTCAGCAGCTGAGGCGCAGCAGCTGCTCGATGGTTGGGACTACCAGGTGGATGCCGACAGCGCGGCGGCCGCCTACTTCAACGTGATCTGGCGCACGTTGCTGAAGGACATGTTCACCGGAAAGGTCGATGACGGCGCCCACCTCACCGGTGGTGACCGAGCGTTCTCCGTCGTGACGAGCCTGCTCGGCCAGTCTGACTCGCCGTGGTGGTCCAACCCCACCTATGGCACCGTCGGTCAGGAGAGCATGTTGCGGCGGGTCATGACGAGCGCCGCCGCCGAGAGTGCCGATCTGATGGGATCCGACCCGACCGACTGGCAGTGGGGCAGCATCCACACGCTCGAGCTCAAGAACGCGAGCTTCGGTGAGTCGGGGATCGCCCCGCTGGAATGGCTGTTCAACCGCGGACCCTACGAGTTGGCGGGCGGATCCGCCGTCGTGAACGCCGTCGGCTGGGATGCCACCCAGGGCTACCAGGTCGACTGGGTGCCGTCGATGCGGCAGGTGATCAGCCTGGAGAACTTCGACGACTCCACCTGGATCAATCTCACCGGGGCATCCGGTCACGCCTTTCATTCCAACTACACCGATCAAGCACCGCTCTGGCGCGACCATGAGACGCGCCCGTGGCTGTTCACCCCCGCCGCCATCAAGGACGACGCCGCCGACACGCTCACCCTCGAGCCCGCCGCGTAGCCTGATTCTGGCCCGAACACCAGCCTGTGGAGAACTTTGACGGTGTTGTAGCAATCCGGTCTATGGTGACCCCATGCGTAACCCGCCGCGACGCCGCCCCGTGCACAGAGCTGTGCTCACCGCTGCCGTGCTTTTCCTTGCCGGCACGCTGAGCGGATGCCTGGCCGCTCCCGTCCCGCCCAACACGGCATCACCCGTCGCGAAAGCTACGGCCGCTCCCGCTCCCGCTGAGGCTCCCCCGATCTTCGCCTCGAACGACGAAGCCCTCGCTGCCGCGACTTCGTTCTATTCGTCGTATCAGGCAATGGCCAACACAATTTCGCGAGAAGGTGTTAACGCCGACTGAAAACAGGGCCAGAAACGCCAACTGAAAACAGGGCCACCAACCATTATGGAAGGTGATCAAATTGGATGATTGGGCTGAGATTCGCCACCTGCATTCGACGGGGAAGCATTCGAAACGGGAGATAGCACGGCTGATCGGGGTGTCTCGCGGGACGGTCGATCGGGCGTTGGCCGTGGACAGGTCGCCGACGTATCAACGGGAGCCGACGGGGTCGAGTTTCGACGGGTTCGCCAGTCAGGTGCGGGTGCTACTCGCGGCGACGCCGACGATGCCGGCCGCGACGGCTGCAGAGCGGGTGGGATGGTCGGGGTCTCCGTCGTTGTTTCGGGCCAAGGTCGCTGAGCTCCGACCGGAGTATGCGGTGCCGGATCCTGCAGACCGACTGGTGCACCCTGCCGGTTTCCAGATCCAGTGCGATCTCTGGTTCCCGCACGAGGACCTGCCGATGGGGCATGACCAGGCTGCTGCGCCGCCGGTGCTGGTGATGACGTCAACGTTTTCGGGGTTCATCCAAGCGCGCATGTTGCCGTCGCGGACGACACCGGATCTGCTCGGCGGAATGTGGTCGCTGCTGCAGGAGGCCGAAGCTGTTCCGACGCGGTTGACGTGGGATAACGAGACGGGCATCGGCCGTGGGAAACTCACCGAGCCCGCCGCCGCTTTCGCCGGGACCCTCGGCACTCAGATCAAACTGCTCAAAGCCCGCGACCCCGAGTCCAAGGGCATGGTCGAACGAATGAATCGGTTCTTCCGCAGCCGCTTCATGTCGGGCCGCACTTTCACCTCTCCCGATGATTTCAACGAGCAGCTCGCCGCGTGGTTACCGGTGGCGAACAATCGTCTCTCTCGGTCCCGCCGTGGTCGACCCAACGACCTTGTCAGCAGTGATCGGGCCGCGATGCGCGGGCTGCCGCCGATGGCACCGGAGGTGATGTTTCGCAACAGCGTTCGGCTGCCACGCGATTACTACGTTCGAGCGTTCAGCAACGACTACTCCGTTGACCCGGCCATGATCGGCCGCGTCGTCGACGTGGCGGCGAGCCTTGACCGTGTCACTGTTCACCACGACGGTGTCCTCATCGCGGCGCACCGCCGAAAATGGGCGCGACAACTCACCGTCACCGACCCCGCGCACGTGCTCCGCGCGGCCGAGCTGCGTGCCCTGTTCCAAGCCCAATGCGCCCGCCGGCCCCCGAGCACGACCATCGTCGAGATCGCGTCGTTGACTCGCTACGACGAACTCTTCAACGTGGACCTTGAACCGGCACCATCCGTGCTGGCGGTCGCGTCATGATCGGCCCGGAAGCGGCCTCGCAGATCGAGTACTACGCCCGTGCCCTCCGAGCACCCCGGATCAGTGAAGCGTTCCGCCGCCTCGGCGATCAAGCCCGCGACGCGGGGTGGTCCCACGAGGAATACCTCGCCGCCGTGCTCTCCAAAGAAGTCTCCGAACGTGAAGCTTCCGGCGCCGGGCTGCGAATCAAAGCCGCACGGTTCCCGGGGTTCAAGACCCTCGAAGACTTTAACTTTGAGCACCAGCCCTCCGCCGACCGAAACCTCATCGCGCACCTGGGCACGAGCGTGTTCCTCACCGAAGCGAAGAACGTTGTCCTGCTCGGCCCTCCCGGAACGGGGAAAACGCACCTCGCCGTCGGCATCGGGATCAAAGCCGCCAAAGCCGGCCACCGGGTCCTCTTCGACACCGCGACAGGCTGGGTAGCCCGCCTGCAAGAAGCCCACTCACGCGGCAAACTCGCCGCCGAACTAACCCGGCTACGCCGTTACAGCCTGCTGATCGTCGATGAAGTCGGCTACATTCCCTTCGACCAGGACGCCGCGAACCTGTTCTTCCAACTGGTGTCCTCGCGCTACGAACACGCGTCGCTGATCATGACGAGCAACCTGCCGTTCGCTCGCTGGGGTGACGTCTTCGGAGACCTCACCATCGCCTCCGCCATGATCGACCGCATCGTTCACCACGCCGACGTCATCAGCCTCAAAGGCAACAGCTACCGCCTCAAGAAACACGAGCCCGCCGCAACTACGGCACACTAGAACCACACGAAAGTGGCCCTGTTTTCAGTTGGCAGAAATGGCCCCATTTTCAGTTGGCGTTAACAGAAGGTGGTGCCGACCCGAATCGAATAGAGCCATTCGTCACCGAAGACATGCTTCCAGGAGAAATCGCGACCTATGAAAGATTAACGGCTCGCGGGGTCCACCTCGTCGGCGATATTGGTTTTGACTCCATGACTGTTCAATCCGCAAATCTCCAGGCAGGGTCAATAAACCTATACATGTGTTTAGACGTTTCCCATGGCGAAGTAGTTGGCACCGATGGCAATTCGGTAGCGCCACCAGACAGGCCCACACGATATCCACTCGTCGTGGCACTCGTTCAGAATAATGAAAATAGCCAACTTCTCCTCGAGAAATCGGAAATATGGTCCGGATCAGACTTCTGCTAGTCCTGGCCAGCCTCTCGGCTATTGCCATGCCCCAAATGTTTGTTGCTCCGGCAACTGCTCAAGAGAAGGCCCGCCTGATCGCGACCGTGGAGCTCGGAGTTCCCCTCGAATCACCACCGGATTCCGACGGCATAGCGCATGGAAATGGGGTTGACCTCTTGGCGGGCTACACCAGCAAAACGGATGGCCAAAACGCAGGCGGCAAGCGCTCTGCCTCAGGCCGTGGGACTGGCTCGGCGGGCGACCTGAAACGACCGGCCATGTGCGTGAGCCACAAATCGACGACGGAACCCAGCCAATGGGTTCCCTGCAACACCGGCGGCCTCAGCGACATAGTGGAACGACACCCCCAGCTCCTACCCACCATCGCCGCACCCCCGGCAGCGTGCCCACTCTGCTCCGCCGAGACCATCGTCCGCATCTCCGACCTGCAAAACTTCCCCGCGCCGACCGCCCCAACAGGCATGGAACCCAACGGCTGGGCCATCGTCGGACTCGCCGCCAACTTCTGGACCGGCGCATCCACTCAAATCAGCGAAGGAATCCTCCTCGGCCAACCCGCGCAGGTCATGTTCACCCCGATCGGCTACCACTGGAACTTCGGCGACGGAAACACCGCCACCTCCCCGACCGGAGGCGCCAGCTGGGAAGCCCTCGGACTTGCCGAATTCACCACCACCGACACCAGCCACAAGTACACGGCCAAGGGCACCTACTCCATCGTCCTCACCATCAAATACCACGCCGACTACAGCTTCGGCGACCAAGGCTGGCGCCCCGTCGACGGCACCATAACCATGCCCTCCGCCCCATTCACCGTCACGGCCGCAAACGAATCCACCGTGCTCGTCGCCGAAGACTGCCTCACCAACCCCCACGGCCCCGGCTGCTGACCACAGCGGCGCGCCTCCCCCCGCCTGACCGTGCAGCGGATGCTCGCCGAAACTGTCCCGGCCAACTCTGGCCGCACGAGACGCCCGAGATGCCCGAGATGCAAACTCTGGTCCCATCGTTCTTGCGACATGCCATCTTTTGCCCCATGGCGAGGTCGCAAGGTGCCAAAAGTGGCACCTCACGCACGTCGGCGGGTAGGCAGGCGCACAGCGACGGCGAGACGCCCCCGCAACCCACTTGGTGACGACTTGAGATCGGACAGCGCGGCGGCAAACAGCCGACCCGCTAACGGCGCGGGTAGTCCCGGGCCGGGGAGCCCACGTAGAGCTGCTGCGGGCGACCGATCTTGGTGGCCGGATCCTCGTTCATTTCACGCCAGTGCGCGACCCAGCCAGGCAACCGACCGATCGCGAAGAGCACGGTGAACATGCGGGTCGGAAAGCCCATCGCCTTGTAGATGACGCCGGTGTAGAAGTCGACGTTGGGGTACAGACGACGTTCCTTGAAGTAGTCGTCGCTCAGCGCAATGTGCTCGAGTTCCTGCGCGATGTCGAGTAGGTCGTCCTTGACGCCGAGAGCCGCAAGCACCTCGTGGGCGCTCTCCTTGACCAGGGTGGCGCGCGGGTCGTAGTTCTTGTAGACCCGGTGGCCGAAGCCCATCAGCTTCACGCCGTGCTCTTTGTTCTTGACGCGTTCGACGTACTTCTCGACGCCCTGACCGGATGCCTGGATCTCGCCGAGCATCGCGAGCACTGCTTCGTTGGCGCCACCGTGCAGCGGACCGAACAGGGCGTTGATGCCGGCCGAAACGGACGCGAACAGGTTGGCCTCGGTCGAACCGACCAGGCGCACCGTCGAGGTGCTCGCGTTCTGCTCGTGGTCTTCGTGCAGCATGAGCAGGCGTTCAAGCGCCTTGCTGACGACCGGGTTGACCTCGTACGGTTCGGCCATGTTGCCGAAGTTGAGCTTGAGAAAGTTGTCGACGAAGCTCAGCGAGTTATCGGGGTAGAGAAACGCCTGCCCAATGCTCTTCTTGTGTGCGTAGGCGGCCATGACCGGCAGTTTGGCCAGCAGACGGATGGTCGAGATCTCGACCTGCTCCGGATCCTTCGGGTCGAGCGAGTCCTGATAGAACGTCGACAGTGCCGAGACGCCGGACGCGAGAACGCTCATCGGGTGGGCCTTGTGCGGCAGCGAGTCGAAGAAGCGGCGCATGTCTTCGTGCAGAAGAGTGTGGTGACGGATGCGATCGTCAAAGTTGGCGAGTTCACTCGCGCTGGGCAGCTCACCGTAGATGAGCAGCCAAGCCGTCTCGAGAAAGTTCGAGTTCTTGGCAATCTGTTCGATCGGATACCCGCGATAGCGCAGGATGCCGGCATCGCCGTCGATGTAGGTGATCGCGGAGCGGGTGGCCGCCGTGTTCACGAAGCCGTAATCCAGCGTGGTGAGGCCGGTCTTCTTGGTCAGGGTTGAGATGTCGATGCTCGACACGCCGTCCACGCTGGTCAGGATCGGGAACTCTGCGCTGCCGCCGGGAAAGGTAAGCGTGACCTTGTTGGGGTCAGCGCTCATCGGTTCGCCGGTTGTAATGTGCTGCGCAACGTCGGTCACGGAACCTCCTCGGGTCTCACTGACGGATGAAATGTGGCGACGCGTCACTGAGTCGGCACTTTAACTTACTGCCGTGGTCGACTCCGTCGCGACTACAGCCTAATCTGCCCGGCCGCCTACTGTTGCATCAGCTAAGAGTTCGGGCGGTTCGTTGGTGATCATCCACAGCTCAGGCCCGCAAGCGAGCAGCAGCTGCAGCGATGCGTTCGTCGGTCGCGGTCAGCGAGAAGCGTATGTGCTCGGGGTAGACGTCACCATAGAACGGGCCGGGGCCGGCGAGGATCCCGAGGGAGGCCATCCGTTCGATGGATTGCCAGGCTGGTCGGCCCTCGGTCGCCCACAGATACAGGCCGGCTTCGCTGCGGTCGATTCGAAAACCGGCCTGTTCGAGCGCCGGCCGGAGCACAGCACGGCGCGCTCGATAGCGTTCCTTTTGCGCGGCGACGTGCTCGTCGTCGCCGAGGGCAGCGATCATGGCAGCCTGCAGCGGTGCCGGCAGCATGAGTCCGGCGTGCTTGCGCACGGTGAGCACCCGGCCCAGCACGTCGCTGTCACCGGCAGCGAAGGCCGCACGGTACCCGGCCATGTTGGACTGTTTGCTCAGAGAATAGATCGCGACGACCTTGCGCTGCTCCCCCTCGATGACGCGGGGGTCGAGAATGCTCGGGATCGGTTCGGTGTCATACGGGGCGTCCCAGCCGAGTTCGGCGTAGCACTCATCGTTCACGATCACGGCGTCGAGTTCGCGCGCGCGGTCGACGGCGGCGCGCAGCTCGTCAACCGAGAGCACCCGCCCATCAGGGTTGCCCGGGCTGTTCAGCCAGATCAACTTGGTCGAGTCCGGCCATTCGGCAGGGTCGTCGGCGGCCAGGGGCGTGGCGCCCGCGATCGCGGCGCCGATCGCGTAGGTCGGGTAGGCGGCAAGCGGATGCACGATCGTGTCACCCTCGCCGACGCCGAGCATGAACGGCATGAGCGCGACGAGTTCCTTGGAACCGATCGTGGGCAGCACGTTGTTCGGCTCCAGGCCGGTCACCCCGCGGCGCCGGGCATACCAGGCGATGATCGCCTGCTGCAGGGCGGGCGTGCCGACGGTCTGCGGGTAGGCGTGGGCATCCGTCGCCGCGCGCAGCGACTGCTGCACCACGTGGGGCGTTGCATCGACCGGCGAACCGATCGACAGGTCGACGATTCCATCGGGGTGCTGCCGGGCCTGAGCGGCGAACGGCACCATCTGGTCCCAGGGGTAATCCGGGAGCGGCTTCAGCACGAAGACCGCTTAGTGCTGAACCTGCGGCGGCAGCGCGGAGATGACGGGGTGGTCCTTGGCGAGCACGCCGACCTTGGCCGCGCCGCCCGGGGAGCCGAGGTCGTCGAAGAATTCGACGTTGGCCTTGTAATAGTCGGCCCACTGTTCGGGCAGGTCGTCTTCGTAGTAGATGGCCTCGACCGGGCAGACCGGTTCGCAGGCACCACAGTCGACGCACTCATCCGGGTGAATATAGAGGGAGCGTTCGCCCTCATAAATGCAGTCCACCGGGCATTCGTCGATGCAGGCACGATCTTTCACATCGACGCACGGAAGAGCGATCACATACGTCACAGGCTTGGGATTCCCTTCGAGAGCGGACTCCTGATTCTACGCCCCACCGCCCTGGTGCGGCGCCCGGAGGCGCGGCGGCAGCTTCGGCCAGGCCAGCACAAAGGCCGCGATCAATGCCGGAACCACGGTCCACAAGGTTCCCGGCAAACCCGCAGGGACGAGCACCGACCCCCCGGAACCGCGCAGCGACAGCACGAAAATGGTCACCAGCAGCCCGGTAGCGGCCAGCCCGACGACGAACCGGTCGCCGATCACGAGGCGAAGGCCGAGCAGCAGCGCAGCGATCGCCACGAACGCGATCGTCAGTCCGATCGGCAGCGCGATGCCGAACAGCGTGAGCGTGGCCTGGTGCGCGATGGTTCCCAACACACCAAAGAGGATGCCCACGAGCAGGCCGCCGAGGCCGGCCAGCGATCGGTTCGCGAGAGTGAGGCGAGCGGGCCGGGAGGCGAGCTGCGGCGGGGCTGGGTGAGGTGCATTCGTTTGCAGAAACGTTTCGGTGTCGGTGATCACGTCGGTCGTGCCGTCGACCAGGGCGCGCCTGTGGTCGGTGACGTTCCAGCGCGCGGGAAAATGCGCCAGCGCCCGCAGCTTCTGCTCGAGCTGAGCGCCCACGTCGATCGCCACGAGGCGCTGTCCGGGCGATTGTCGCACCGTGCGGGCCAGAAACACGGGCAGGCCAGCCGCGTGTGCGGCCACGGTCGCGGCGTCGCGCAGAACATCGTCAACGGCGCCGACGACCAGGGCGGTCGCACCGAGTTCATCGATTTCGTTGTGCAGAGCGCTGCTGGCCTCCAGCCCGCGTGGCAGCTCATGCCAGCTGCGCGCGTTAAGCGCGGCCAGCGCGGCCTGCACCGCTGCGGCATCCGTTTCGGTCAGCGCTGTGGCGTAGAGCACGACGACCCTCGCCCCGTCGGCGCGCAATCGGGCAATCGTGCCGCCGGTCAGCGCGGATTCGTCGCCGGGTCGGTCATGCACGAACAGGATCCGCTCACCGCTGCCGGACATGACCATGGGCGCACGCACCGTTTCTGCTCTGCTGGCTATTGATTACGGGCTCAGAATCCAATCGTAACTAGACACGGTCACGATCCACGGGCTAGAGTCAGATTCGGTAAGGTTAGCCTTACCAAAATCGACGCCCGAACCCGACGAGGAACCCCTGTGCTCGCAAACTACCTGATCGGCCTGCGCGAAGGCCTTGAGGCCGCGCTGATCGTGACAATTCTCATCGCCTACGTCGTGAAAATCGGTCGACGTGACGTGCTGCCGCGCATCTGGCTCGGTGTGGCCCTGGCCGTGCTGCTCGCCCTCGGCATCGGCGCGCTGCTGACCTTCGGCACCTACGGGCTGTCGTTCACCGCACAGGAGACCATCGGCGGCGTGCTCTCGATCGTCGCGACCGGGCTGGTGACCTGGATGGTGTTCTGGATGCTGCGCACCGCACGCGATCTCAAGGGCCACCTGCAGGGCAACATCGACAAACACCTCGTCGGTGCAGGCCTCGGACTCGTGCTCGTGGCATTCCTTGCCGTCGGCCGGGAGGGCATCGAAACGGCCCTGTTCATCTGGGCGGCCGTGCAGGCCACCGGCGCCACGACCCTGCCGTTGTTCGGTGCTGCGCTCGGCATCCTGACGGCAATCGGCCTCGGCGCTCTCATCTACGCCGGCATGCTCAAGATCAACCTGGCGAAGTTCTTCACCTATACCGGTGCCATCCTCATCGTCGTGGCGGCTGGTGTGCTTTCCTACGGCGTGCACGACCTGCAGGAGGCCGGCCTACTGCCCGGGCTGCACGCCCTCGCCTTCAATGTGAGCGCCGCCGTGCCCCCGGACAGCTGGTACGGCACGCTGCTCAAGGGCACCCTGAACTTCTCCCCCGCCACCACCTGGCTGGAGATGTTCGCCTGGCTGGCCTATGCCGTGCCCACCCTGACGGTGTTCATCAGAAAGAGCCGTCACGGCCGCCCGAGCGCCCGCCCCGCCCTGGCTCTACCAACCGCACCGGCGACCACGCCCGTCGCCGCGCACTAACTCTTCTCGCCCAGCTCAAAGGATCTCCATGCCCCGTGTCTTACGTTCCGCCAGCCTGCTCGGCCTCGGCGTTCTCGGTATCGGCCTGCTGAGCGGCTGCGTCGCCAACAGCCCGGCGGCCACCCACACCGCGCTCACGGTGGACAGCAGCGCGACCGACTGCGCGGTGAGCGCGAACGAGGCGCCGGCCGGCAGCATCCGTTTCTCGGTCACCAATTCCGGTGACCAGGTGACCGAGTTCTACCTGCTGGCCGCAGACGGCCTGCGCATCGTGGGTGAGGCGGAGAATATCGGTCCAGGACTCACCCGCGACCTGGTCGTGCAGCTCGCCGAGGGCAGCTACTTCACCGCCTGCAAACCGGGCATGACCGGCGACGGCGTCGGCAAGGCCGAGTTCACCGCCACCAAAACGGATGCCGCCGCCACCGTCGACGTTGACCTCGTCACCCAGATCGACACCTCGAACACCAACTACGCCTCCTACGTCAGCGACCAGATCGACCAGCTCGTCACCGGCACCGACGCGTTCGCCGCCGCCTATTCAGCCGGGGACGACGACACCGCCCGCAGCCTGTACGCCTCCACCCGGGTGCACTGGGAGCGCGTCGAAACCATCGCCGAATCGTTCGGCGACCTCGACCCCAAGCTCGACCTGCGCGAAGCTGACCTCGAAGAGGGCCAAAACTGGACCGGCTGGCACGCCATCGAGAAGGATCTCTGGCCGCAAGACGCTGAGGCGGGTTTCGTGGCCTACACCGCCGAAAAGCGCGCGGCGCTCACCGAGCAGCTCGTCGCCGACACCGCCACCCTGCACGAGAAGGTGCAAGGCCTCACGTTCACCCTGTCGCAGCAGACCAACGGGGCCATCGGTCTGCTCGACGAGGTCGCCACCGGCAAGGTCACCGGCGAGGAAGAAGCCTGGTCGCACACCGACCTCTGGGATTTCCAGGCCAACGTCGACGGCGCCAAAGTGCTTTACGACGGGGTGCGACCGATACTGCTCAAAACGGATGCCGACCTGGCCGCTTCGCTCGACACCGAGTTCGGTTCGCTGCAGACACTGCTCGACGCCCAACGCGTTGATGAGGGCTTCAGGCTCTACACCGACCTCACTCCGGCCGAGATTCGCGCCCTCGCCGACCAGGTCAACGCGCTCGGCGAGCCGCTCAACCAGCTCACGGCCGCGCTCGTGTTGTGACGGGCTGGACCCGTTCTGAGCGGGCAGAATCCAGCGAAGCCGGGTCCACCGAACCGGCCGGCACCGCACGAGGCCTCTCCCGGCGCGGGCTACTCGGCCTCGCCGGGGCCAGCGTCGCCGGCATCGGGCTGGGCGCAGCCGGGGACCGCGTCGCGCTGGCGGCGTCGGCGTCGCCGGGTGAGGCATCCGCTTCGGCGGTCTACCCGTTCTATGGCAGCCACCAGGCCGGCATTGTCACGCCCGCTCAGGATCGTCTGCACTTTGCCGCGTTCGACGTCTCGGCGGACGTGACGCGAGCCGAGCTGATCGAGCTGCTCCAGGACTGGACGGTCGCGGCAGCCGCGATGTGCGCCGGAGCGGATATCGGCGAGTACGGCGCCGTCAGCGGCCCCTACGATGCCCCGCCCGAGGACACCGGTGAGGCGCAGGGGCTGCCCACGGCCGGCCTTACGATCACGTTCGGCTTCGGTCCGCCCCTGTTTGAAACAGCGGATGGCGTCGATCGCTTCGGCATCGTCGCCCGCCGCCCGGCCAATCTGACGCCACTTCCGCACTTTCCCGGGGACGACCTCGATGTCGGGCGCAGCGACGGAGACCTGTGCATCCAGGCCTGTTCCAATGATCCGCAGGTGGCCGTGCACGCCATTCGCAATCTGTCCCGCATCGCCTTCGGCCGGGCGGCCCTGCGCTGGTCCCAGCTCGGATTCGGACGCACCTCATCGACATCAACAGCCCAGGCCACCCCGCGCAACCTGTTCGGATTCAAGGACGGTACCGCCAACATTAAGGCCGAGGAGCCCGCGGTCGTCACCGACCAGGTCTGGGTGTCCGCGGACGACGGGCCTGCCTGGCTGGCCGGTGGCTCCTACCTGGTGGCGCGGCGCATCCGGATGACCATTGAAACCTGGGATCGCACGATTCTTCGCGAGCAGGAGGCGGTGTTCGGCCGCACCAAGGGTGCCGGTGCTCCGCTGTCAGGCGGAACCGAGTTCAGCGAGCCAGATTTCACTCTGGCCGGCCGCGAGAATGAGCCGCTCATCGGTGCTGCAGCCCACGTGCGGCTCGCGCATCCGACCCAGAACCACGGCATGAAGCTGCTGCGTCGTGGCTACAACTTCGTCGACGGCAACGATGACCTGGGGCGGCTCGAGGCCGGTCTTTTCTTCATCAGCTTTCAGCGGTCTCCGAGACAGTTCACCGCGGTGCAGCTCAACCTGGCCAAGCACGATGCGCTCAACGAGTACATTCGGCACGTCGGGAGCGCGCTGTTCGCGGTGCCGGCCGGGGCAAGCGCAGGGAGCTACGTGGGCGCGGCTCTGTTCGCCTAAAAGGACTCAAAGACAAGAGACTCAAAGACGCAAAAATGCAATGACGCAAAGAGTGGGTGCTCAACCAAGCCGTGAGTTTCGGGGCCATTTGAGCGATTTTTGGGGCCGAGATTCACGCGTCGGCGAGGATTAATGCGGGAAGCCCCCGCAGCCGAGGCTGCGGGGGCTTCTGCGAGAAAGCAGGTGCGAGTTAGTTCGCGTCCATCTTCTTCACGCGCGAAACCTGGCGCGAGCGAGCGGATGCGGTGAGCTCGACCTTGCGAATACGCACGGCGGCGGGGGTGACCTCGACGCACTCGTCTTCACGGGCGAATTCGAGGCACTGCTCAAGCGAGAGCTGCTTGGGCGGTGTCATCGACTCGAACGTGTCGGAGCTGGACTGACGCATGTTGGTCAGTTTCTTTTCCTTGGTGATGTTCACGTCCATGTCGTCGGCGCGCGAGTTCTCGCCGATGACCATGCCTTCGTAGACCTCGGAGGTCGGCTGCACGAAGAACGACATGCGCTCCTGCAGGTTGATGATCGCGAACGGAGTGACCGCTCCCGAACGGTCGGCCACGATGGAACCGTTCGTGCGGGTGTTGATGGTGCCAGCCCAGGGCTCGTAGCCGTGCAGGATCGCGTTGGCGATACCGGTACCGCGCGTGTCGGTGAGGAACTGCGTGCGGAAGCCGATCAGGCCGCGCGATGGAACGATGAATTCCATGCGAACCCAGCCGGTGCCGTGGTTCGCCATGTTCTCCATGCGACCCTTGCGGGCGGCGAGCAGCTGCGTGATGGCGCCGAGGTACTCTTCCGGAGCGTCAATGGTGAGGTGCTCGAAGGGCTCGTGTACCTTGCCGTCGACGCGCTTCACAACTACCTGCGGCTTGCCGACGGTGAGCTCGAAGCCCTCACGACGCATCTGCTCGACCAGGATGGCGAGGGCCAGTTCTCCACGACCCTGCACCTCCCAGGCGTCCGGGCGTCCAATGTCGACGACCTTGAGCGAGACGTTACCGACCAGCTCGCGGTCGAGGCGGTCCTTGACCATACGGGCGGTGAGCTTGTGGCCCTTGACCTTGCCCATGAGCGGCGAGGTGTTGGTGCCGATGGTCATCGAGATGGCCGGGTCGTCGACCGTGATGGTCGGCAACGGGCGCACGTCTTCGGGGTCGCAGAGGGTCTCACCGATGGTGATGTTCTCGATACCGGCCACGGCCACGATGTCGCCGGGGCCGGCGCTCTCGGTCGGGTAGCGGTCCAGCGCCTTCGTGATGAGCAGCTCGGTGATCTTCACGTTGCTCACGGTGCCATCCTGCTGAGCCCAGGCCACGGTCTGGCCCTTCTTGATGGTGCCGTTGAAGATGCGCAGCAGGGCAAGGCGGCCGAGGAACGGCGAGGCGTCGAGGTTGGTGACGTGCGCCTGAAGCGGGTGCGTGTCATCGTAGGTCGGGGCCGGAATGTGCTTGAGGATCGCGTCGAACAACGGCTCGAGGTCGTCATTATCGGGCAGGGTGCCGTCTTCGGGCTTGTTCCAGCTGGCGGCACCGTTACGGCCCGAGGCGTAGACAACCGGCACGTCGAGGACGGCGTCGAGGTCGAGGTCGGGGAAGTCATCGGCCATGTCGCTGGCGAGACCGATGAGCAGGTCCTGGCTCTCGGCCACGACCTCATCGATGCGCGCGTCGGGACGGTCGGTCTTGTTGACCAGGAGGATGACGGGAAGCTTGGCCTCCAGCGCCTTGCGGAGCACGAAGCGGGTCTGCGGCAGCGGGCCCTCGGAAGCGTCAACCAGCAGAACAACACCGTCGACCATGGACAGGCCACGTTCGACCTCACCACCGAAGTCAGCGTGGCCCGGGGTGTCGATCACGTTGATGGTGATGGGCCCCTCGGTGGCGTGGATGCCCTTGTACGAGACCGCCGTGTTCTTGGCGAGAATCGTGATGCCCTTTTCGCGCTCGAGTTCATTCGAGTCCATCGCGCGCTCTTCAACGTGTGAGTGGTCTGCAAAGGAGTCGGTCTGCTTGAGCATCGCGTCAACCAGCGTTGTCTTACCGTGGTCAACGTGAGCAACGATTGCAACATTTCGGAGGTTATTGCGTGTAGCAATCGCCATAAAAATAGATCCTTACGAAGAATGAGTGCCGCAGAGTCTCGCGCGCGACGAAGAATGGATACCAGGGGTCATAATGTGACCCAAAGTACTATCCTACCGTATTATTTGGCCCCAACTGGTGGGGCTCACACAGCTAGACGTCGTTGCCCGCGGCCAGCAACTCGCGGCGCAGCTCCCGCCGGGCACGCTGTTCGGTAGGATCCGGGATCGGCACGGCGGCCAGCAGACGCTGGGTATACGGGTCCTTCGGGTAGCGCAGAATCTCATCTCGCGTACCGGTTTCCACGATGCGACCGTGGTGCATCACCGCGATGCGATCGGCGAGCACGTCGATGACGGCGAGGTCGTGCGTGATGAACAGGCAGGCGAAATTCATCTGCTTCTGCAGCGACTGAATCAAGTCGAGTACACGCGCCTGCACCGACACGTCGAGGGCACTGGTCGGCTCATCGGCAATGAGCACCTTGGGTTCAAGCGAGAGGGCGCGGGCGATGCCGACGCGCTGCTTCTGCCCGCCGGAAAGTTCGTGCGGAAACCGGCTGCGGTAGGCGCGCGGCAGCTCAACGCTGTCGAGCAGCCGCTCGACCTGTGCGCTCAGGGCCGCCCCCTTGAGTCCCTTCGCCAGCTTGAGCGGTTCTCCGATGCTGTCACCGATGGGCATCCGCGGGTTCAGCGAGGAGGACGGGTCCTGAAATACGATTCCGACACTCTTATGCAGTCGGCGAATCTCGTCGCGGCTGGCCTTCGAGATATCCTGCCCGGCCACGTGCAGCTGGCCGTCCGTAATGGGCAGCAGCGCGATCGCTGCACGGCCGAGCGTGGTCTTGCCAGAGCCGGACTCCCCCACCAGCCCGAGCACCTCCCCCTGACGCACGAACAGGTTGACCTTATCGACGGCGCGGAACGCCGCGACGCGACCGTGCTTGGGATACTCGATGACCACATCGTCGAACTTGACGACCACCTCGCGGCTGTCACGTCGCGCAGCGGTCGCCGCCTCATTCGCCAGACGCTCATTGACCTCGATGCGCGCGGCCAGGACCGCGTCGACGACGATGTCGGTGCCGATGGCGAGCGCCGCGGTCATGTCGATCGCGTCGTCTCCGCGCTGCCCGAGGTGCGGAACGGCCTGGAGCAGGGCGATCGTGTACGGGTGGGTCGGTTCGTTGAAGATCTGGTCGACCGTGCCGCGCTCGACGATGACACCGCGACGCATGACGGCGATGTCGTCGGCCAGGTCGGCCACGACGCCCATGTCATGGGTGATCAGCAGGATGGCACTGTCGAGGCGATCGCGCAGGCTGCGGAGGAGGTCGAGAATCTCGGCCTGCACCGTCACGTCGAGGGCGGTCGTTGGCTCGTCGGCGATGAGCAATTGCGGATCGCAGGAGATCGACTGGGCGATCATGGCCCGCTGGCGTTGCCCGCCAGACAGTTGGTGCGGATAGGAGTTGAAGGCTTTCAGCGGATCTGGCAGCTCGACCATGTCGAGCAGCTCCAGAGCGCGCGTCTTGGCCTGGGAGGGCGACATGCCGAAGTGGGCCCGCAGGGTTTCAATGATCTGAAATCCGATCGTATAGACCGGGTTGAGCGCCGTCATCGGCTCCTGGAAGATCATGGCGATCTGACCGCCGCGCACCTTGTGCATCTGCGCGGGCTTCAGCCCCATGAGTTCGCGGCCGCTGAGCTTGACACTGCCGGAAATGCGGCTGTTCTCGGGCAGCAGATCCAGAATGGCCATGGAGCTCGCACTCTTGCCCGAGCCAGACTCGCCGACAATGGCGAGCACCTTGCCACGCTCGATCGAGTAGTTCAGTTTGAGCGCGGCCGGCACCCAGACATTGTCCACGCCGAAGTGCACGGTGAGGTCAGTGACCTGCAGCACCGGACCGGAGGATGGGGGCGTCACCTGGTCGGTCATGAAGTCCTGCTTTCGTCGATCCTGCTGCTCGTACGGTGGCTGCCACAAAAATCTGGCAGCATGGCTGCATGCCAGACCCGGATGTCTTCTACTCGCGGTTCAATCGCGTCATCGCCGCCATCTTCGCCGCGGTGGCCGCGCTCAGCGCGCTGAGCCTGTTCCTGCTGCCGCCCGCGTCGAGCCGCGCTCTGGTCGTTCCGGCCCTGTTCGTGGTGCTGTTCGTCTGGGAGATACTCTGGCGGCCCGACCTGCGGGTTAGTGATACCGCCGTGACCATTCGCAATCCGCTGCGCACCATCGTGGTGCCGTGGGCGGCGCTCGTGCACGTCGATACCAAGTTTGCACTCACCCTGTACACGCCCGGAAAGAAGTTCGCGGTATTCTGCGCCCCAGCTCCTGGTCGGAGCCTGACCAGTGCCGGGCGCCGCAAAACCACCGACCCCGTGCCCTATGTCAGCGGCGCCCCGCGGCCCGGCGACCTGCCGGGGAGTGAGTCCGGCGAGGCGGCGCAACTGGTGCGCTCGCGCTGGGACGCGTTGCAAAAGAGTGGCCGGGTCGATGGCGGCCTCGCGGCCCAGACTCCCGTTACGGTCGTCTGGGCCTGGGGTCGTGCGGGCGTGCTTGCAGCCGTCGCTGCGGCATCCATTGTGGCTCTTCTTCTGGCCTGAGCGCCGCACCGGTGTGCCCGTGACCGGCATCACGGTTCGCGCTCCAGTTCCGGTTCGGGCCGGGTTTCGCGCATCTTGCTGAGCTTGAACCTGCGGTGGCGCGGGTCGAAAGCATCGCGCAAACCATCGCCGACAAAGTTGACCAGCAGCGCCAGTGACACGATGAACGCACCGGGCCACCAGAACAGCCACGGCCGAGTCTGGAACGCCGACTGGTTGGAGCTGATCAGCAGTCCCAGCGATACGTCGGGAGAGCGGATGCCGTAGCCAAGAAAGCTCAGCGCTGTCTCGAGCAGAATGGCCGAGGCCATGATGAGCGTCGCCGACACGATGACCACGCCCATGGCATTAGGAAGGATGTGCTTGAAAATGATGCGCGCGTCGGACGCCCCGGCGACCCGGGCTGCCTCGACGAACTCACGTTCGCGCAGTGACAGGAACTCACCGCGCACCAGCCGGGCAATGCCCATCCAGGAGAAGAACCCCAGCATGATCGCCAGAACCGGGGCACCCAGGCTGCCGAACCATTGGCCGACGACCGAGCCGATCACGAGCGCGGGAATCACGATGAAGACGTCCGTGATGCGCATCAACACGGCATCGACCATGCCGCGGTAATAGCCGGCGACGGCCCCGACCACCACGCCCAGAACGGTCGCGATGAGGCCCAGAACGACCATGACGAGCGCGGAGTTTTGAATACCCCGCATGGTCATGGCGAAGTAGTCCTTGCCGATGCGGTCTTGACCGAACGGATGTTCCCCGAGGGAAACACCGTCGCCGCCGAGAAACTGCGGCACGAGCGAGAGCGTGGGGTCGCCCCCGTTCACCTGCGGGTTGAGTTCTTTAAACCCGAACTTCCACCAGCCGGAAATCGGACCAATGCCGATAGCAGAAAAGGAGAACAAGATGATGACGAGAAGAATGATGATCGACGCCACGGCGACCTTGTTGCCGATAAATCGGCGCCAAATCAGGCGGCCTTGACTCTCGGGTACCGAACTCGCCGCGGCGAGTTCGTCGGCAGGGATTTCGGTGGGCGACGGGGTAGGCCCCGGACCAATTGGTGTGGACATTTAACGGATCCTCACTCTCGGGTCGAGCCCGGCATAGGCCATGTCGGCCAGAAAATTGAAGGTGATCGCCATCGCGGCGACGATGAGAAAATACCCCATCACCGGATTGAGGTCACCCCGAAACAAGCCAGCGTTGAACAGGCTGCCCATGCCGGGAATGGCGAAGATCCGCTCGGTGATGATTGCGCCACCGAGCAGGGCCCCGACATCAAAAGCGACGAGAGTCGTCAGCGGGATGAGCATGTTCCGGAACGCGTGCCGCACGATCACCGTGCGCTCCGGAAGCCCCTTGGCGCGCGCGGTACGGATGTAGTCGAGGCTGAGCACCTCGAGCATGCCGGCGCGGGAATACCGGGTGTACCCGGCGAAGGAAATCAGCAAGAGGGCAATAATTGGCAGGGTGAGGTGGACAAACGTGTCGAGGCCAGCGAGCCACACGTCCCCGGACAGTCCCGGAGTCTTTGAACCCACGGTGGCGATCGGGCGCCCGTTGGTCGCCGTCAGGAGGGCACCCCAGGACTGCATGAACCGGTCAATCAGCACGACCGCGCCGGAAAAGAGCGCGGTAACGAGACCGACGCGCATATTCTGGCCGCGATCATAGCCACCGGCCAGAAAGCCGCTGACCAACCCGAACGCGATCGTGGCGAGTGCGAGAATGAACAGCGTTCCGGCGCTCGAAACGTCGAATAGGGGCTGGAGCACAAAATACGCTGCGATGGCGACCGCAGCGTTGATACCGGCGGTAATCAGTGCCCGACGGTTGCGCAGTCCGGCCAGCAGGGTCGCCGCACCGAGGGCGATCGCCGCGACCAGCAGGATGACCGGGATCGGCCCCAGGCCCGGATTCATAAACCAGCCCGTCGCGCTCATCAGGAGCAGCACCCCGGACGTAGCCAGCCCCGACACCAGGAAAACCACGAGTCGACGCCGGCGGTCACCGCCGAGCAGTGACTGCCAGATGGCACCGACGACGAGGCCGATCACCACCAGTGCTCCAGCGCCGATAACAGGATCACGGAGAAAGTCGTTGAAGCCGATGGCGATGAACTCTTTCAGCAGCACGGCGACCAGGAATACGGGCAACGAGTACAGGAAGAAGCTGACGAAGGTGACGGTGTTGTCGAGGCCACTGTACTGACGCAGCGCGGTGATGATGCCGATCGTGACACCGAGCAAAATAGCGAGCACAAGGGCGAAAGTGACCAGCTGCACGGTGGCGGCCAAAGCGTTGGGGAGAATATCGACGACCTGGGCGTTCGAGATCGTCGACCCGAGGTCGCAGGCATTGGCGAAGGGGATCGCACACTTGGCGACGCCGCCGAGCCAGAGCACCCAGCGAAGAGGCGGCGGCACGTCGAGGTCGAGAAGCGCAACCCGGGCATCGATCAGCTGCTGTTTATTGGGAGAGTTGCTGCCTTCCAGATCTTGCAGCGGTTGCGCCGAATAGCCGACCATGACGTACATCAGAAACGATGCGGCGATCAGGATGAGAATGGAAACGAGAATTCGTCTCAGGATGAAGCTCACCATGCCGGGGCTACCTCACTGTAGAAGTTGATTCGGACTGCTGGACTGCCACAATGTGACTCAGAACGGATGCCGCCAAACCCGCGAGTTGGGCTCCTGAGCAAACCCAGGAGCCCAACTCGTGATCGGGCTAGGACATTCGACCTAGCTATTTACTGACGGACCATTCCCAGAAGTTCCAGAACGGACCGGTCTGGTTGCCCATGTACTCCACGCCGCTCACGCGCTTGGAGACTCCGAACACGCCGGGCAGCTGGAACAGCGGCAGTCCATAAGCATCCGTGAACATCTGCTTGTCCATGCGCTTTTCAATTGCGATCAGTTCATCGGGGTCCAGGGTCGTCTGGGTCAGGATGGCGTCATCGTTGGTGCCCTCGTACTGGTTGTAGTTTCCACCGCCGTCGGTCGAGAAAATCTGTGCAATGCCGGTAGAGCCGACGCCGGGGCTGATCCAGCCGAAGATGGAGGCGTCATAGTCACCGCCCTCGAGCAGGGAGCTCCAGTCGGGTGAACCCGCATCGACAACCGTGATCCCCGCCTTGGCGGCTGATTCCTGAATGGCCTGGAACTCATCGACCCGGTTGGGGTTGTTGGTGTTGTAAAGAATGCGCACCGAGGGGGTGGCACCGGCGAGCAGCTCCTTCGCGCCCTCAATGTCAACCTCGTCATAAGCGCTCGAGCCATTGTTGGCCACCGAATCGTCATAGGGCTCGTTGGCCGGAACCCAGATCTGCGAGTTCAGCACTTTGGCGTCGGCGTTGACCGGCGTCACGATGGAGTCGAGGATCTGCTGGCGCGGGACCGTTTTGAGGAATGCTTGGCGCACCTTGATGTCGGCGAAGACCGGCTGGTCGAAACGCAGGTCGAGGTGGTCGTACGAAACCTGGTCGCCGGTGAGGACGTCGGCACCGGTGTTCTCAAGGGCGGTCAGCGTGTCAGCGGATGCCTGCGGGTTGATGATGTCGACTTCACCGTTCTGCAATGCCGTCACCTGGGCGTTCGCGTCAGGAATGACGCGCAAGATCAGCTTGTCGATCTTCGGCAGCATCCCACCGACATAGAACTCGTTGCGCTCCATCGTGAACGACTGGCCGGGGGTCCAGCCCGTCGGCACCAGGGGACCGCTCGACACGAGGAGGTCGGGGTCGGTCGGGAACGCCGTCACGTCGTAGCCAGTGTTCACGAAGTCAGCCGCGGCCTTCAACGTGGCGTTGGGGTCGACCGGGGACGCCGGGTCGCCCTTGGGAAGGCCCTTGAGCAGTTCGGTCAGTTCGGTGGCCGAGCCGAGCCCGGCCTTCTTGGCCACAATGTGGGCGGGTTGGGCGATCGGGTTGACCAGCTCCCAGTCGACGTAGGGAGTGTCGTAGACCAGGGTCATCGAAAGGTTATCCTCGCTGACCTCGGGGAATGCCGTGGTGTCGAGGCCGGCGGTGCTGGCAGCGATCTCAAAATACGTGGTGCCGGTGGCGACTTCTCCGGTGGCCTCATCGACGGTCGAGTCGTTGTAGTAGCCGGCACCGATAGCCCAGGCGAGCACCATATCATCGGCGGTCACGGGCTCTCCGTCTGACCATTTGTTCTCAGGATTGAGCGTGTACGTGACCGTCTGCGGGTCGTCACTGGTCTTCTCAAAGGTGCCGAATTTCTCTTCGCGCACGATATTGAACTCGTTGTCGACGTAGGAGAAGGCCGACGCGTAGTTGCCCATGAGGTAACCGACTTGTCCGTTGGTGTCGAGGTTGGACTGTGGAGTCTGACCATTGAAGGACGTGAAGTCGTTGACCACCGCGACCGTGACGGTACCGCCGCTAGCCGCGGCATCCGTGTTGGTGTCGGTGCTGCCGGTAGTGGTGCAGGCGGTCAAGACGAGGGCAGATACACCGAGAACGGCGACCCCGATGAGCTTTTTCCTGAACAGTTTTCCTCTAATGGACAAGATTCCTCCTGAGCGAAGTGATTGTCGGTCCACGGCGAGGGGCCGCGAGTCGATCGTGGTTTGACTCGACCCTAGAGAGGTATCAACGGCGGTGACAAGCAAATGCTCGAACTGTTATGAAAAGGAACCATTGTTTTTCGTCCAAGTCGGGAATTTTGCATGAAACCTGCGCTCACACGCCCGTCAAGCTAAGATTCACCCGTTTACGGGAAAAAATTCGCCGATTGGCAGTAACGGCGGGGACCGCTCTGGCCGATACGGCGCCCCCACAACACTGCGGGCCCGACGTGGATCGATCCCCGTCGGGCCCGCATCGTGCAAACCGATCAGCTACCGCCCGAACTCGAAGTTTGCTCCGGGGATTGCCGCCAGCAGTTCCTGCGTGTACACCTCACGCGGGTTGTCAAACACGTCGTCGGTCGATGCCGCCTCGACGATGCGGCCCTTCTGCATGACGCAGACATTGTCGGCGACCAGGCGCACCACGGCGAGGTCGTGCGTAATGAACAGGTAGGTCAGGCCAAGCTCCGTCTGCAGTTCGGTGAGCAGGTTCAGGATCTGACCCTGCACGAGCACATCGAGCGCGGAGACGGCCTCGTCGAGCACGAGCACGTCCGGCTTGAGCGCCAAGGCGCGGGCAATCGCGATGCGTTGGCGCTGGCCGCCGGAGAGTTCGCTCGGGTACCGAAACTGGGTCGACGCGGGCAGGGACACCTGATCGAGGAGCTGCAGCACGCGCTTCTGCCGTTCCCGTTTGGTGCCCACTTTGTGCGCGAGTAGCGGCTCGGCGATGGTGTTTCCCACGTTGTACTGCGGGTCGAGCGAACCGTACGGGTCCTGGAACACGGGCTGCACGCGGCGGCGGAAGTTCAGCAGCTCCTTGCCTTTCAACCCGGCAACGTCGCGCCCCTCGAATTCAATCCGCCCGCTGGTGAGGCTCTCCAGCTGCAGAATGAGCTTGGCCACGGTGGACTTGCCCGAACCGGACTCCCCCACGATCGCCGTGGTGGTGCCCTTCTTCACCCCGAACGACACCTCGTTCACGGCGAGCAGCTCGTCGAAACGCAGCCCGGACTTACGGATGCGGTACATCTTGGTGATGCCCTCGACCGAGATGAGGTCTTTGCCCGACGCTGCCAGTTCACGGTCGGTGGCGCGCCGAATCAGCGCGGTGTCCGTTCCGCCAGCCGAGAAGATTTCGGTCGCCGGGGCATCCTCATTCTTCTTCGCCTGAATGCGCCGCGAGGCGAGGCTCGGAGCGGCCGCCACCAGACGCTGGGTGTACGGGTGCTGCGGGTTGGCGAGGATCTCCTGCGACGGCCCGGACTCGACGATCTTGCCCTTGTACATGACCACGAGCTGTTCGGCCCGCTCGGCCGCGAGGCCGAGGTCGTGGGTGATGAACAGAACGCTCGTGCCGTAGTCCCGGGTGAGGGTGGCGAGGTGGTCGAGGATCTGGCGCTGCACGGTGACATCCAGCGCACTGGTCGGCTCGTCGGCGATGAGCAGTTTCGGCCGAGCCGACAGCCCAATGCCGATGAGCACACGCTGACGCATGCCGCCGGAGAATTGGTGCGGATACTGCTTGAGCCGGTCGGCGGCATCAGCCAGACCCGCCTCCTGCAGCACTTCAATGGTGCGCGCCTTCAGTGGCTTGCCGCGTAGGCCGCTGTTGGCCTTGATGGCTTCGGACACCTGAAAACCGATGTTCCACACCGGGTTGAGGTTACTCATCGGGTCCTGCGGAACGTAGCCGATCTCGCGGCCGCGCACGATTTGCATCTCGGTGGCCTTCAGGGTGGTCAGGTCACGACCCTCGAACAGGATCTGGCCGCCGGTCACCTGGCCGGTGCCGGCCAGCAGCTTGATGATCGCCTGCGCCGTCGTGGTCTTGCCCGAACCGGACTCCCCCACGATCGCGAGGGTCTGGCCGGGGTAGAGCGTGAAGCTGACGCCGCGCACGGCGGGCACGATGCCGCGCTGGGTGCGGAAGCCGACCTCGAGATCGCGGATCTCCAGGAGCGGTTCGGAGCCGGCGGAAGGAATCTGGTTCACGGTTTCGGTCACTAACTGGGTCATCGGCGTGCCCTCGCCTGGGGGTCGAGCGCGTCGCGGAGCACGTCACCGAGCATGAGGAACGCCAGCACGGTCAGGGAGAGCGCGATCGAGGGATACAGCAGCACCTGCGGGCTCGTACGAATGGATGTCTGCGCTTCGCCGATATCGCGTCCCCACGACATTGTGCCCGGCCCGAGGCCGATACCGAGGAACGAGAGCGTGGCTTCGGCAACGATGAACGTGCCGAGTGAGACCGTCGCGATGACGATCACGGGGGCGATGGCGTTGGGAACCACGTGGCGCACCAGAATCTTGAACTTGGACACGCCGAGTGCGACCGACGCCACCACGTAGTCCGAGTTTCGCGCGGTCAGCACGGCGCCGCGCATGATGCGGGCGACCTGCGGCCAGGCGAAGATCGAGATGACGAGCGCGATGACCACCGGAGTGCGGTCGGGCAGTACCGAGAGCAGCACGATGGCGCCGAGCACGGTCGGAACGGCGAAGAAGATGTCGCCGATGCGCGAGACGATGGCGTCGAGGAAACCGCCGTAGTAGCCGGCGAGGGCACCGACGATGAGGCCGAACAGAGTCACGATCGCCGCAGCCAACATGCCGACGGTTACCGAGGCGCTGGTGCCGAAGATGATTCGGGCATAGACGTCGCAGCCCTGGAAGGTGAAGCCGAGCGGATGCCCCGACTGCGGCCCCCCGTTGCTGTCCGACAGCTGGCACTGCGTCGGCGACACCGACGAGAACCATCCGGGAACCAGCGCCACCAAGACGATGAGCAGGATGAGTCCGGAGGAAATCCAGAAGGCGGGCCGACGACGCATCGCGTCCCAGGCATCCGCCCAGGTGCTGCGCGCTTTCGCGGTCTCGTCGAGGTGGTCGATGGCTACGAGCGGGGTGTCTTCGAGCGCTGCAACGAAGTGCGGCTGCGCGCCCTGGTTCTTACTTGGCATAACGGATCCTTGGGTCCAGAGCTGCGTACAGCAGATCGACGAGCAGGTTGGCGAGCACGAAGATCACCACCATGACGGCGATGAACGACACCACGGTCGGTCCTTCGCCGAGGCGAATGGCCTTGAAGACGGTTCCACCGACCCCATTGATATTGAAGATTCCCTCTGTGACGATGGCACCGACCATGAGCGAGCCAATGTCGACACCGAGAAAGGTGATCACTGGTACGAGCGAGTTGCGCAGCACGTGCACGGTCACGACGCGGGGGCGGGACAGCCCCTTCGCTGTGGCGGTGCGCACAAAGTCGGCGTTGAGGTTGTCGGACACGCTGGCCCGGGTGAGGCGCACAATATAGGCAAACGAAACGGATGCCAGCACCAGCGCTGGCAAAATCAGTTCGTCGATCGGCGCAGCCCCACTGACGGTCGTGCGGGCCCAGCCCAGTTGCACGCCGAAGACGAACTGCAGCACGAAGCCGATCACGAAGGTCGGCACGCTGATCAGCAGCAGGCTCACGACGAGGGCGCTGGCATCGAAAAGCTTGCCCTTGCGGAGCCCGGCGATGAGGCCGACGAGGATGCCGAAGAAGGCTTCGAAGGCGAGAGCGAGCATGGCCAGTCGGGCCGTGATCGGGAACGCGGAGGCCATTACGTCGGAGACGGAGCGACCGGAATAGGTCGTTCCGAGGTCACCCTGGAAGAAGTTGCCAATGTAGAGCAGGTATTGCACGAAAAACGGCTTGTCGAGGTTGTACTCGGCGCGAATTTGGGCAATAACGGCGTCCGACGGGGGACGTTCGCCGTAGAGGGCAGCGATGGGATCTCCGGGGAGGGAGAACACCATGAAGTAGATGAGAAACGTGGCGCCGAAGAACACGGGGATCATCTGGAGCAGACGTTTGCCGGTATACCAGAGCATCAGCTACCCGTCGGCGCAGTTGACACGGTGCAGATTGGCACGGGTGAAGTCGAGTGCATGAAAGATTCGCAATCATTAAGCGGAACTCGAGAGGCCCGGGGAATGACCCCCGGGCCTCTCGTAACGACGAACTAGGAACGAACTATTAGTTCTTGGTGATCGCGTGGTAGAGCGGCACGGAATCCCAGCCGAACTCAACGTTGCTGACCGTGTCGGACCAGACACCCGAGGTGTTCTGGTACCACAGCGGGATGGTCGGGAGGTCCTGCAGCAGGACTTCCTGAGCCTCGACGTACTTGGCGGTGGCTTCTTCAACGCTGGACGCCGCGGCGCCTTCCTTCAGGAGCGTGTCGAATGCCTCGCTGCTGTAGCCCTCGTAGTTCGAGCCGGCACCGGTCTGGTACAGCGGCGCAAGGAAGTTGTACAGCGACGGGTAGTCGGCCTGCCAGCCGGCGCGAGTAGCACCGGTCAGTGCCTGAGCGTCACGGTCTTCAAGTGCAGCGCCGAAGGTCGGGTACGGCTTGCCGACTGCGTCGATGCCGAGGGTGTTCTTGACGCTGTTGACGACGGCGTCGACCCAGACCTGGTGGGGTCCGTCGGCGTTGTAGGCGATGTCAAAGGTGCCGGTATACGGCGAGATGGCATCGGCTTCGGCCCAGAGTGCGACGGCCTCTTCGGGGTTGAATTCGAGCACTTCGGAACCCGCGAGGGAATCGGAGTAGCCATCGATAACCGGGGAGGTGAAGTCGGTGGCGGGGGTGCGGGTGTTCTGGAAGACGACGTCGGTGATCTCGGCGCGGTCAATGGCCATGGAGACGGCGGCGCGACGCAGCTTGCCCTCATCGCCGGACCAGTGCTCGAGGTAGTACGGCATGTTGAAAGCCTGGAATACCGCGGCGGGCTCGTTGATGAAGGTATCCGGGAAGTCCGACTCGTAGCTCGCGAGGGCGGATTCGGGGATGGCATCGAGCACGTCGAGGTCGCCGCCCTGCACGGCCGCGTAAGCGGCATCGAAGGAGGCATAGAAGATGATGGTTAATCCATCATTGGCAGGGGTGCGCACACCCGCGTAGTCCGGGTTGGTGACGAGTTCGATCTGCACCTCGTGCTCCCAGGCGTTCTCGCTCGCGAGCTCGTACGGGCCGTTGCCGATCGGGTTCTGACCAAAGGCATCCATGTCTTCGAAAGCAACCTCGGGCAGCGGCGAGTAGGCCGTGTAGCCGAGGCGGAGCGGCCAGTCGGCCTCGGTTCCGGCGAGCTCCACGGTAAACGTGGTGTCGTCGACGACCGTCAGGCCGGACATGGTCTCGGCGAGCGGCGAGGCAACGCGAAGAACGTTGCCGTCCTCGTCGGTCGCGCCGGTCGGGTCGTCGATCATGTTGGAGACGTCGGAGTAGCCGACGATGTTGTCGAAGAAGTAGGAGGAACCCTGCGCGTTGGTGGACAGCGCGCCATAGTTCCAGGCATCAACGAAGGACGATGCCGTGACGGGCTCGTCGTTGGTGAAAGTCCAGTCATCTTTCAGCGTGACGGTCCAGGTCGTGGCGTCGTCGGACTCGATTGACTCGGCGACCTCGTTCTGAATCTCGCCGTCGGCCGAGTACGAGACCAGGCCGGCGAAGATGGACGTGATGATCTTTCCGCCGCCCACCTCGGTGGTGTTGGTCGGGATCAGCGACATCTGCGGCTCGCTGCCGTTCGTCGTGATGATCGCGGTGCCGTCAGCCGATGTCGTTGATTCTCCAGCGCAACCCGAGAGCACGAGGGCTCCGGTCGACGCGAGAGCGATGGCAACAATGCCCATTCTCCTGATTTTCAATTCTTGCTCCAATGCACAAAAGGGCGCGTGACACCGCTCTTGACCGTGTCACGCGCCAATAGAGTCAACCCAATTTTGACCGCGAAAGCACCGGCGCAACACTGGGGGGTTGTTACGACCCTAGTTTGTTACTTATCCAGATTGGGCAATACGGTGAAAAATTTTACAGACGCGCAATCTATCTGACAACTATTGAGCGTCACATACTGTCATTTTGCACATATGTTGCGGGGCGGGTTTCGAACGGATGCTTCCCCCGCGATCGCGACGCGAGCGTCTGCGGATGCCGGGGTGGCAGGATAGGGCCATGCCGCCAGCATCCGCCCCGCACCGTTCCCGGCTCGGAAATTCACCGTTGTATTGGGAGATCGGCATTGTGCTCGCGCTGTCGCTCGGGGCGTCGGCCGTTTACTCGATCGTGTCGATCGTGGCCCGGCTCACCGATGTAACACCGCTCGCCGACCAATCAGCGACGATCAACGGCTCGCAGTCGCCGCGGGAGTGGCTCGACTTCACCTACCAGTTTCTCGGCATCGCGTTCGGGCTCGCAGCGGTAGCGCTGGTGCTGTTTCTGCTCTGGAAGCCCGGGCAGAACCCGTTCACCCGGCTCGGCTTCGACCTGACCCGGCCAGGTAAGGACCTACTCGGCGGGTTCGGGCTGCTGCTCGTGATCGGTATCCCGGGGCTCGCGCTCTACCTGGCCGGGCGCGCCTTCGGCTTCACCGTGGCCGTCGTGCCCTCACCGCTCGACACGTTCTGGTGGACCATCCCCATTCTCGTGTTCGCCGCACTGAAGGCGGCGCTGGTCGAGGAGATCATCGTGGTCGGCTACCTGTTCACCCGGCTGCGTGAGCTCGGCTGGTCGATCTGGACGATCATTCTGAGCTCAGCCGTGCTGCGTGGCAGCTACCACCTGTACCAGGGCGTCGGACCGTTCTTCGGCAACGTGGCCATGGGAGTCGTGTTCGGCTGGTGCTACACCCGCTGGGGGCGCACCATGCCGCTCGTGGTGACGCACTGGCTGCTCGACATTCTCTCGTTCGTCGGGTACCCGCTCGCGCTGGCCTGGTGGCCGGGACTGCTCGCCCCGGCCAGCTAGCCCCGTCCCCTACTCGAAGGCCTCGGGCCGCGGGCAGGCACAGACCAGGTTGCGGTCGCCGTAGGCGTTGTCGATGCGACGGACCGAAGGCCAGTATTTGTTGCGCACGAGCGACGCCAGCGGGTACACCGCCGTTGCCCGGTCGTAGGGATGCTCCCACTCCCCCTCGATCACGGACTGCGCCGTGTGCGGAGCGTTGTGCAGGGGGTTGTCGTCGGCGGGCCAGCGGCCGGCGGCGACGGCATCCGCTTCAGCCTTGATCGCGATCATGGCGTCGCAGAAGCGGTCGATTTCGCCGAGGTCTTCACTCTCGGTGGGCTCGACCATGAGCGTGCCGGCGACCGGAAAACTCATCGTCGGCGAGTGGAAGCCGTAGTCGACGAGGCGTTTGGCCACGTCGTCCACGCTGATCCCCGTGGCCGCGGTGAGCGGACGCAGGTCGAGGATGCACTCGTGCGCGACCAGGCCGTTTTCGCCGGAATAGAGCAGCGGGTAGCTGTTCTCCAGGCGCTTGGCGACGTAATTGGCCGCGAGCACTGCGGCGCCAGTAGCCTGCTTGAGGCCATCGATGCCCATCATGCGCACATACGCCCAGGAGATGGGCAGGATGCTCGGGCTGCCGTAGGGCGCGGCCGAGACCGGTCCGCCGGCGTGCACGACGGTGGCCGAGGCTCCCCCGCTGCCGAGCAGGTAATGCTCGTCACTCTGGGCAAGCGGATGCCCCGGCAGGAACGCCGCGAGGTGTGCCTTGGCCGCAACCGGGCCGACGCCCGGCCCGCCGCCGCCGTGCGGGATGCAGAAGGTTTTGTGCAGGTTCAGGTGCGAGACATCGCCGCCGAAATCGCCGTACCGGGCGAATCCGAGCAGCGCGTTGAGGTTGGCGCCGTCGACGTAAACCTGGCCACCGGCCGCGTGCACGGCCGCACAAATGGTGGCGACCTCGTGCTCATACACGCCGTGGGTGGACGGGTAGGTGATCATGAGCGCGGCCAGATCGGCGGCGTGCTCGGCGATCTTGGCGTGCAGATCGGTCAGGTCAACGTTGCCGAGCTCGTCGCAGGCCACGACCACGACACGCATGCCGGCCAGGGCAGCGGATGCCGCGTTGGTGCCGTGCGCGCTCGACGGGATCAGGCAGACCGTGCGGGCGCTCTCCCCATTGGACTGGTGATAGCCACGAATGGCGAGCAGCCCGGCCAGTTCGCCCTGGCTGCCGGCGTTCGGCTGGAGCGACACAGAATCGTAACCGGTGACATCCGTCAGCCAGGTTTCGAGCTGGCGCACCAGGTGCAGGTAGCCCTCGACGTCGGCGCGCGGTGCGAACGGGTGGATTCCGGCGAATTCGGGCCAGCTGACGGCCTCCATCTCGCTCGCCGCGTTGAGCTTCATGGTGCAGGAGCCGAGCGGGATCATGCCGCGATCGAGCGCATAATCGTAGTCGGCGAGGCGCTTGAGGTAACGCATCATGCTGGTCTCGGAGCGGTGCGTGTTGAACACCGGGTGGGTGAGGAAATCGCTGGTGCGTTCGAGATCGGTCGGCAGCCCGTGCTGCACGGCGTCGAAGTCGACGTGGCCGAATGCCGAGCGGCCGCCGAACGCTCCGACGATATAAGAGAGGTCGGCAAGCGTGGTGGTCTCATCCACCGACACGCTGATGATGTTCTCATCGACCTGGTGCAGGTTGTAGCCGCTCGCGGCTGCCTTCGCGACGACCTCGGCGGCGCCCGCCGGCACGTTGATCTGGAACGTGTCAAAGAACGCGTCGGTGAGCACGTCGACGTCGATCGCGCGCAGGGCGGCGACGAGGGCACCGGCCCGCTCGTGCACCCGGGTGGCGATCGTTTTCAGGCCCTCGGGCCCGTGATAGACGGCATACATGCCGGCCATGACGGCGAGCAGCACCTGGGCGGTGCAGATGTTCGAGGTGGCTTTGTCGCGGCGAATGTGCTGTTCGCGTACCTGCAGGGCGAGGCGGTAGGCGGGGTGGCCGGTGGCGTCCACGCTCACTCCCACCAGGCGGCCGGGCAGCTGGCGTTCGAGTCCCTTGCGCACGGCCATGTAGCCGGCGTGCGGTCCGCCGAAGCCCATCGGCACACCGAAGCGCTGGCTGGTGCCGACGGCGACGTCGGCGCCGAGGTCGCCGGGCGATTTCAGCAGGGTGAGGGCGAGCAGGTCAGCGGCCACAACGGCGAGCGCCTTGTGTTCGTGCGCCAGGTCGATGACGCCCTCAGGGTTCCAGATGCGACCGGAGCTGGACGGGTACTGCACGAAGACACCGAAATAGTCGCCGAGATCCTCGGCCGTGGTCTGCTCGCTCAGGTCAACCTGGGCGAGTTCGATGCCGAGTACGGCGGCGCGATTGGCGAGCAGCGCGTGCGTCTGGGGGAAGGCATCCGTGTCAACGATGAATCGGCGCGAGCCCGACTTGGACGCGCGCAGGGCGAGCAGCATGCCCTCGACGACTGCCGTTGACTCGTCGAGCATCGACGCGTTGGCCGTGGTCAGCCCGGTGAGGTCGGCGATCATGGTCTGAAAGTTGATGAGGGCTTCGAGCCGGCCCTGCGAGATTTCCGGCTGGTACGGCGTGTAGGCGGTGTACCAGCTGGGGTTTTCGAACACGTTGCGCTTGATCACGGCGGGCGTGAACGTATCGTAGTAGCCCTGGCCGATCATCGAGCGTTTGACCGTGTTGCGGCCGGCGAGGGCGCGCAACTCCGCGACGGCCTCGCTCTCGGTTGCGGCGGGCGGCAGGGTGCTGTCGCCGTCCTGCCGAAACAGGTCGGCGTGGATCGACGCGGGCATGGCGGCGGAGACGAGGTGTTCCACCGAGTCGTAGCCGAGCGTGGCGAGCATGTGGGACTGGGCGTCGGCATCCGTTCCGATGTGACGCTGAGTGAAAGCCTGACTCATAGTGCGTCTACTCCCCGATCAGGGCGGAATACTCGGCAAAGCTGAGCAGCGTGGGGAGAGTCTCGAATTCGACCTTGATCAGCCAGCCCGCGCCGAAGGGGTCGCTGTTGACCAGTTCGGGGCTGTCCACGACGGCGTCGTTGGTTTCTGTGACGGTGCCGTTGACCGGAGCGAACAGTTCACCGACCGACTTGGTCGATTCGATTTCGCCGACGACCGTGCCGCTGGCGACGGTGCTGCCGACGCCCGGCAGTTCGACGAAAACGACGTCACCGAGCTTTTCGGCGGCATACGCGGTGATGCCGACGGTCGCGACGCTGCCGTCGACTAAAACCCATTCGTGCTCGGCGGTGTATTGAAGTTCGGACGGCTGAAGCGAAGATGTGTTTGTCATGGGATTGCCTTTCGCAGGGTGAGGGTCTACTTGACGCGCTTATAGAAGGGGAGCGAGGTGACGGTCGCCGGAATGCGGGTACCCCGCACGTCGACGTAGACCTCGGTGCCGAGACGGGCGAGGTCGGGGCTGACGTAGGCCATGGCGATCGGGTAACCGAGGGTCGGCGACAGGGCGCCGCTGGTGATGACGCCGTCGGCGTTTTCCGCGTCGACGCTGCGGAAGATCTCGTAGTCCGCGCGTCCGGCACGCTTGCCAGCGGCAATCAGACCGACCAAAACGGATGTCCCAGCCTCCGGCCCCGCAACGCTGGCCGCTCGGCCGACGAAGTCGTTCTCCTTCTTCAGGTTGACGACGCGGCCGAGTCCGGCCTGGACCGGGAAGGTGTTGAGGGTCAATTCGTGACCGTAAAGTGGCATGCCAGCCTCGAGGCGGAGGGTATCGCGGCTGGCCAGCCCAGCCGGCACCAGGCCTCGGTCGGCGCCGGCGACCACGAGTGCGTCCCAGAGTTCACGGGCCTGGTCGGCCGCGAGGTAGAGCTCGAAACCGTCTTCACCGGTGTACCCGGTGCGGGCGACCAGCAGCGGCTGGCCACGGAAGAAGGCATCCGTGATTCGGTAATACTTCATGAACAGCAGGTCGGTGCCGACGTCGGTGACACCGCCGGTGGCGCGCAGAATGGCGAGGGCGTTCGGACCCTGCACGGCGATCAGCGCGTAGTCGTCGCTCTGGTCAACGACGCTCACGGCGAAGCCTTCGGAACGGGCGAGCAACGCGTCGAACGCGGCGAATCGGTTGCCGGCGTTGGCCACAACCAGAAACTTGGTTTCATCGAGGCGGTAGACGACGAGATCGTCGATGATGCCGCCGTTCTCGGCCAGCAACAGGCTGTACTTGGCCTGCCAAAGTTCGATAACCGAGAGCTCGCCGGCCAGCGCGTAGTCGAGGTAGGCGGCGGCATCCGTGCCTTCGACCAGAATTTCGGCCATGTGGGACAGGTCAAACAGGCCGGCCGCGTTGCGCACGGCGTGGTGCTCGGCGAGATCGCTGGAGTAGCGCACCGGCATCTGCCAGCCGGCGAAGTCGGTGAAGCTGGCACCGGCATCGACGTGCGCCTGGTGCAGCGGGGAGAAGCGTTCGGTATTTCGTGAATCGGTGGAGTCGGGGGTGCTGGAATCGGCCGTGGTCATGAGTTCTCCGGGTCACAGGGCGGTGTGTACGGCTCGTTTGAGCCGCGTGGGAACTCCCCCTCTGTCGCTCGTGCCTGAGAGCTTCACCAGCGCGCGGGCGCTGACTTTCACCGTGGGCGAGATTGTCAGGCACGCACAATCTACTTTTCAGAGTGGCCAGTTCGATGCGGTACGAGTACCTGAGAGATTGTCGGGGAGGATTGCTCCTTCGGTGTTCGCACGCTGTCGCGCCGAACTCTCCCGCACCGTCCATATAGCCCGATATTCAGTTGTGGTAGCGCTCAGCCTAGCCCCACACTCCGCTGCTTCCGCGTCGATGGCTGTCCAGCAGGTGGGTATCGATCATGCCGATCGCCTCCATCAGGGCGAACATCGTGGTCGGTCCGACGAAGACGAAGCCGACCTTCTTGAGGGCTTTCGCGAGCGAAACGGATGCCTCGGAGCTGGTCGGCACGTCTGCCTGCGTTCGCGGCTGCGGGGTTTCGTTCGGCTGGAACCCCCAGACGAAGTCGACCAGTCCGCCCTGCTCGCGCAGCGCGACGGTGGCCTGGGCATTGGTGATCGTCGCGCGAATCTTGAGGCGGTTGCGTACGATCGCCGCGTCGCTCAGCAGGCGTTCGACGTCGTCCTCGTCGAAGGCAGCGACCCGGTCGGGGTCGAAGTCGGCGAATGCCGCACGAAAACCGGGGCGCTTGCGCAGAATGATCGCCCAGGACAGCCCGGATTGGAACGCCTCGAGGCTGATGCGCTCGAACAGGGCGTGTTCAAAGCGCACCGGAATACCCCACTCGGTGTCGTAGTAGTCGCGGAGCATCGGGTCGACCGCAGCCCACCGGGGTCGGGCGAGGCCGTCGGGACCGACGATGGCGCCGGAGGCTGGTGGGATTTCTGTCATCCAGTCCATTAGAACACCGCTCGCCACACACCGCGGCCGAGGTGAGCGAGAGGACTAAAGTCGCAGCCAGAGCCAAGGAGACGTCTTCAATGCGCTCGGCAATCAGAGTGCGAACCTGGAGTGGCTGCACATCCTGAGTCCGTACTTCTGGGCGTTCGGTGACAGCCCGCTGAGCACCGGGGCGAACGTGACGACGATCGTCGTGTTCTACGCCGTCTCGCTCCTACTGGCGGCGGCGGCAGCCATCGCCCTGCGCCAACGCGACATCGGCGTGTGAGTCACTAGGCCCAGGTCGCGGCCGCGGCCTGGGTCAGCTCGATGATGTTATCGAGCAATGCTTCCATGGTGGGCGAGCGCAGCAGCACGATCTGATCGAGCGGTCCGACCGGGGCGATCGCGGCGAGCTGCCAGGCGGCGGCGGTCGGGTCGTGCGAGAGCGCGACATCGGGCGACCACTCCTGGTCGCTGAACTCGCTCGCGAGTGACAGGGTGCGGCGCACAAGTTGCTCGGCCTGTTCGCGGCGCGGCAGCAGCGCATCGTCCCATTCCAGGTCGGGTAGTGCCCGAACCGTCGCGAGAGGATGCGGGTCCTCCGGCATCCACTCGGTCACCTCGATTCTGCGCTCACCCTGCACCACCAGCCCGAGGTAACCCTCGGGGGCTTCGAGCTGAGTAACCCGGGCGACGGTGCCGACGCTGAACCGACGTTCGCCGCCGCCCACTTCCTGGCCGCGTTCGATCAGCACGATGCCGAATTCGGCCGGCTCGGCATCGAGCACCCGGGCCAGCATCACGAGGTAGCGTTCCTCGAACACGCGCAGTTGCAGCGGCATGTAGGGGAACAGCACGGATCCCAGAGGGAACATCGGCAGGGTCGTCATACACCCAGCGAACCACGTTGACGCCGCCGCGCCTAGCCCCAGGCACGTGTTCGCGGTGAACACTCGTTGGGTGCAGCGGTCGGACATCCGTGCATGCAGCGGTGGGTTCGGTCGGTTTCGGCGCGTAGCCTAGAAGGGCTGCTCGCCTCCCGCGCAGCGGACGAGAGGCTTTACGTGGACATCACCCTGCTGGCACATTTCGTGGCCGCCGCTGAGGCACCCGATTTCGCCCGCGCCGCGCAGACACTCGGCGTCTCCCGCGACACCCTCAGCGCCTCGGTAAAGCGAGTCGAAGCCGAACTCGGCTATGCACTGTTCGATCGTGCCGCCGAGAGCACGACGCTCACTGAGATCGGGGCTGCCTTCCTGGACGACGCCCGCCTCGAGTTGACCGAGGCCGCCGGGCGCGGCGCGCAGGCTGGCGGCGGTTCGCGCCGGTCAGGCGGTTCAGGTGGCGGCGGTAAGGCCAAGGCCAACAAGGGCAAGGGCCGCGCCCCCGCGGTGAAGGGCCAGCCGAAGCTCGGGAAGAAGCGCCAGTCGCGCTGATTAGTGACGCTTGTTTGGCAATGCACGTGGCGGCCAAAACGGGACCCGCAGGACCGATTACCGGTCTGGCAGGTCCCGTTCATATCGACGGCTTCGTCGACTATTTCCGCCGATTCTGAACGAGAGGCTGCTTGAGGCTCGTCGCCTCCTCCAGAGTCAGTTCGACCTCGGCAAAGGCCTGGTCGTCTGAGAAGGACTTCATCCGCGCGATCCGGAAGATGATCAGGCCGTACAGACATTTGGCCAGGATATCTGCTACGGAGTAGCCGATCTGGAGTCCGACCCATGCATCGGACCCGTCGATACCCAGTCCGGGCAGCAGATAGGCAATCGGGTAGACGCCCCACGTTGCCAGCAGGAGCAGTCGCAGCAGGCTGATGGTCTTACGCACCGTGGCGGGTTGGCGGTCGAGCGACTTGGTCAGTTCAACGAAGAGCACGTAGAGGATATACGCGAAGGGAAGAGAAGAAAGCAGACCGAAGATGCCACGGGTGAGGTTGTCCGACGCCATTTCGCCGGGGTAGCCCAAGGCAATCATCAGGGCAGCAGCAGGAATGAGCCGGGTGAGCAGGCTGCTCTGCACCTTCCGGGCCAGCGCCAGAACTGCCACGAGTTCAAGGAGAAGCAGCGGAACCGTCAGCAGCCAGTCAACGTAGCGGTATCCCTCGTTGAACGACGCTCCTGCGACCTGAACATAATCACCGCGGCCGCCGACCGCCTCGGTCACGAAAGCTTCCGTGAATGAATTGAAAATGCGGAAGTAGTGATACGCCGCGATGCCACAAACGATCGCCGCGACAGTCAATGCCTGGCGATACCTCGGCAATACGCGCGGAAGGCTGATGACCAGAAAGATAGAGGTGAAAAGCTGCGAGGCAATCACGAGGGAAAAAATATTGTAGATGGTGTCGTACTGCACTTGGGTTAGTGAATCAGGTATCAAAATAGCCTCTGATGCTCGAGAATCGCTGACGGTACGGGAGATAAAGCACGTACTTAGGTAACCTAGCTAGGTATATTAGGAAACCTACTCCAAATCGACGTTCAGAGGTAGTAGTGATTCATCCGTAGATTTCTTCAGCTGTTGCAGCCGACTCGATCGGTCCACAGAAGCACCACACCTCAGCATGTGGTTAAGAGAAATAGAGCACAAATGAACTCTCTCGAAGACGTTGACGTTGTGGTGCTTGGTGCGGGACTGGCCGGGCTCAGCCTGGCGGCCCGGCTGGCGCGCGCGCCAGCCGGGCCGCGCGTTGTCGTCGTCGAACCGCGCACCGCGTACCAGGACGACCGCAGCTGGTGCTTTTGGCAGCAAGAACAACACGAACTCTCGCACTTGGTTTCCCAACGCTGGCCGACGTGGACCTTTACTGATGCCGCAGGTAGCGCGGTTCGGCACGAGGTTCCGGCATTGTCATACCAGTACATTCGTGGCATCGACTTCTATTCCAGCGCGCAGACCGACATCGCTCAGTCGCCGCGTGTAGACCTGCGTCTCGGCGTACGCGCCGAAATGGTGAGCGCGGTGCCGGACGGTGTGCGGGTCGAAACCAGTGGCGGCACACTGCTGGCCCGTCAGGTGATCGATACGCGACCACGGCCCGCTGCGGCGATGCTCTATCAAAGTTTTGTGGGCGTTGAATTCGAGTGTGACGGGCCGCATCCGTTCGACCCGACCGAGGTGACATTGATGGGGTCGCTTGCCGCCAATGAGGAAGGCCTGAGCTTCGTTTACGCGCTGCCATTGGGTCCGAACCGGGCCATCGTGGAGTGGACCCGCTTCGGCACAACGCCGATCAAACGGGAACTTCTGGCCGGTGAGTTGGACCACGTTTTAACGGGCCTGGGTCTGGATGACGTTCGTCGGGTGCGCACCGAGGGTGGGGTGCTGGCCATGGGACGGGGCCGTCAGACCGCGCCGGAGATACCCGGGGTGGTGCTTGCCGGAAATGCGGGCGGTGCCTTGCGAGCCGCCTCAGGCTATGGATTCTTGCGCATTCAACGGTGGGCGCAAGTGTGCACGGATCGCCTCCTGGCGGGGCGGGAAGCGGTGGGGCATCCCGAAGAACCGTGGCTGCGTCGCACCTTCGACCGCATCTTTCTCCAGGCCGTTCGCGCGCATCCGGAACGTACTGCAGAGTATTTTCTCGCTCTGGCCCGCGGTGTGCCGCCGGCCACCCTGGTGCGTTTCCTCAGTGACGGCGCCCGGGCCGCAGACTATGCCAAAATCATATTCAGCCTGCCCTGGAGCCCGTTTATCGCCCAGGTAGCCGCACCCACAGCCTTCACGGCTGCATCGGCTGCACAGGCCTTACTCGTCGCCACGCCCACTGGGACCGTGTGCTCGGGCGAGACACAATGATGGAGCAGGTCGCCGCGCCCCGAGTCGGTACCGCCCGCGCAACGGCCCGGATCCGCCACGTCCCCATTGAAACGGTGGTGTTCTCCGGTCTGGCGCTGACCACGCTGGCCATGCTCGAGTTCGGCCTGCCGATGCTCTCACCTACGTTTCAGGTCGTACTTCTCGGCGTGCTCGTCGCCGTGCTGGGTCTGCCGCACGGTGCCCTCGATCCATTGATCGCGCGTCGCGCCGGCGTCTGGCGCACCCCGCTGGGTTTTGCTGCGTTCAACGCGGTATACCTCGTGATTGTGGTCGGTGTCGTGCTGCTCTGGCTGGTCGCCCCGGTGCTGAGCTTGGTTGCGTTCCTGATCGTGTCGGCGCTGCATTTCGGGTCTGATTGGAACGCTGATCGTGGGTTGTGGCTACGCTTTCTCGCCGGATTCGGACTGCTGAGCGTACCGGCCTTCTCACATCCGGATCAGGTGGGCGCTGCCTACGTGGTGCTTGCCGGTGCCGACGGCGCGATGGTGTCGGACGTGCAGGCAGGACTGGCACCGCTCGCTCTGGCCGGGCTGCTGGTGGCGGCCGTCGCCGCCATGCGGCATCGGCCGCATGAGAGCGTGGAAATCGTGCTCACGTCGGTACTCGCATTGGCCTGCGAACCGCTGGTGTTCTTTTTGGTGTATTTCTGTGCGCTGCACAGCTTTCGGCATTTGAGGGCGGGGTTCGCCGAAGAACGTGGCGGAGGGCGACTACCGCCCCTGATCGTGGTCGTGTATACCGTGGTGCCGATCCTCGCGGCCGGTGCTTTGCTGTTCGTCATCGGCCCCAGCGGAGATATGCCGGAGCAGATTCTGCAAGTGCTGTTCATCGGCCTGGCCGGCCTCACCGTGCCGCACATGATCGTGGTCACCCACGAAAAGCGGCACCAAAAGAAGTTGATGGCCCTGCCCGGGTGAGCTGTTCGGACGCGACCGTCAGCCCTCGAGAACCTGGCCCGCTTCGACATTCCAGTGCCGGTCGGTGCGCACGTTGGCCAGCATGCGCCGGTCGTGGGTGACCAGAAGCAGCGTGCCTTCATAACTGTCGAGCGCCTGTTCCAGTTGCTCAATCGCCGCGAGGTCGAGGTGGTTGGTCGGCTCGTCGAGCACGAGCAGGTTCACGCCGCGCGCCTGCAGCAGCGCTAGCCCGGCCCGGGTGCGCTCCCCCGGCGACAGATCGTCGACCGGGCGGTTCACATGGTCGGCTTTCAGGCCGAACTTAGCCAGCAGGGTGCGCACTTCGGCCGGGGACAGATCGGGTACGAGTAGCTCGAAACTCGCGGCCAGGGGCCGGGCGCCGGCCAGGAGCGCCCGGGCCTGATCGATCTCGCCGACTGCGACACTCGGGCCGAGGTGAGCGCTGCCGGCATCCGCTTTCTGACGTCCCAGCAGAGCGCGCAGCAGGGTGGACTTGCCGGCGCCGTTCGGGCCGGTGATGCCGATGCGTTCTCCGCCGTTGATCTGCAGGGATACCGGGCCGAGCACGAAGTCGCCCTGCCGGAATTCGGCGTTATTGAGGGTGGCCACGACGGCGCTCGAGCGCGGGGCGGCGCCGATGGTGAACTCGAGCTGCCATTCCTTGCGGGGTTCCTCGACTTCTTCCATGCGCGCAATACGGCTCTCCATCTGCCGTACCTTCTGGCCCTGCTTCTCGCTCGATTCGACCGAAGCCTTGCGGCGGATCTTGTCGTTGTCCGGTGCCTTCTTCATGGCATTGCGCACGCCCTGGCTCGACCATTCCCGCTGAGTTCTGGCCCGCCCGACAAGGTCGGCTTTCTTGGCGGCGAACTCGTCGTAGTTCTCACGGTTGTGCCGGCGCGCGGTTTCGCGTTCCTCGAGGTAGGAGTCGTAGCCGCCGCCGAACACCCGGTTCGCGCCCTGCGCGAGGTCGAGTTCGAGCACCCGGGTGACGCAGCGGGCGAGGAATTCGCGGTCGTGGCTGACCAGTACGACGCCGCCGCGCAGCCCGGTGACGAAGGTTTCCAGGCGTTCGAGCCCGTCGAGGTCGAGATCATTCGTCGGCTCATCGAGCAGCACGATGTCAAAGCGAGAGAGCAGCAGGGCGGCCAGGCCAACCCGGGCAGCCTGGCCGCCGGAAAGCGCGGTCATCAGGCTATCGGCGGTGAGTGTCCTGCCGAGGGTGAGGCCGAGGTCGGCGAGCACGATCGGCAGCCGCTCGTCGAGGTCGGCGGCACCGCTGGCCAGCCAACGCTCGAGCGCGCTCGAATAGGCGTCGGCCGGGTCGATCCCTCCGGCGCGCGGCTGAGCGGCTCCGAGAGCGGATGCCGCGGCATCCATTTCGCGGGTCGCCTCGGCGCAGCCTGTGCGCCGGCCGATGTAGCCGGCGATGGTTTCCCCGGGCACCCGTTCGTGTTCCTGCGGGAGCGCGCCGACGAAGGCATCCGCTGGGCTGAGCGCGATGGTGCCGGCTTGCGGCTCGGTAAGCCCCGCCAGCAGGTTCAACAGGGTGGATTTGCCCGCGCCGTTGGCGCCGACCACGCCGATCACATCACCGGGGGCGACGGTCAGGTCGAGCGATTCAAAGAGGGTGCGGTGCGCGTAGCCGCCGGCCAGGCCCTTGGCCACGAGTGTTCCGGTCATTACCCAATGTTCTCATTGCCGCAGGCGTAGGGCGACCGGCTCAGATCGAGTGGGTGCGACGGAGGGTCAGCACGCTGTCCACGAGGGTGGCGACCTGGCCGTCCGGGCCGATGGCTTCCCGCTCAACAGCAGCTTTGGTGACAATCTCCCAGTGCTCGGCGAGCAGCTCGAGCGAGGCGAGCACGTCGTCGGCGGTCGGCAACGGAACGCCGTCTGGCTTGTGCTTCGACCACGGCGGAAACTGGGCGTGGCCCACGACGAGCAGCACGCCGCCGGGGGCGACCGTTGCGGCGGCGCGGCGCAGGATGACCTCGCGGGGCAGCTCGACCGGTGATTGCAGAAAGTGTGCCGTGACGAGGTCGAACGGGCCGTCCGGCTGCCAGGTGGCCAGGTCGGCGGCGATCCAGCGGATGCGTTCCGCGAGGCCAGCCCCTTCGGCGGCGGCCTGGCCGCGGGCGAGCGCAGTCGGGGAGATGTCGACGGCGGTGACGGACCATCCGTTTTGGGCAAGCCAGAGGGCGTCGCCACCCTCTCCGCTGCCGAGGTCGAGCGCCGTGCCCGGCGCGAGGCCGGCGGCCTCGCGTTCGAGCGCCGCGTTCGCGCGTCCGCTCCAGGCACGGTCGCTCTCGCGATAGCGGTTTTCCCAGAAGGTTGCGGGATCCTGTGAAGGCTCGTCGTGCAGTGCGGCAGTGTGCTCGCCGGGATTCGTCATGATCCCACGATGCCCGGTGTGGCGGCACGGCGCAACTTTCGCGGCCGGCGTCGATCAGACCGGTCGGCCGCTCGGTAGAGTGAGCCTCGCGAGCACTCGAGTCGCACGCCCGACGGTGCGACCAACTGGGGGAACAGACTGTGAAGCACGCCAGCACACGCGCGACGACCTCGTCACCCGCACCGAACCTACAGCAGCGCGTCGTGCGAGTGCTCATCGCCGGGCAGATTCTGGGCGGTATCGGCATGGGAGCAACCCTGTCGCTGGGCGCGCTACTCGCCGCCGAGCTGTCGGGGTCCAGCGCCTGGTCGGGCATGGCCGCCACCATGAGCACCCTCGGGGCCGCGATCGTGGCCGTTCCGCTCGCCCGCCTGGCGCAGGCGCGCGGGCGTCGCGTGTCGCTCGCGACCGGTTCGCTTATGGCCGGCGCGGGTGCGGTGCTCGCGATCATGTCGGTGTCCGTCGACAACTTCCCCTTGCTACTGCTGGCCCTGATGCTGCTCGGCGCCGGCTCAGCAACGAACCTCCAGGCCCGCTTTGCAGCGACCGACCTGGCCAGCCAGCGCTTTCGAGCGCGGGACCTGTCCATCGTGGTCTGGTCCACCACCATTGGCGCCGTGCTCGGCCCGAACCTGTTCGGACCGGGCGAGGCGCTCGGTGCCACCCTCGGGCTTCCGGCGATGACCGGGGCGTTCGCCTTTTCGCTCGGCGCCACGGTCGCCGCCGCCTTCGTCTACGCGCTTGGGCTGCGACCCGACCCGCTGCTGACCGCGCTGGCGGCGCGCACGACAAGCGTGGGCATCCGTCGGGCCAGGGGCGGTCTGGCTATTCTGCGCGGCAACACAGCGGCCAGGTATGCCGTTGTCGTGATCGCGCTCAGCCACGCGACCATGGTGGCCCTGATGTCCATGGCGCCGGTGCACCTGCGGGACCACGGCGCGACCCTGACCATCGTCGGGCTGACGATAAGCCTGCATGTGGCCGGCATGTACGCCCTCTCCCCGGCGTTCGGGGCGCTCGCCGACCGGTTCGGCCGGCTTCGGGTGATCCTCGGCGGGCAGGCCCTGCTGCTCGGGGCGCTGGGAGCGGCCTGGCTCAGTGACGGGTCGCAGGGCACGATGACGGTAAGTCTGGTGCTGTTGGGCTTGGGCTGGTCGGCATCCGTTGTCGCCGGCTCTGCGCTCGTCGCCGAGGCCGTCGAGATCGAGGATCGATCTTCGCTGCAGGGCTTCTCCGACCTCTCGATGAACGCGGCCGGAGCTCTCGGCGGCGCAATTGCCGGGCCGATCCTGGCGCTGGCCGGCTACTCCGGACTCGGACTGTGTGCCATGGCACTCGTCGCCGTCGTGGTCGTCTGGTCTGTGATTCGCCTGCGTGCCACACACCGCCAGTAAGCGGATGCCGTAGCCCTGCTACGAGTCGGTGACGGTGATACCGAAGGTTTTTAGCTTGCGGTAGAGGGAGGACCGGGCTATTCCCAGGGACTCGGCCGCGCGCATCCGATTGCCGTCGGCTTTGTGCAGGGCACCGACAATGAGGTCACGCTCCCCCGCTTCGATCGCCGACAACAGGCGCGGTGCACCGCCGTGGCAGTAGGCAGGCAGGTCTTCGGCCTGGATGGCGCCGACCGGTCGCGTGAGCAGGGCGGTGTCGAGCGCTTCTTCGAGCTGACGAATATTGCCCGGCCACGGATAGCGGGAGATCACCCGCATCGCTCCGGCGCTCACAGTGGCCGGACGTAAACCGGCCCGTCGCGCGAGCACCCGGGTGACGATGTCGGGCAGGTCTCCCTGGCGGTGCCGCAGCGGCGCAACCGTGACCGAGGTTGTGAAGTGCTGCAGTAGGGCCGTGTACGGGCGGGCAGCGGCCAGGTCAGCCTGAAGATCGGGTTGCGACACGGTGACGGCCAGGCCGCCAGCACCGGCTTCGCGGGTCACCAGAAACGCCTCGAGTTCGGCCGTCGCTGCCTCGGTGAACCGATCGATATTGCGAAAGATGTACAGCGTTGGCCGGGCCAGGGCGCTGATCAGGTCGTTATTAATGGCCGAGTGCACGCCGTGCTGATTGAGCTGCTCGGCACCGAATACGACGCTTCGACCCAGCGGAACAATCTGGCGATATAGTTCGGCGAGCAGCGACACCTTGCCGCCGCCGGCTTCCCCCAGCACGAGCAGGGGCGCGCCGGCGGTGAGCGCGGTGACCACTCCGCTCGAGGCGCGTTTGCCGAGCAAGGATTCCGCATCGTGCAGAATCGCCGAAGAGTCAGCAGGAATGGGTTTCTTCAACCGGTGTCTCCGCAGCGGCAGGGTCAGTCTCGATGCGGGCACCGGTACCGGTGCGGGCTCGGAGACGATTTCGACCACCACAACGATGCCGGCGACGTCCGGGCCCATCACGACACGTTTGCCCCGAACATGCACGACCTTGCCCGAGGACAGCTCGATCTGGTCGACCGGCTGACCAGGAGAAATCATCAGATAGCGAGCGTGCTCTTGAATGGTCCACTGTTCATCGGGAGAAAACGAACTTTGCGCGACCGCGTTGCCCATCACCACGGTGCCGCCGATGGCCATGACGGCGCCCCGGTTGCGGGAATCCACCCGCACATACTCCTCAAACAGTGCCTGCTGTCGCTGACTGCGATCGGCGAGCAGGTTGCGCTCAATCTCATGGGCGGCCGACCGCACCAGGGAATGCATGAGCGGGCTGGCATCTTCGATGAGGCAGCTGATATCCAGCACCCCCTCCACCCGCCCGGTGATCGGGTCCCGAATGGGACTCCCGGCGCAGGCGAATGGCTGCAGGTGCTCGAGAAAATGCTCGGGCCCCACGATGTACAACGGCTGACCCGACTCGAGCACGGTGCCGATTCCGTTGGTTCCGACGCTCGCCTCGGCGTAGTTGAAGCCGGGCGCCAGCGACACGTCATCGAGCAGGGTTCCGATGGTCTTGTCGGTTTCGGAACGACTCAGAATTCGTGCCTTGTAGTCGGTGAGTACGATCGACAGCGGCATTTCGGCCATCTCATCGCTCAGCCGGGCGATGACCGGTTCCGAGCAGCGCATCAGACGGCCGGTCAGATCGAGGTCGTTGTGAAACACTGCCTGAGAAGTGGATGCATCCACTCCCGCTGAGAAGGAACGCTGCCAGGAGGCGGCCACCACGCCAGGAACCGATTGGGTTTCCGCGTGTCCGAATCGCAGAAAATCGGCGCGCGCAGCCGCTATCTTGATTCGCCGATCGGCGACTCTGTGCATATCGACTCCCTTGTGGACTCTGCAAGCATGCCCGCTGCGACCCCGCGAGCGCTAGTCGTGCGGTGTCCCAATCTGGGACACGCTCTACCTCGGACGCGGGGTCATTCTTGGTGACGTGGCTCCCCGAGGGCCTCGATCACTCACCACAAACCGCAAAGGAGCGCTCATGGAACGATTGATCAACATTGACAATGGTGGAACCCTCACCGACATTGTTGTCGCCAGTGGCACGGATTTCACGTTCACCAAGACCCTCACCACTCCGGTCGACCTGTCCCAGTGTCTCTTCGACGCGATGACAAAGGCATCCGCTCTACTGTTCGGCGAAGCGAATCTAGCCGACCTGCTGCATTCAACCCAGCACATCCGCTATTCATCGACCCAGGGCACCAACGCGCTGGTGCAGCGCAAGGGGCCCAAGATCGGGCTCATCACCGACGATCCCACCCTGCCGGACTCGCTCGGCCACTCGGACGACACCGCCGCGTTGTTCACCGACCTGATCGGTGCCCGGATCGGCATCATCACGGCCGACGGCAGTCCCGAAGAACTCTCCCGCCAGCTCGTCGCCGAGATCAACCGACTGACCACCGCCGGAGCGGAGCGTCTCGTCGTCGCCGGCCTGAGCGCCGAACGCGAACACCTGTTCAAGCGCACCATGCTCAAGAACTTTCCCCGACACCTGCTCGGTTCGGTGCCGATTCTGTTCTCCCGCGAGTTCGCCTCTGATACCTCCCGCCAGCGTCAGGTTTGGTCCGGCATCCTCAACTCCTTTCTGCACCCCACGGTCGAGCGTTTTCTGTACAGCGCCGAACACCGGCTGCGCGCCTACAAGGTGAAGAACCCGCTGCTGATCTACCGCAACGACGGCGCTTCCTCCCGCGTGGCCAAGTCGGTCGCGCTCAAGACCTACTCCTCCGGACCGCGCGGCGGCCTCGAGGGCACCCGTGCCCTGGCCGAGGCGTACGGGCTCGACAACGTGCTCATGATCGATGTCGGCGGCACCACAACGGATGTCGGCGCCGTCGCCAATTCCACGATCACCGTCGACCGGCGCGGATCGATCCAGGGCGTCGACATCTCCTACGAGATGAGCGATGTGCGCTCGACCGGAGTCGGCGGCAGCTCGATCATTGCCGTGCACGACGGCGAGATCACCGTCGGGCCGGAAAGCGTCGGGGCAGCCCCCGGACCGGCCTGCTTCGGTTTCGGTGGCACGCAGGCCACGATCACCGACGTCAACCTGCTGCTCGGCGTGCTCGACCCCGCCACCTATCTGAACGGCGAGATGGCCCTCGACGCCGAACGGTCGCGCGCTGTCATCACCAAGACCGTCGCCGACCCGCTCGGAATCAGCCTCGACCAGGCCCTGATTCGCATGGAAGCCAGCTATTCCCGCCACCTGGCGCGGGCCTTCGCCGACCTCGTGAGCGCGACGGGCGACACGACGGTCGCCGCGTTCGGTGGCGGCGGACCGATGAACGCCTGCGCCGCCGCACGCATTGCCGGCGTGCACAACGTGCTCGTGCCCCGGCTCGCCGCGGTGTTCTCGGCCTACGGAATCAGCTTCTCCGACATCGCCCAGTCCTACGAAACGAGTGTCACCGGGTTCTCGGAGGCCGAGATCACCGCGGTGCGCACGTCGATGCAAGCGGATGCCGGCAAGGACATGTTCCAGGAAGGGCACGACCTGAGCGAGTGCGAACTCGACTGGTCGACCATTGTCGAAGACGGCGAAGAGATTCTCTCGCTCAAGGCCACCTTCCGGCTGCCGCACCCGACCATCGACAGCGGGGTACCCGCTGCGGCGAGCGCCGCCGTGGCCGCCGGAACCCGGCAGGTGCGCTCCACGCCCACCCAGATCGACAGCGTCTCGGTCTACCAACTCGACGACCAGAAGCCCGGCGCCACGGCGGCCGGACCGGCCATCGTCGAGGGACCGTTCTTCACCGCGCGCGTGCCGCTCGGCTGGACCCTGACGGTCTCCACGGCTGGCGACCTGCAGCTCGCCGACACGCTTTAGCCCACTTTTTTGTTTCCCCAGGAAGGTACAAACACAATGCGCGTTCCCATGACCGAATACCTGCTCATCGACCTCGATACGGAGCGGTGGATCTGCCGCGTCTGCGCCCATGACTTCGGCGACGCCCGCGGCAACTACAAGGAAGGAACTCTGGTCTACGACCGGGACCCGCGGGAGATTCACCCCCCGGTGATCGACCCGGAAAAGTACGAGTTCACGTTCTCCCCGGACCCGACCTTCTGCCGCATCCTGGAGTTCTACTGCCCCACCTGCGGCACCCAGATCGAGGCCGAATACCTGCCGCCGGGGCATCCGCCGACCGTCGACATGCTCTGGGATATCGATTCCCTGCGCGAAAAGTGGGAAGCCCACGGCGGCAACCCCGAGGAGGTCGTCAACTACGGCCCCGGCGAGAACGCCGAGACCGACCTCAGCGCCCGGTTTGATTCCGTGTCCGCACATTCCCACTCGCACGCCGACAACTCCGAAGGGCACTGACCGTGAAACGCATATCCGTAGACATCGGCGGCACATTCAGCGACTGCTTCTTCGTCTGGGACGACGTGTACATCGAATCCAAGGCGCTCACCACCCACCACAACCTCGCCCTCGGTTTCAACGAAGCCCTCGACCGGGCCTGCGAGCGCGCCGGCATCAGCCGCGAAACCGCGCTCAAGGAGGTCGACTCGGTGCGCTACGCCACCACCCTCGGCACCAACGCCCTGATCGAGGGTAAGGGGCCGCGGGTCGCGGCGATCGTCACCCACGGGTTCGAGGACACCATCCCGCTCTCCCGTGGCCGCGGCTACGGCGAAGGACTCGACGGGGTCAAGCAGGGCGATATGCCCGATGCCCAGCGACCAGACCCGCTTGTGCCGCGCCGCCTCATCCGCTCGGTTAAAGAACGGATCGACTCGGTCGGCGAGGTACTGGTGCCCCTGATGTACGACGACGTGCGCACCCAGGTGCGCGAACTCGTCGACAACGGCGCAGAGGCCATCGTTATCGCGTTGACCAACGCGACCGAGAACTCGGTGCACGAGGATCGCATTCTCGAGATCATTCTCGACGAGTACCCCACGCACGAGCTCGGGTCGATTCCGGTGCTGCTGAGCAGCCAGGTCTCGGGCCGCAAGGGCGAATACGTGCGGGCAATGGCCACCGTCGTCGATGCTTTTTTGCACCAGACAATGTTTCATGCACTCAATCAGCTCTCCAACAACCTGCGTGACTCGGGTTATGAGAAGCCGATGCTCGTTATTCACAATTCGGGCGGCATGGCGCAGCCCAATTCCACGGATGCCTTACAAACGATTCACTCCGGACCGATCGCCGGCGTCGGCGCGGCACAGCACCTGTCGGAATCCACCGGGCTCGGCGACGTCGTGTCGATGGACATGGGCGGCACCTCGTTCGACATCGGATTGGTGCCGGAGGGTGGTGTGCGGCACTACGACTTCCAGCCCACCATTGGACGTTGGATGGTCTCGGCGCCGATGATCCACCTGAACACCCTCGGTGCTGGCGGCGGCTCGATCGCGGCCTACAACCGCATCCACCACGCCATACAGATCGGGCCGGAGTCGGCCGGAAGCGACCCAGGTCCGGCCTGCTACGACCGTGGCGGCTTGCGCCCCACTGTTACCGACGCCGACCTCGTGCTCGGCTATCTCGACCCGGACAACTACGCCAACGGGCACATTAAGCTCAACAAGAAGCGGTCGATCTACGTGATCGACGAGACGCTCAGCGACGAGCTCGATCTGGACGCGGTCGAGGTGGCCAAGGTCATCAAGAAGACCGTCGATGAGCAGATGGCGATTGGCATCGAGAAGGAGCTGCGCTCGCGCGGCGGCCTGATCGAGGACTACACGATGCTCGCCTACGGTGGCAACGGCCCCCTGCACGCCTGTGGCATCGCGGCGAGCGCCGGCATCAGCCGCATCCTGTTTCCACCCTTCGCGTCGGTGTTCTCGGCGCTCGGCGCCGGCAATATGCGCCCGCTGCACATTCACGAACGCAGCGCCTACGTCGTGCTCTACGAAGCGATCAAGCGCAGCCTGTACAACCAGTACGACGCGCTCAACGGGTACATCGAGGAGCTCGAAGCCAAGGGTGCCGAAGACCTCGTGCGCCAGGGCTACGACCGTGCCGACGTGCGCTACCGACTCGAAATGGACATGCGCTACGGCAACCAGCTCGTCACCACCGCCGTCGCCTTCGACATCAACCGGGTCAACGGGGTCGCCGATGTGCTGCACCTGATCAAGACGTTCTCCGAGATCTTTGGCGAGCGGTACGGCGAGGGAACCCAGGCACCGGAGGCAGGCATCCGGGTGCAGACGATTCGGGTCGCATCGTTCATCGAGGGCGAAGTCATTCAGTTCGAGTCGATCAAAATCGGCGGCGAGAAGACCAAACCGGCCCCCGTGTCGCACCGGTCGGTGCACTTCACGAGCATCGTCGGCGCGGTGGACACCCCTGTCTACGACGCTGAGGCGCTCAAACACGAGTACGTGATTCACGGGCCGGCGATCGTGACGACCGAGAACACCACGTACCTGGTCGAGCCGGGCTGGCGCCTGGAGCCGACCCTGCAGGGGGCGGTATGGCTGCTCAGCGACTGACCACTTTTTCTGTAGCTAACGCAAGCAAAGGAGCTTGAACACCATGACACTGACAACTGACCAGTTTGTACCCACCAGCGGAAACGACGACGACGCAGCCCAGCTACTGACCGACCAGGAACAGCAGTGGGTCGACAAATTCATGGACGAAACCACCCTCTTTCTCGGACCAGACCCGGCCATCATGCGCCACCACGAGATCATGCCCCGCACCGCCTATGAGGAGGAGTGCATCGCGAACGGCATCAACCCGCTCGAGATCGACCGCATCCGCAAGCGCCTGGCCGGCGCCCTCGACGAGGCGTTTGAAATGTGCGAGAGCATGGGCGCAGCGCCCGGCGCCAAGTGGGCGGACCTGTCCTGTGCCGTCTACACCGCCGAGGGCGACGTGACGTACCTCTCCAACCGCGGTGTGATCGCGTTCTCTGCGGTGCTGCACCACCCCATCCGCTACATCATGAAGAACTGGAAGGACGAACCCACCGTTGGCATCAACGAGGGTGATGGTTTCTTCCACAACGACTCGCGTTTCGGCATGGTGCACAACACCGACCAGTCGATGCTAGTGCCGGTGATTCGCGGCGGCATCATCATCGCTTGGGTCGGCGCCACCATCCACGAGGGCGAAAACGGCGCCTGCGAGCCGGGCGGCATGCCGAGCGGCTCGGAGACACCGTTCGACGACGGCCTGCGCGCCTCGCCGATCAAGATCGTGGAAAAGGGCCACCTGCGCCGCGACCTGCTCACCTTCCTGCAGCACTCGACGCGCGACCCGAAGCTCATGCTCGCCGACATCAAGGTGAAGATGGGCGCCGTCAAGCGCATTATGGACACCGTCGACCGCCTGATCGACGAGGTCGGCCAGGAAACGTTCGTGGCCTCCCTGCGAGTCACCGTCGAGGACGTCGAAACCGAGGTACGCCGCCGCATCGGCGAGCTTCCCGACGGCACGGTCACCTTCAATCAGTTCGTCGACTCGACGCTGAAGGAAAACATCCTGATCAAGTTCGCCTGCAAGATCACCATCAAGGGCGAACGCATGATCGTGGACCTCACCGGCACCGGCCCCGAGATTCTCAACCGCGCCATCAATTCGCCGCTCGCCTCAACGAAGTCGTTCATGGCCCAGGCCATCCTGTCGTACTGGTGGCCCGACCTGCCCCGCTCGACCGGTGCGCTGTCGCCGATCGAAGTAATCACCGAGGAACACAGCTGGGCGGATGCCGGCTACGACGCTCCCGTCGGGCAGTCGCTGCAGGCATCCTTCCGCGGTTTTTCGGCCCTGCAGACGGCCTTTGCCAAGATGCAGTTCTCCTCACCACAGAAGTACTCCAACGTCGTTGCCCCCTGGTTTAACCAGATCAACGACTTTCTCTGGGGCGGCACCACGCAAAATGGTGAGCAGGTCGGCAACCTGTGCGCCGACCTCAACGGCATGGGCGGCGGCGCGAAGGCCTTTCGCGACGGTGAAGACGCCGTCGCCCCGCTATTCTGCGCGATGGCCGACATCGGCGAGCAGGAAGTCATGGAAGAAGAGGTTCCGTTCCTGCAGCTCGTGAGCAAGCGTCTCGTTCGCGACAACCAGGGCTTCGGCAAGTTTCGCGGTGGCATGGGCTACGAGATGATCGTCGCCTCCCGCGGCACCCCGAGCTGGGGTTTCATGACCGTGACGAGCGGGTCGAAGTTTTCCTCCGTACCCGGCATGTTCGGCGGCTACGGGTGCCCGGTCTACCCGCTCGCGATGGTGAAGAACGTCAATATCTACGACATCATCCAGAAGGACCCGTCGCAGTTCAACCTCTCGATGGAGCGCGTGATGAACGAGCAGCCATTCGAGGGCGGCGACTACCAGTCCGCCCACATGGGGCTGCAGTTCGACGTGGCGAAGGAGGGCGAGCTCTACATGATCGCCCAGGGCGCGGGCGGCGGCTACGGCGATGTGCTCGAGCGCGACCCGGAGCTCGTGGTCACCGACCTCGAACTCGACCGGATCAGTGCCCACACCGCGTCGACCATGTACGGCGTGGTCTGGGAACCGGAGACCTACGTGGTGCACGAGCAGGCCACCATCGAGTTGCGCGCGAAGATGCGCCAGGACCGCATCAATCGCGGCACTCCCTACAAGGAATTCATCAAGGATTTCGTGAAGGAAGAGCCGCCGGCTGACCTGCTGTACTTCGGTTCCTGGGGTCAGGACGACGACGAAAACCTGATTGCCACCCACTGGGGCGGACTCGAGCCGGAGCGCGTCAAGGGCAAGCTCGAGGATCTGCCGCTCATCATGGTTCCCGATCGTCGGGTGCTCAAGATCAGCAAGCTCGAGGCGCGCGTGCGCGAACTAGAGCAGAAGTACGGCGAAGTGGCCCTGCACAAGTCCTAATTTTCACCAGCTGACCCGGGCTGCGGGACCGTCTCCTTACGGTCCCGCAGCCCGGGTCGATTTTCTTGATTGATCGATGGGAGACACCGTGACCGTTTCATTGAATGACCTGCTGGCCGAGCCAACGTCGGGCCGCCGTCGCGCGGTCGTGCTGGACAGCCACGAATATGCCCAATCCGTTTTTCTGCAGGGCAAGCCGGTGCCGTGGCAGGAGCCGATGGCCTTCGCGAACTTCTTCGGCCAGGTGCAGGGCGTGCTGAAGTCCGACCTGGCCCTGCTCAGCCTCGACCGGTTCTACGCCCAGCGGGTCGCCGCCGACCCTGCGCTTCAGGCAGCGATGGGCGCCAAAACCCGCACCGGCTATGCCCTGCGTACCCTGCTCGGTGATGCCGAGACGACGGCGTACGTGATTGAACTGGCCACCCTCTTCAGCCAGACCCAGCGGGTACCGGTCGTGCTGCAGATTCCGTCGCCGATGCAGTGGCTGGCGCTCACGCATCCATTTTCGGGGTCGAACGATGTGTCCGGGCTCGACGCCGACAACGCCGAAAACGCGTCAATGTATGTTGCCGACTGGCTGCGCGGGTTCGCCGCGCTGCCGCTGATCGCTGTGCTGCTCGACGACCGCGGCCCGGCTGTCGGCGGGGTACCTTTGTCGACCTATTCTCCAGTCGCCAACGTGACCGACCATTACCGGTGGGCGCTCGGCCAGCGACACGACGACCACGTCGAGCTGCACGGCAGCCAGCTGAGCGGAGCGGTGATCGGCGCGGAGTTCTGGTCGTCCGACTCCGGCACGCTGCTGCCCGACGGCGATTTTCTGGTGGGCGAGGTGCCGCGCCAAGCGGTTCCCGAGCAGGTGCTGAGCCGTATTACGGCGCTGGACTAGGCGGCGTCTTTGTCGGGTGAGGCATCAGACATCCGTTGTCACCTCGATGTCATAGGCCCAGGGTGCAATGGGGGCCCGGCCGAGCAGACGTTCGCTCGGCCGGGCCCCGATGACGTTCGCCCTATTTCACGACGTCCGCGGGCTTGATCGACAGAGACAATTCCCCGGCGTCCTCGACGGACAGTTCCGCGAGCGCCAATGCCGGGTCGTCGGCAAAGGAATTCATCCGCGCAATCTGGAAGATAATGAGCCCATCGACCGTCTTCGCCAGAATGTCGGCTATCGAGTATCCGAGTTGCTTGCCGACCCAGGCGTCTCCACCGCTCACACCGATGGCCGGAAGCAGGTACGCGATCGGATAGACACCCCAGGTCAGAATTTTGCTGTGAGAAACGGCGCCCAGATTGTGCACCACCACAGGGACAAAGTGTGACCGGCACTTACCGGGGCCCTGGCCTGATACGGCGCGGGTCCAGGCTGGCTGTGGTCAGGCAGAGCGACGGCGGCCTACGGCTGCTTCCTGCTCGAGCGGGGTGGCCGCGGCCAGTGGAACGTTGAGAAAGTCGACTACCGGTTGAAACGCCCGAAACCGTTCAATGACCAGGTCGGTGAAATTCTCTTCGAGCGCAACGTCGCCGGGCAGGTGGCCGACCAGTGCCCAGCTGCGATTGAGCAATAGGTCAGCCGCCGGATGGTCGACCGGGAAGCCGCGCGGCGGGCGGATGAGCTTGTCGCCGCCGAACGGTTGCGCCAGTTGTGTGAGCGCGGGCGTGGCGAGCAGAGAGCGCAGCTCTCCGTGGTGGTCGAGCACGTAGTCGCGGAGGGCCCGTAGCTGCGGCGGCTGCGGGCTGTAGGCACCGCCGGCCACCATGACGCTGCGCACACCCACCTGCAGAAAGTATCCGGCTCCCCCGGCCTTCTCCAATCCACGGGGTGGCCAGTGGGCAGCGAGATGAGTCTTGTACGGCGACTTGTCGTTCGAGAATCGAACGTCACGATAGATGCGCATCATGGCCTTGTTCGGCGGGCGCACACACTCGGCCGCGAAGTCGCCCAACGCAAGGTTGATTCGCTCGATGACCGCAAGCATCCGTTCTTTCAACTCGTGCTCGTAAATCGCTTTGTGCTCCTGGAACCAGTCGCGTTCGTTGCGATGCTCGAGTTCGTCGAGAAAGTCGAATGTCCGTTCGTTGAAGTGAGGGCCCACCACGCGAGACTACGCCTTCGCGGCTGCCTTAGCGGCGCGCTTGGTCTCGCGCACGCGAGTGAGCGATTCGGGGTCGACAATGTCGGCCACCGATCGGTATGACCCTTCCTCCCCATAGGGAGCGGATGCTTCGCGCCAGCCGGCCGCGTCGACTCCGAGTCGCTTACCGAGGAGTGCGAGAAAAATCCTCGCTTTCTGTTCGCTAAACCCGGGCAGTGACTTCAGTCGACGGAAGATTTCCTTGCCGTCGGGATCTCCCTCCGTCCAGATCGAGGCGGTGCAGCCGTTCCAGTTGCTCATGATGGCCCCGGCCACCGATTGGGTACGCGCCGCCATCGAACCCGGGTAGCGGTGCACGGCCGGTGACGCGCGGAACATCTCGGCGAAGGCCTCCGTGTCGAAGTCGGCGATCACTTTCGGATCGAGGGTGCCGATCCGTTCGCGAATCTTGGCCGGACCGGCAAAAGCCGTTTCCATCGCAACCTGCTGGTCGAGCAGCATTCCGATGAGCAGCGCGAACGGATTCTCGCTGAGGAGGGCGTCGGAGGTGTCATCGCCGGTGATGTGCAGCGTCGTCATGGGAATCAGTCTGCCACCGCCACCCTGTGCAGCCGACCCGGTACGGGCCGGCTCACGGCGGACGGGGCTATCGGCGCCCACGCAGCGCCCGACGGAGTACTGTGCTCGCCCCGGTCGCCCACAGTGCCCACAGCACGAGAAGCGGCTGGAACAACAGTCGGATGAAGCGGCTTTGGTCGGTGTCGAGGCCGAACGCGTCGGTCTTCGTCAGGTACTGCGAGATGTTTCCGGGGAAGATGGCGATGAAGAAGGCCGCAACCACGAATCCGACCAGCACACGCTGCTTCGCGGCGACGAGGAGGGCCACGCCGAGGGCGATCTCCACCACCCCGGAGCCGAGCACGACGAGGTCGTCGTTCAGCGGTACCCACTCCGGCACCTGTGCCTGGAAATCGTCACGCGCGACCGTGAGGTGGGTGGTACCGGCACCGGCCAGGACTAGCCCGAGCGCGATCCGTGCCGCCGTGCGTGGGATCGACCCGGTGCGGGAGGTACGGGATCTCTGCTTGGCCGTCTCAGTCATGCCAGAACGCTAACACTCGACGCAGTCAACCGACGCAATTCCATCGGACGAGCGGCCGCTCGGATGGCGGTGGACTTCTTTTTGGGGCACTGCGTCCACGCGCAGACCGCGCCGAGCCTCACTTCGGCGTGCAGTCTGGCTGACCATCGTGCGACGGGGCAACGAGTTCGCTACTCCCGGCCGTCCTCGAGCGGGATGAGCATGGTGCGGAACGGACCGGCAACGGCGTGGAGGTCCCAGATGCGATCAGCGACGCCATCGATGCCGTTGGCAAGCTGAAGCTGAGGGATGCCGCCGGGGATCACCAGTTGGTTAACCCGGATACCGTCACCCTCCAGGGCATCGTGCAGCATCTCGCCGTAGGCGCTCTCGGCCGGGAATGCGATCGACGTGCCGGCGAAGCCGGCGCGCGCCTGCACCGAGGTTCCACCGTTGATCAGGATGATGCTGCCGCTTCCTGCCAGACGCATTCCCGGCAGCACCGTGCGCACGGCGTGGATGAGCCCGAGGGCCGAGAACTGCAATGCCTCCAGCGCCAACTCAGGAGTCATCTCCAGCACCGGCTTCAGGTAGTCGCGCGACGGGAGCGGACTGTACTGCAGCGCAGTAATGGGCCCGAGCTCTGCCGCGGCACGTGCAAGGGCAGCTTCGAGCGACGCGGGCGTGCGGACATCCGCAGCGTAACCACTCGCGGTGAAGCCGGCATCGGTCAGCTCGGCTGCCATAGCGTCCAGCTTCGCCTGGTTCCTGGATATCAGGGCAAGCGAGAAGCCCTCGCGCCCGAACCGGCGCGCAACCGCTGCGCCGAGTCCCGGTCCGGCTCCGATGATGGCGATGACAGGCACGATGGTCTCCTTCGATTGATGCTCTCGTGACGAATATCGCAAGAAACTTGAGCCTAAGCGTTAAACCTGAACTCGACCACGTTCCAACGGCTGCCTGCATGAAGTCCGGAGACTGCGGCACGCGCATTCAGGGATGCATTGACGCGATGACTAGTCCGACGTCGCACTGGTACGGGGCCCGTCTTTCGAACAGCCGCCCCAGTTGGGCGAAGTCTCGCGCCCCCAACGCATTGTGCGCAACGACCCGAATCGAAGAATCTGTCACGCGACCTTCAGCGGTGTGATCGATGCAACCCTGTCCCGCAGCGCCCGGCGCTCGCGACGCAACTCATAGTTGGACTGCAGGTTCATCCAGAACTCTTCCGAGGTTCCGAAGTACCGCGCCAGGCGGATCGCCGTGTCGGCCGTAATGCCCCGCTTGCCGTGCACGATCTCATTGATCCGGCGCGGCGGCACCCCAATGCTGACCGCGAGCTTGTTCTGCGTGATCCCGAATCCATCGATGAAGTCCTCCATCAGGATCTCTCCCGGATGGATCGGCTCGATCGAGTCGTTCTCAGTGGTAGTCGACGAGTTCGACATGGTCTGCTCCTCCTTCTCTCCAGACGAAGCAGATGCGCCGCTGGACGTTCACCCGGATGCTGTACTGACCTCGACGGTCCCCGACCAGCTGTTCCAAACGATTGTCCGGAGGGATCCGAAGGTCCTCAAGATCCTTGGCCGCATTGACCAACTCGAGTTTCCGCAGGGTCGCTCGCTGCACCGCGCGGTCGACACCCTTGACGTACTGCTCATGCCAGATCTTTCCAGTGTCCTTGCTACCGAACGACCTGATCACACGATCAGTCTATAACGCATCGCGTCAATAACGCTATACGTTAAACCTGAACTCCACCGGATTCCATGACAAAGCAACCTCACGCCTAGGAGCGTGGGTCAGTAGTACCAAAGTTTAAAACGCCGGTCGATTTCCCGTGCTTGGGGTGTTGGTCTGGGAAAATTGATTATGAGCGATTCTGA